>DAJH01000050.1 GCA_002498925.1 Euryarchaeota archaeon UBA173 | reverse complement strand
TGTAGGGGAACCTGCAGATGGATCCCCTCCTAAGAACCTCGGAAACCGGGGGTCGGGGCGGCTTTTGCCGCCCCGTCTCCCACCTAACCTCCTTCAAAAACCACAATAGCCCCCAATAGGGCGATTTTCTCACAATCATGAGAAGGTATATACCTGCTACATCGCGTCATTGGCCTCATGCAGCGATTACTCGCTACAACAATGATGCTGTTAATGATGACTGCAGCCCTTGCGGGCTGTGCGGGCGACGACACTGGGATGACCCAGGAAGACGTCGACACCGCGAGAGCCGAAGGGAAGGCAGAGGGGATAGCTGAGGCTACTCCCGTCAGCACTCTGGACACGATTATTGCTCGTGGATCCATGAAGTGCGGTGTGAAGGAATCCCAGTACGGCATGGGATACCTGGACTCGGCCACTGGCGTGCGCTCGGGACTAGACATCTCATACTGCCGCGCTGTTGCCGCTGCTCTAGGACTGAACCCTGACACGGACGTGGAGTACATCCCCGCATCCGGATCGGACAGGTTCGAGAAGCTATCCGCAGGAACCATCGACGTCCTAATCAGGACGACGACCTGGACCACCAGTCGTGACGCTGACCTGAATGCAGACTTCGCCGGAATGAACTTCTACGACGGGCAGGGAATCCTAGTCCGCTCTGACGTGTTCAACTACGGCACCGGGTCCGCTGACCAGCTAACAAACGCAGTGGTATGCGTCGGAGTCGGAACCACCACCGAGGGTAACCTAGTGGACTGGTTCGGTTCCAGAGGTATCGATATCACCATCGAGGGTACACCTGACGCAACCGAGTCCGTCGAGAAGCTGAAGGCCGGAACCTGCGACGCATTCACGGGCGACATGTCCGCAATGGTCGCAAGGAAGTGGCTATTGGACAACGACGCAGACTGGGCAGCCACAGAATCGCACAGCGAACTGTGGATCGCCAAGGAGCTGATGTCCAAGGAGCCTCTAGGCGCCGCAACCCGTGACATGGACTCCGACTTCAAGGACGTCGTGGCATGGGTATGGTACGGAATGATAACCGCAGAGGAGATGGGCGTAACGTCCGGAAACTACGCGGCCAAGGCAACCGATGCCTGCGCAACTGTGGATGGTGGCTCAGCTACTGACCCAGGAATGTGCCGCCTTCTGACCGAGAACCTAGGTCTGGGCACCGCAAGCAACATGCTTTCCGGCACTTGGATGCAAGACGTCCTGGCTGCTTCAGGAAACTACGGTGAGGCATACGACGACGCATTCTGCGACGGCACCTACGACGGTGTCAGCGGATCGGATGCAATGGTCGACTGCCTAATCTCGCGCGCTGGAACATACAACGCACTCGCTTCAGAGGGCGGTCTCCAGTACGCACCTCCAATGCGCTGATCACTGAATCGGACGCATAGACGGAGAAACATAAGCCCCCGGGGGGGAAACTCCCCCGGGGGCCCAAATTCGAAATTATGCATGTGAACTGAGTTGGTAAAATGGACCTCGGTGAACTCAAGTCCAAACTTCCGAGAGTAGATACAGCCGGGGATGCAGTCAGGCTACTATTGCTCGTAATATCCCCATACCTCTTCTGGGTTTACTCCAAAAAATTCCTCGGCCTTTCCGCCGACTACCTATCCAAGATGTCACGCAGCATCATGGTCACTGACCCCATAACCGGCGTCAAGACCCAGGCAAACCAGGCCTACTTCCCCATGGACAGCCTCGTGCTCCTATACGGAGGATTCATCCTACTCCTATTCCTGCTGGTCCAGAACGAGTTCTCCACACTTTCCAAGCTCATCAAGGCCCTCCTGCGAATCCCCAAGAAGGCCATCGGGACCATCCTCGGCTCCGATGACGGCACTTCGGATATGCTAGAAGACTCATCTGGGACTCCACTAGACTCGGACGGCGATGGGCACAACGACCTAGACGGATCCCTCGTCTCGACGAAGGACCGGATCGACCCGATAACAGGAGTCAAGGTATCGGAGTACCAGCAGGTCGTCGAGAGCTACGGCGGCCAACTCAGGTGGATCCTGCACCTGCTCTCCGGGCTATCGAACACAATATTCGGCGTCATCGCCTTCATGGCGGCGTTCTACTGCGTCACCGAGGTCTTCGAACTAACTCCGGCTAAGCAGGTCCCATTCTTCTTCCTAGGCGGTGCCTTCCTAAGCGGTCTTCTACTATTACAGGACAACATCTCAGACGCCCTGAGTCTGCCACTCAAATTCCGCGAGTACTTCCCCGATGACTCCAGTATCTCGCGCCAGCAGTTCGGGCTACAGACGATCAGAAACGCAGCCCCAGTCCTGGTCACCGTAATGGCCATCCTAGCATTCCCTTTCATCACGCTCAACAACGTGATGTTCCCACTCCTATTCGAGGACATAGCCACCTCCATATCCGCCATGACTCTCCTCACATTCTTCGCCTGGGGTTTCATCATCTCTGGAGAGGGGGCCAAGCCCACCGTCCAGTCGAAGAGGATGTCGGCATTCGCATTCCTCGCCTTCTTCCCTCTATTCAGCTATCTGTTCCTGCGGGTCCTGTTCCTGATGAACGACGGATCAGACCCAGTGATGCTGAATCGCTGGTCACTAGACTTCCTGTTTATGGACGCAGGGAATAAGTTCGCCATCGAACCTTGGCCAATCGAGGTCCTACCAAATATAGACTCTAGATGGGTTTTCATGAAGGCTGCAGTAATCAACTCTGCCAGAGTAACCTTGGTCAGCATAGTCCTGTGTACAATAGGAGGGATAATTGTTGGCGTTTCTCGACTGTCCAATAATCGACTAGCTTCTGGAGCAGCCACTGTCTATGTGGAGTTATTTCGAAACTTGCCGCTTGCTGTTCTGCTGTTCTTGATTTCAGTTCAGATGGGGCAGGACCTTCCCATGTTTGTTGCCGAGTCGACTATACTCGAACAGTCTAGAACAGAAGATGCAACAGTAGCGGGCGCTTTCATAAGTAAGCAAGGGGTGTATTTTGTCGACTTCGCATCATATCAATTAGTCCTCTTTGGAGTAACAATACTGGCACTAACAAGAGCGGGACTAAGATTCTTCGAAAGGGTAGAGCCCAGAAAGATAAACGCACCTTCAAATTCAGGAGAGTTTCTTTTCAGACCTTACAGTGTACTAAATTGGCGTCTTGAACCACTCATTGCCGACATTGCTTTGATAGTTAGCGCTTTAGTTTTCATAGATGCAACATTGCCATTTATTGCTGCACCAGCAGGAGGGGATGCCCAATTATTGAAAGCTATTCTCGATGAAGCTGTTTATCCCCTTGCATCTTTATTTTTTGTGATCTACTGTTTGTCAGTAATCTCTGCAATAGACTCCAGTGGGATGAATAATCTAGAGGTAGATGATACAGAAGAAGGGCTAAGGAGAAGATTCACGATTTGGACACTCTCGTTTGCTGTCGCAATGGGCGTTGCACTGTCAGGTGGACTTTCTTGGCCAAAGCTAACTAAGGATTGGAACAATGATGGCTTTATTGACCAGCCCGGTAATTGGACAATACTCGATGGCGCAGGTTTCGAGATGACGCCCTCATTCCTAGCAATGATGCTCGGGTTAACTTTGTTCACCACCGCTGTCGTCGCCGAAATTGTTAGGGGGAGCATCCAGTCCCTACCTAGAGGCCAGGTTGAGGCCGCTATTTCTCTGTCCCTGAATCCATTTCAGAGACTCAGGCTAGTGATTCTACCCCAGGCCCTTAGAAGCATGGTCCCATTGCTAAACAGTCAATACATGAACGTCTGGAAGAACTCCAGTCTAGCAATCGTGGTCGGCTACACAGATGTATTCTACAATGTCGTGATTATGATGAACAACGTGGGCAAGCTGATCCCTCTGTTCGTTCTGCTGCTTGTGACATACCAGGTCGGCAGCCTCTCGATATCAGTCGTGATGAACTGGTACAACTCCAAGGTAACGAGCGTGAAGATATGACTGATGAGACAGTGCAGAACCCGTTGTCGCCAGCATTCTCCCTCACTGCGGCAGTTCGAGACGTAATTTCCAACATCAGCGGGAGGGTCAGCAGCTTCTCATTCTCAGAATTCGAGGAGTCAGTGGCAGGAAAACCCGGCCTCAAGATGAATCCGATAACCACCAGGATACTAGACTTCTCAATAGTCACAGTATCCCTCTCGCTAGCCCTGTTCGGCTCTGGTCCACTTCCAGCAGGAGCAATCCAGATGGTCGACTACGCCCAGGGGTTCGACACGGGCATCGTCCCGACGTTGCTATACTCGTTCACATGCGCTGCCCTGCTCCTCTTGGCATGGTGGGCAACGCTTGTCACGCTGCTGAAGGCAACTCCCTTCAAGTCCGTAGGCACTCCTCTTCTGGGCGTCGGTTCGGCCTGGATATCCTTCTACATGATTCACTTCGTTATGGAGTTCCTCATGGTATTCGCCGACTTCGATGTCATCTGGGCGAACAGGGTCCTGGTCCTGGTCGGACAGCAGATGACCGAGATGATGACCCAGTCCCCCGGGTCGCCGATGTGCATCGACATAGAGAACTGCTACGGCATCAATCAGAACTTTAGGCTGTGGTGGATCCTCTACCTCACCTTCATCATAATCGGGGCGACATACGGCACAACGGGCGACAAGCCATCATCGTTCCTCGTCCCATTCACGCTCATAGCAATAGTACTCATCGTAATCGCATGGCTACCCAATGAGATGAACTACCACAAGGAGGTACCAATGACAAGGCTGGCGATAGCCACCCTCCTCGCTTACGGGTCCTTCGGTATGTCCTACTACTACTGCTCGGTATCCGAGGATTACAAGGCCAACAGGCTCCGTTCATACATCTCCCTCGGCGCGGTATTCACATTCTTTTTCGCAATCCTGATAATGAACCCGCCAGAGTTCGTGAAGGACCTAGCAGTATCACTGGGAGGGGATCCTGCCCAAGAGAGACTGGACGATATAATCGCCGGCACCTGGGTCCCCACGACACTTGACAAGCTAGCAGGAGACGGCGTGGAGGCATCCCAATGGGGCGGATTGTTCGTGAACCTGATCATAGCCACTGCCGGCTGTGTCCTTGGGTTCGGAATCGGGGTCGTTCTCGCCTTCGGCAGGCAGAGCGAACTCCCGTTCTTCAAGGTCCCAGCAGTTCTCCTGATAGAGATAGTCCGCTCCGGGCCGTTGATCTGCTGGCTGTACTTCGCAGTGTTCCTCCTGCCCGACCTGATGGACCCATTCTACGAGGCAGAGGACATAATCGGGATGCTGATCATGTTCGGATTCTTCGGAGGGTGCTACATCGCAGAGGTGCTCAGAGGGGGACTGCAGGCCGTCGACAGCGGGCAGAAGGAGGCGGCATTGGCCCTCGGCCTGTCGCCCATGCAGATCAGACTCCAGGTCGAGCTACCGAACGCAATCAGAACCACCCTCCCATCCATTGTCAGCGTCTTCATAGGCCTGTGGAAGGACACTACGCTCCTCTTCATCGTCAATATCCTTGACTTCTTCAAGCTCTCCAAGGACATACCCGGTGGCGACATGAGGTTCATGTCGTCGTTCTTGGAGCCCGTATGGGTCACCGCAATAGTGTTCTGGGTTTTCGCATTCTACCTTTCCAGGGTCTCAATGAGGATTGAGAAGAACCTTGGACTGGTAAGAGAAGGAGGAGGAGAAGCAGCATGAGCACGGAAAGCGACGAGATAATTATTGAAGCAGAGGGGGTCAAGGTGAACTTCGGTGACTTCTGGGCACTGAAGGGCGTGGACATTACGGTGAGGAAGGGAGAGATCATCGTCATCCTCGGACCATCGGGATCCGGGAAGTCGACATTCATCAGGACCCTGAACAGATTGCAGCCACACAGCGGAGGTACGATCAAGATTGACGGGATAACCATCGATGACGACACGACTGTATCGGACCTGAAGTACGTACGGTCGGAGGTGGGGTTCGTTTTCCAGCAGTTCAACCTATTCCCGCACCTGACGATAATGGAGAACATCACCCTCGCCCCCATGAAGGTAAAGGGGACATCGAAGAGGGATGCAGAGGAGCATGCTATGGAACTGCTCGAGAGGGTCGGCATCCCGGAGCAGGCCTACAAGTACCCCAGCGGGCTATCCGGCGGGCAGCAGCAGAGGGTTGCAATCGCCAGGGCACTGGCCATGGATCCCAAGATAATGCTGTTCGACGAGCCGACGTCGGCTCTCGACCCGGAGATGATCAAGGAGGTCCTCGAGGTGATGATAGATCTCGCCAAGAGGGACATCACGATGATCGTGGTCACTCACGAGATGGGATTCGCCAAGGAGGTCGCTGACCGGTGCATACTGTTCGATGAGGGCTTTCTGGTGGAGGAGAACACCCCTGAGATGTTCTTCACGAACCCCAAGCACGACAGGACCAAGCTGTTCCTGGAGCAGATCCTCTAGGATCATGAGAGCCACTGGGATACGCCATCAAGGATGGCTCCCCTGAAAGTGAGCAGGCTC
>DAJH01000046.1:3868-4707 GCA_002498925.1 Euryarchaeota archaeon UBA173 | reverse complement strand
GAAGGCAGCATAATCCAGGCGACAAATGGGGATCTGATTTCGATGGGGTGGTTCCCCTACCCAAGCTCAAGTGGGGCAGACCAGTTCTATGCATTCCTCTACGATGCCGATGACGAAGAATGGAGCTGGTGCTTCAATAGGACGCCAGAGCCCTTCTATGATAGGTCATGGCAAGTAGAGGTCATCGGCCCAATAAACGGCGGCATATATGGAAACGGCCCATGGGCCAGCCTGGTAATCTCTAACTTCTGGCACCAAGTCCAGAATATTGGAGGTCAGATTTCAACCGATGGGCTGAATTACGACTACTTGGGATTCCCCGATAGAGACGCTAACCTTGATGTTATGGAGGTTGATCTGGATCCCATCGAACTAGGTCCTGAGTGGGACTTTACTAAACCACACAAGGAGATGAGGGCCTTCCCCGTCCCCTCGGGTGGCCTATATTTCCCAGACTACTTCATTGATGGGAGGGATGCATTCCTGGATACATCTCTCAATTGGTGGACGGGTGTGACCCTGAACGGCTCTTCCCTGCCTTCGCAATATTGTGCATTTGACTCATCAACTGCATTACATTGCGTGATTGCGAGTGGAGCCATGCTCACTCACATGATTTCATGGGACGGTGGAGAAAGTTGGAGCAATCAATCCTATGACCTCTCATCTGAGGCCACTGAATTAGAGGAATGGGAGTTCCACTCAAATGGAGTTCACGATTTGTTCATTCTGAATGTTCGATACCAGAGCTCTTCGGGACCAGATGTCGATCTAGCATGGCACGTGAGGGGATTCTCAGACAGCATGAGCCCCGACTCTAGGACATATTTGGGACTAGG
>DAJH01000046.1:0-3465 GCA_002498925.1 Euryarchaeota archaeon UBA173 | reverse complement strand
TTTATTGCATACCACGACTCTTCAGACCCTGATCCCCTATTTGGGTTGGAGCTTATGCTACCAGTGGAGTACACCCCTCAGACACCAATATTCTAGGAGATTACGAATCTAACGGAAACTCCGTCAACCCCGAACTCCTCAGAAACTTCTGGGTAGTCTCCTTCGTTAATGGTGAAATTGCTAGCTCGAGTCTCCGTAACTAGCCTCTCCCAGTCGCCCTTGGAAAGGTCCAGTCCCTCAGTCCAAACGGAAAGCGATATTGTCGCCTCGATTTCGAGATCCAAATCCTTCCTCTTCGCCTGCACCCTTCGAATGATGTCCCTTGCAAGCCCCTTCGAAAGTAGCTCATCGTCTATGCTCATATCTAGGACCAGGGAAACATCACCGTATTCAGACAACGTGGACGCCGCATAACCCTCTTTCTCGACTCTTCTGATCTCTATGTCTTCAGAGGTAATCTCGTATCCGGCAAGGGCCGCTATTCCGGCCTCAACCTCCAGAAGTAGGGCCTCTGAGTCAGCATCTTCTATCTCTGACAAGACGGCTGGGAGGTCGCCTCTGCACTTGGCACCCAGGGCCTTTCTGTTAGGGTGAACTTCTATCTTCTGGAATCGATCTAAATCATCTTCGGTGGTCAATTCCTCCACATTCAACTCCTCTGCAAGGATCCCATGGAACTGGGAAATGTCGGGCCCGCCAACAATCCATCCGTTCCTGCATGGAAGTCGCTGCCTTCTTCCTGCCTCGACTCTGACCCTCCTACCGGTCTCCGCCAATGACCTCACAAGATCCATCTCCCTCTCCAAGATGTGGTCAATAGGGGGAAGACTCCTCTCGACTAATTCGGAACCCACTGGCCAATCTGCTAAGTGCACTGAGGAGCCCATCAGGCCCCTATGGATCGAATCTGGAATGAAGGGTGAAACTGGGGCCATCAGTCGGCATACAATCAATAAGACCTCGTGTAAGGTATGCTGGCAAGATCTCTTATCCGAACTCTCCCCTTCATCCCATAGCCTCCTCCTCGACCTCCTCACGTACCAATTTGAGAGATCGTTAACCACGAAAGACTCCAGTTCCCTGCCACCTTTGTGAAAGTCCCATGCAACGAAGTGATCATGGTATTCTTCAGACATTGAAGAGACCCTAGATAAGATCCAGCGGTCCAAAGGACTCCTCTCCGAAACTGGTACGAACGTATCTTCGTCATCGGGGTCGAAACCATCCAGTGCCGCATAGTCAGCATGGAATCGATATACATTCCACAGGGTTAGGAACATCTTCGCATAGGACTCCCTTACCCCATTTGGATCGAAGTTTGTGGGTGACCACGGGGCACTCTGGGTTGTCATATACCAGCGAATGGAATCAGCTCCCTCCTTGTTGAAATGATCCCACGGATCAACCACATTCCCCTTGGACTTACTCATCTTCTTCCCTTCTTTGTCCAAGATGTGGCCGAGTGAAAGGCACCTCTTGTAGCATATACTATCGAAAACGGTTGTTGACACTGCGAGGAGGGAGTAGAACCACCCCCTTGTCTGGTCCACTGCCTCGCAGATGTAATCAACGGGAAACGCTCCCTCGAACTTGTCCCCGTTTTCAAATGGGTAGTGCCACTGGGCAAATGTGGCACAGCCAGAGTCAAACCAGCAATCCATGACATAAGGCTCCCTTATCATCTCGCCATTGCATCCTTCAGTAGTACAGTGAAGCCTTACTTCGTCCACATATGGCCTGTGGAGCTCTGGCGGCATCGGGGAAGAACTGGTCTTCATGGAAGCCATTTCCTCAATACTCCCGACACAATGCTCACTGCCGCATTCCGGACAAATCCAAACCGGAATAGGTGTCCCCCAGTACCTCTCCCTACTGATCGCCCAGTCCTTTATGTTCGAAAGCCACTCGCCCATTCTTTTGCTACCTGTCCATTCTGGTGCCCATTCCACCTCTGAGTTGTACTGCGATATCTGGTCTCTGACTGCAGTCATTCTGACGAACCAACTGTCCATTGCGTAGTACAGTAATGGGTGATCAGTCCTCCAGCAGTGAGGATAGTCATGAGTATAATCATGCTCCCTGTAAAGCTGACCCTGCCCATTTAGTAAATTGATAATTGAGTCATCGCAGTCCTTCACGTACTTGCCATCAAGAATCTCATGGGTCCCCGCGACAAACTTGCCATCCATTCCAACGGTATGTTGGGCCGGGAATCCAACCTCCATGCCAAGCCTGTAGTCATCCTCGCCGTACATAACTGCAGTATGAACGACACCCGTTCCGTCCGTCGTGGTGACGAAATCAGCACCGACAATTGTCCAAGCATTTTCGTGGCCAGAGCCATCTATTGCCCCCGGGAAAAGAGGATTGTATGATTTCCCGATTAATTCAGAACCTGTGAATTCAGAAACGACCTCAATTTGATTCCTGAGTACGGTCCCAACTAGGTCCTTGGCCAGAATCATCTCTTCTCCGACTTTAGCACCGCCTCTGCCCTCCCAGCTCCCTGAAGGTTCGGCTGTGATACGGACCCTACAATACGTGACATCGGGGCCAACTGCAAGGCCCACGTTCCCAGGGAGGGTCCATGGGGTAGTGGTCCATGCCAGTACACTAGCATCATCCCCAACTAGTTGAAATTTGACAAACACTGCAGGTTCTGAAACTTCTTTGTATCCAAGGGAAACTTCGTGACTGGAATAGCTAGTGCCTGTCTGGGGGCAGTAGGGCAGAACTTTGTGTCCCCTAAACAGAAGTCCTTTGTCGAACATCTGCTTGAGTGACCACCATGCGGACTCTATGTATTCGTCATGGAGAGTGACATAGGGGTCATTCATATCGACCCAGAACGCCATTCTTTCAGTCATCTCCCTCCAAGCTTCCTCGTAGGTCCAAACACTCTCCTTGCATTTCTTATTGAAAGCCTCCATTCCGTACTCTTCAATGGCCTCGTTCGACATTAGGTCTAGCTGCTTCTGTACTTCGATCTCCACGGGAAGTCCGTGAGTATCCCACCCGGCCTTCCTTTCAACCACATGTCCCTCCATCGTTTTCCATCTGCAAACCATGTCCTTGAACAGCCTAGAGATTACATGGTGTATCCCGGGCTTCCCATTGGCAGTGGGCGGTCCCTCAAGGAACGTGAAAGTGCTACCGGAACCCCTGCGTGCATCTATGGAATGAGCAAACGTCCCCTCCTCTCCCCAGAGGCCAATTAGGGAGTTCTCTAGGGAAACCGGGTCGAGGTCTCCGGCGGGCTCAGGCACTCCCATCGGCAATGCGACCGTCGATGCCGTATTGAATATGACTCGGTCGCCCGAAGGGCGATATACTGCCTTAGTAGCATTCAATAAGGTCAAACGAGACGAGCAATCATGCCGGAAAGCATTACCATTTCTGTCGGCGGAATGACCTGTACAGGTTGCTCTGGAAATGTGTCATCGGCACTCTCCTCGTTAGAGGGCA
>DAJH01000028.1 GCA_002498925.1 Euryarchaeota archaeon UBA173 | reverse complement strand
AGCAGTCGCCCAGTTGGCCTGGATTTGGGCTGCCCCACACCTAGACAGGATAGACGACATCGGAGCTAAAAAATTCTCAATTGAAGTAGGCTGGGAGAAGACAAACGCATAGACCTCCCAGTGAAAACAGACTAAAATATAATCATAAATATCTATATTGAATATTTATAAAACACATTTAAACGTATATATGGGGCTTCTAATAGAATATCAAAATATATATTGCAGAATTTTTTCGGACCACTTATGGAGATAGACAAGCAGTCCAAGTCAGAGGTCAGGAGACTACAGCTCACTGGAGGCTCAACCTACATAGTTAGTCTTCCCAAGAAGTGGGTATCGGTACACGGGCTCGCAGCTAAGGACCAGGTTAGGATCGAGTGGAGGCCGTCAGGAAACCTGAGAGTCACCCCAGAGACTACTTCCGTAGTTCGAAGGAGGGAGGTAGAAATAAGCATAGAGGAAATAGGCGAAGACTTCCTCTTGGACCACCTGATCGGGGCATATCTCTCGGGGGCACAAATAATCAGGATCAGGTCGAAGTCGGGATTCTCGAGGAGCCATCGAAAAATCTTCAGATCTTTCATTCAGACCACCCGAGGGATAGAAATTACCTCTGAAGCCGAGAAATCAATAGAGATGCTCAGCCTACTTAACCCATCAGAGATGCCGCTTCATTCCAGCATCAACAGAATGTATCTGTTGGTCTCTAGCCAAATTAGGGACATAACAGAGGTGCTAACCGGAGGTGATAGTGAAATCCTTGACGACGCAGAGGAAAGGGAGAAGGAAATCGACGCATTGAGGCTGCTAATGGAGAGACAGGTGGGCCTAATTCTGGAATCTTCCAGGCTCGAAGACTCAATGGGAACAAATCGCTGGGAGGCTTCCGAATACTCTCGGATAGTCCGAACGTTCGAGAGAATGGGTGACCACTCATACAAGATTTGTAAGCTAATTGAGGAACGAGAGACGCCAGAAGCCCTGTCACCCGAATCTCCATTAATCACCTGCATCCCAGTTTGGCATGCCTCGATGAAACTATTGATCTCGAACCTTAGGAGGTACAAGATAAGTGAGGTACACCAAGCAAAACTACAGCTGCAAGGCGCGATAGAAGAATTAATCAATTTTGAGAATGACCTCTGGGACGAAAAGATTGGGAGGGTAAACGCACTATTCATGGACAGATTATCCGAGTCCCTGCGTAGGCTCTGCGCTTATTCTACGGACATGGCTGAGATCCTAATCAACATCCACAACCACAGAAACTCAATTGAAGTCATGTTGTAGGACAATCCTCAATAGTCCCTAATTTCCATTGGAAATTCCACCAATCCACTGTAGATTGGCGACATTTTCGTTATACTTAGCAGAATTTATTCAAAGATATATAGAAAATATAACTTATCTCCGACTATTGTAAATCGGGGGCTTCGATTCATTGAGGGACTGGTTTTGAGAACGGATTAACGGAGATGAAACTCTAATGAATGGAAGAAAAAAGACTTTGATGATGACGATACTGATGCTGACGATGCCAATAACTGGCTGCATCGGTGGAGAAGACGATGATGACGAGCCAGGAGCAGTGGATATTTCGGGTTGCACCGATCCACTCGCAAACAACTACGACTCGTCATCTACAACGGACGACGGAACGTGCACCTATGACAGTACGGACAACAATGGAAACAACGGTGGAAGCACTACTGTTTACACGGGTTGCATGGACGAGTCAGCGACTAACTACAACCCCGCAGCCACAGAGGACGACGGAACCTGCGAGTACGATGATGACGAGACCTCGACAGACTTCGCAGGGATCTCAGGATTCGACTCTAGCTCCATAGAGTGCGGTCCAACTGGTGACATCTCCATAGCCGGTTCCAGCACAGTATTCCCTGTGGCAAACCTGTGGGCCGAGGCATATCAGAAGTATTGCAACGGAATCGCGATCACCCTCGAGGGCGGTGGCAGCGGTGCCGGCGCAGGTCGAGTATGCGACAACTCAGAGAAGGGAACCGCCGTAGACATCGGGGATATGTCCAGAGGATGGAAGACCTCAGAGGCATCTGTCAGATCTGATGGCTACACATACGACTGCCTAAAGGGCGACACCAGTCGCTCAGCAGTACAGATCAGCATAGCCGCAGACGGCCTCTCAGTAGTCGTCAAGAAGGGTGGCGCTGCTGAGACTTGCATCTCAGGCCTACCTGGGGGCGGTCTATCAGTCGATCAGGCTCGATGGATATGGAGCGACTACACAGCAGCCGAGCTGACCGCTTCAGGTTGGGACTCCAGCGCTCTCGCCAACAGCGACAACGACGACTCCACTCACCTTTGGAGCGAGCTAGACGCCAGTTGCCCAGCATCCGAGATCAAGATATCAGGTGCCGACTCCGAGTCAGGTACCTACGAGTTCTTCATGGACGCAATGCTTTCTGATGCAGGTAATGGTGAAACATTCGACCTCAACAGGCCAGACGGTTACACCAACAGCGCCGAGGACGAGGTTGTAGTTAATTACCTCGAGTCCAATGCAGACTCGATAGGCTACTTCGGCTACGCCTACTACAAGGCCAACCAAGACAAGCTAACTGCAATCGCAATTGAGAACTCTGATGGAGATTATGTCGCTCCGTCGCCCCACTCAGTGGCTGACGGCTCCTACAACCCACTAGGGAGATTCATCTACATGAATCTGCACAACGACGCACAATCTCTGCAGAAGACAGCGCCTTTCCTTGCATTCGGGCTCTCCGCCAGCGGAGCTGCTCTAGTTGAGAACGTCGGATACGTCCCAATGACCCCTACCTTGGTCACGGTAATGCTGTCAAGGGCCGGTGCGGACGGGGGGGTCGACCTTACATCCGTGAACTGCGGACCAACAGGGGCCATCAGCGTAGCTGGCTCCTCGACTGTCTTCCCCGTGGCTAACCTCTGGGCAGAGATCTACCAGACGGCTTGTGACACCACTCTGACCATTGAGGGCGGCGGCAGTGGTGCCGGCGCAGGTCGCGTTTGCGACAACTCCGAGAAGGGTACAGCGGTAATGATCGGAGACATGTCCAGGGGTTGGAAGTCCTCTGAGGCATCAGTCAGACCAAACGGATGGGTGTACGATTGCCTGAAGGGAGACACTTCTCGCGCAGCAGGACAGTTCCCAATAGCTGCCGACGGACTCTCCGTCGTCGTCAAGAAGGGCGGGGCAGCAGAGACCTGCGTCAATTCGATGGGTGGCTTGACTCCTGACCAGGTCCGATGGATATACAGCGACTTCACCGCAGCACAACTTGCTGCAGCAGGTTGGGACACCAACTCTCTTGCCAACAGCGACAACGACGACTCCACTCACCTTTGGAGCGAGCTAGACGCCAGTTGCCCAGCATCCGAGATCAAGATATCAGGTGCCGACTCCGAGTCAGGTACCTACGAGTTCTTCATGGACGCAATGCTCAATGGAGGGGACGGTGGCGAGACATTCGACTTACAGAGACCAGACGGTTACACCAACAGCGCCGAGGACGAGGTTGTAGTCAACTACCTTACATCAAACGGCGACTCGATCGGATACTTCGGGTACGCCTACTACAAGGCGAACCAAGATACACTTACTGCCGTGGCAATAATGAACGATGCGGGAGAATATGTAGCACCCACTCCCTCGACAGTAGCAGACGGCTCGTACAACCCACTAGGGAGATTCATCTACATGAATCTGCACCTAGACTCTAACGACCTGGCACTGACACTTCCTTTCCTTGAGTTCGGATTCTCCAGTGCTGGCGATGCCCTAGTGAACCAGGTGGGATACGTGCCTCTTACAGCAGGACAGGACGCTGAAATGGAACTACAGAGGATATCCTGGATGTATCACACGTACGTATGGACGGATGCCCAGAAGGACGATTACTGGTGCGGCTCCGATCAGACAATCACCGTAGCCGGTTCTAGTACGGTGTTCCCAGTAATGAACGGCTGGGGCGACGAATATTCAGGAACCGACGGCCTCTGCCCCGGATACACCCTGACAATAGAGGGCGGCGGCAGCGGTGCCGGTGCCGGCCGTGTATGCGACAACTCCGAGAAAGGAACCAAGGTAATGATAGGAGACATGTCCAGGGGATGGAAGGCAGAGGAAGCCACATCTTACGGAAACGGAGTCTACCACTGCCTGAAGGGAGATACCTCCATCCAGGTGACACAACTACCAGTCGGGCTGGATGGACTTTCAGTAGTCGTAAAGAAGGGCGGAGCCGCGGATACCTGCGTTTCTGGAATGGGTGGCTTGACCGTGGATCAGGTACGCTGGATATACAGCGACTACACCGCGGCAGAGCTAGTAGCAACCGGTTGGGACTCGAACTCACTGGCAAACAGCGATGGCGACGACTCCACTCACCTGTGGAGCGAACTAGACGCCAGCTGCCCAGCATCCGAGATCAAGATCGCAGGTGCCGACTCCGAGTCCGGAACCTACGAATTCTTTGGTGACGCTATGTTTGCAGACAAGGATGCAGGAGGGGAGACCTTCGACCTGAACAGGCCCGATGGCTACACTAACAGTGCCCAAGACGAAGTCGTGGTAAACTATCTTGAGTCCAATGGCGATGCAATCGGCTACTTCGGTTACGCCTACTATGTCGCAGAGCAGGACAAACTTTCCGCTCTTCCCATACAGAACAGCGCTGGAAACTTCGTCGCTCCGAACGCAGAAACGATAGCAGATGGGAGCTACAACCCGCTCACTCGTGCCATTTACATCAACGTAAACCACGAGTACATGGACGAGGTATACAACTACCTCAGATATGCGTTCAGCGCCCTCGGCGACGAAGTCGTCAACAGCGTCGGGTATGTCCCACTATCCGGATCATCATCCGCATGGCAGGACACTTGGATGCGAGTAGAAGCAGTCATCAACAACTCGTGATGACTTACGTAAACTCAGCCCGCCCTCCTCGGGGGGCGGGCTGAACCAACAATATAGAGTATATATTTTGACAATTAAATCAAAACATACGCAGGGTAGCCTGATGTCCGGAGAATCGAATACAGGTTTCGATATCCGTAGGCTCGCATCCAGGATAGAGTCCGGGGCGCCGAGCGCGGTCCTTTTCGCACTAGCCATTTCCGTGGTACTGGTAACTGCGGGGATAATCTACGTCCTCGTGGTAAGAGCTGCGCCTTTCTACTCTGCTTTCGGTTGCGGAGCCGACGTCTTCAGCCCCCCTGACGATTGGTCTGATTCGGTCAAAGAAGATCTATGGGAGTCGGCAAACTATAGTGACGGCTCAATCATGGACCCCCTATGGTTAGACTCAACATGTATCGTATCATACGATAACGAATCAATGATTGGTCTCGATGAGCCATTGATAGTTTTCGAAAGAGACAGAGACTCGCTAGGAAATCCACTGGAAGATCCAGAAGGACACCTCGGTTACTCCGGTAACTGGACCGTTCATCCGAACAGGCAGTATATCTGGGCATACCTCGATGAAAATCCCGAGGACAACTACTCTGTTGAGGAAGGGGAATCTCTGAAGGATGCCCAGATACCACTGGGGCTGATGATAGAAACAAATCCCCAGACCAATAGGGCCAACGAGGGTGCACTGATACTCCACAAGTCGGATCCCGACCTCAAGAGAGACTGGTTCGTGATCACTTGGGCGATGAGTAACAGATCACAAGTAGACGTAGACGGAGATGGCAAACCCAATATCGGAGTGGATGAGAGGGGTACGGACCTAGATACCGACATAGATAATGACGGATTTGACAATGATCGTGACGACGATATGGACAACGATGGGATACCAAACGCCTTCGATCCAGATGAGCGGATCCCTAATGTCGACCTTTTCGGCCTATTCCTTGGCTTATTGACTATAATTTTCGTTATTATGAATGTCTTCGCACCTATGTGGCTGTCCAGGTTCGACGATGAAGTCATCGACTCCACTATACCCCCATTGAGCTCATTCTCAGTGGTAATTCTGGCAATCTCCTCCATCGGGCTAATCTACCCGATATCCCAATCCTCCATCTCGTACCTCCTACTAGCAACGATACTGTTGGCCATAATCCTCGCATGGTCCTCAAAGAGAACACCACTTGGGTCGATTGCAGCAGCATTGGCACTACTGTGGCTTTCCATATTGCCCACCCACGCGATTCAAACAGGCCACCTGATCGCCCTAGGCCTCTCCCTTCTGCTACTCCAAGTAACAATTTCTGATACGAGGAACCGAGTAAAACCAGACCCAACTCCCCTGCTAATTTCATTTACGCTATGCAGAGACTGCTGGTCCCCAATTTCAGAAAGATCCCTCGGAGATAATGCGTCCCAGAGAGCTCGTAACATCGCCAGGTTGGGGATAATCCCATTGGCACCCTTACTAGATTTTTCCCGCAGCCTGAGAAAATTCGCTACCGCCCGTTCGTCTTTTCTGGACCGGGACTTCAAATCTCTTCTTTGGGTAGTGGCCACAGTAGCCTTGGTTTTATCCTTCTTGGATCTCGTAGCTAGGATCGACGGGAGCATCGGGGAATTCCTGACCCAGACACTGTGGCGAACTGACATTAGGACGGTATCAATAGTCACCGTCTCAGAGAATTTGTCCATTGGCGTGAACGCACTATTGCGTACAACCCTACAAGTTGCACTTGGAGCCCTAATAATCGCAATTCCCCTTGGCCTAGGGACTGCGATATACCTTTCTGAATACGCAGACCCAAGAACTTCAAACATAGTTAAGCCTACCCTCGAGATCCTAGCAGGAATCCCTTCCGTCGTCTACGGCTTCTTCGCATTCGTGGTAATCTCCCCAATAGTGATGGACGTAGGCTCGCAACTTGTAGAGTGGGGGTGGATGGCCGACGAGCCGCAACAGTTCAACCCTATCAACGGGGCCATAGTGGTCGGAATCATGATCACGCCTCTGATCGCCAGCCTATCGGAGGATGCACTCAGATCTGTTCCAAATAGCCTCAGAGAGGCATCATACGCACTAGGGGCGACTCCTGTCGAAACCACCTTCAGAGTAGTAATTCCATCTGGACTCTCGGGAATACTTGCTTCGATTGTATTGGCATTCTCCAGAGCTATCGGGGAAACAATGGCCGTAACTATCTCCGTGGGGACAGCCGCATACTACACAAGAAACATGTTTCTGAGTTCTCAGACAATGACCGCGTACATTGCAAAGAAAATCCAGGGGGACCTTCCCGCGGGAACTTCTGCATACTACTCAATGTTCGCTGTCGGACTGTATCTGTTCATAATTACCCTAGGGTTGAATATGATAGGCCAAAGAATAATGCATCGCTTCAGGGAGGCATACGAATGAATGGAGAAAACCACGGTTTCAGCCTTTTCGGGGTTAAATCGTTGCCCAAGAAGTCTCGTAAGAAAAGAGATAGAATAGCGAATGCGGGAAAAGCAACGTTCATCCTGATTGCTCTGACTTGCGCGATCATACTATTCACTATGGTGTCTAGAATATACTCAGAAGCATATGTCCCATCGGAAGAAACTGAGGTTAGCGGAATAGGTGCCAATAAGCCCCTGTCCGAGACAGTAAAATCTTGGAACGTAGAGACATGGAACGAGGACTGGTCAGTCGACGATCCCCGAAGAGAAAGGACAAACGTCACCCTAAGGGCAGAATGGACGGAGGTCAAGTACGAGGCCTACAACCAAAACGAGATATTGGGGATAACATTCGACCGATACGAAGACATCCAGAGATATCTTTGCGATGAAGGAATCATGGCGGACTCATTCGCCCCATACGAGTCCTGGAAACCCAAGCACCTTCTTCCGGGACAAGACAGGGAACCTGCGTCGTACAATCCAATCTCTGACCAATTCTTCGACATTTTCCTTCGAGACACCCCACCTACCGCTGGAATTGGAGACTTCTGGATAGACTCCTCGGATGGAAACATTGCTCACATCTGGAAGGGGCTAAGGTGGGAAGAATTAGGCCCACAGTCTTCGATGCTCTCCGAGATTTCCCAGAGGCACCCTTACGATGAGGAGTCCCGGGATCCAATATGGTCCGATCAGAAACTTCGCGTTTACTACAGCCCAATAGAACCGCTGTTTAAGTCGTCAGGAGACATTTGGATTGTCACAGACGAGTCCGGGGACAGAATCGATTTCAGAACCTACAATTACACACTTTGGAAGGAAAACCGCTACACATCAGGTTGGGGCTGGGAAAATGGCAGCCTGGAAGAATTACCAAGCATCCTCCCCTTGCCGGAAGAACTGAATGAGGAAATCCACCCAGAATTCTGCTCAAGAGCAGAAGTGGCCGTCTTCATCCAAAGAAATGGACTCACCGGATCTTACGAGATTTACCACATTTCCCATGATGACGGATACTCTTTCCGAGTGAAGCCGGGATCCACCAAGGTCATTCACAATGACCTGGAGATAGTCCTGTCCAATCACTGCGAAGGGTCTTTCCACAGTTCAGGGATCAGAGAAGACTTTTCTATACCTGAAGGAGATTTCTGGTACAATATCTCTTCGTTCCCTCCAAATTACGGAGGATTGGGTCACGTAGGTGAAGGGGACTATTGGGTCGATTCCGATTCATCCAGCAGCAAGGCATATCGTTTTGAAAACGGCTCTTGGAAGCCCGACTACACGATTTCCCCGGTCATATACCCGTGCGAAAGAATGACTCTAATGATTCGAGGTGACGGTGAGTTCTCGTATGGCAACATGACTCAATGGAACAAATATGGGGCCAGACAAGACTCCAGCTTCTTCTACGACCAGGAACCGAATGAAATCCAAACAATCACCCTTCATCCTGCCCAGATAGGCCAATCAGGCCTGGGATCATTGTGGTTGGAACACACAATGAATTACACCGTAACCTTTACTCAACTAGAAGGCCCACCTTCTGATGCCAGGGACGGATCATACAAGGAGGTCGACGACTTCATCCTCGGTCCGATGGGCGATTGGTTGAACTCTAGAATCTTCAATGACGGGGACCAGGATAACGACGGAATTTACGATGTCTGTGATGATGACATAGACGGGGACAACAGCAAGAACCCGATAATGGGCGGAAACAAAGGCGATCCCGAGTCATTGGAAAGGGCCCTAAGCCAATGTCCCCAAGCCGTCCCGATGGTCCTAGAAGATGGACAGATCAACGAAGAATGGATGATCGACACAAATTCTGATGGAGTCCATGACGACACCGAGGACGATGACATAGACGGGGACGGGGTGAAGAACCTAGTCGATGGCCAAGGACACAATCTAGCATCACTAACAGATAGCGCAAGATGGGGGTGGCCGGAAGAGGGAATGACATCCTCGGAGGCGATTGAATTCTACCAATCACTCGCCCCATCCTCTTCGGACAAAGGCCTAGAGTCCCTGATAGGAATCTGGGAGGACGCGAGAGATTCCGAAGAAAGAATGTGCGACGAGTCATACAAGAACAAGTTCCCATCACTCGCGAAGGATGACTGTAGACGCTCTACAGAGTTCAACGCCAACCCCCCAATGGATGCAGACGATTGGTGCGAAGGAGCAATGACGCTATTGCAACCAAGAGTCTGGTCTTCCTACTGCGGGATCTCGACATCCCTAGAGACGGGTATCGATGAATATCAGGATCCCTTTCCGCTGGAAGAGATATTTGCATACGCGGTGCTCATTGCAGCCTTCTTGCTGATGATCTTCCCCGGGGTGGTGGTTCTCCCTGCAAGCAACTTCCTGAGGAGATTCGATGGCGATATGACAGAGCCAAATCCTACGTGGTCCAGAATAGTTTACCTGTCAGAACTCCTAGGGCGTCTAGTCTCACTTTCTATGAGATCGATATTGCTGATTGTCGGAGCTTACATTCTGTCGCAAACACTGGCATCGCCGATAGCAATCAGAATCTTCGTATTCACCATCGGAATCTCACTAACATTGATGTCAGGGCTGGCTGTGTTAACCTCAATATCATCAATCATCAAACTCAGGCCAGAAGATGGAGTCAGGCCGTCCGAAGGGGCCGTAGAAGGGACCTTCCTCCTTCTAACATTGATTACATGGTTAGTTGTAGCTGATTGGGTCATCGATCGCGGAATCTTGTCCGGGTCAATCTGCATTCTGCTAGCACTGTCTGCAACAAAAAGGATGGCGGCCGGTGCATCGCAACTGACTCGAAGCCAGAACATCAACTCCGACAGGGTCAAGAGAGTTGTGATGGGAAGAGACGGTTGGATAATCGTAGCCTCAGTCTTCCTCATCGTGGGATTCTTTACTATCCCATTCGAGGTAGTCAACTCCTTCATTTTCTCAAATTTCCCCTCACAGCAACCATACCGGGCGGGATTGAGGGCCGCTTTCTGGGGGAGCGTGTATGTTGTGGGTTACACAATGATATTCGCCATCCCCGTCTCCATAGGTGGGGCAATCTGGCTGGAAGAGTATGCTCCAAGAGGGAAACTTCAGTCAGGGATACAGACCCTGATAACCAACCTAGCCGGAGTCCCCGCCGTAGTCTTTGGTTTGTTCGGCCTTGCACTGTGCTCCTCTGATCGGGGATTCGGAATGGGCCTAGGGGGGACCATCCTCACTGCGGGTGTGACAATGGCGACAATGGCAATGCCAACCATAGTTATTGCAAGCCAAGAGGCACTGCGAGCAGTCCCTCCATCATTGAGAGAGGGAGCATTCGGAATCGGTTGCACGAAGTGGCAAGTGGTCAAGGACCACGTCCTCCCTCACTCAATGCCGGGAATGATGACTGGCACCATACTTGCAATGTCCAGAATTATGGGGGAGGCAGCACCTCTGATACTAGTAGGTGCGGTGACCTCAGTCTTCCAGGAACCAGACCCGCTATACTACGTAGACTATACCTGGCTCCCCACTATCGATGGATTCTTCCAATGGGTACCGGGCTTGGAGTCTAGGGTATCGGAGATGCCTATGTGGGCAGATAGGCCAATCATGACTGCAGACCCAACCTCTTTCACAACCTGGGGCTCGAACCCCGGTGGAAAATACACCGTCCTTCCGGTCCAGGTATACACTTGGACCGATCAGCCAGAGGAGGGATTCAAGGTCGCGGCCGCAGGTGCATCGTTGGTGCTTTTGGGAACGTTGGTCATGGTCAACTCCGTGGCAATCCTCGTCAGGGCGCACTTCAGGAGATTCTCACAGGCTTAAGGGGGAAAAATCATGAAAAAAGAAAACGCAAAGAAAGAGAAAATCAGGACATCCGTCCTGGAAAAACTGAGGGAGATTATGGAATCAGACGGCGAAGTCAGCGATGAAGAGCAAGTCAGATTCGATAGTATGGAGAGGACACTGAACGACTTATCCAGAGAACCATCCAGGAGCGAAGTCAGACTGATGCTCACCTCGATGTCCAAGGTAGACGGAGTGGCAGATTTCGCAGAGTCCGCAATCATCAAGAAATTCATGCAGTCTCTCCCGGAGGAGCCGCCGAAGGCCAATGAAGGTGAGAAAAGCGATCTTCCGGATAACATCAATCCGGATACACTCCAATCAACGAGGGAACTCCACATAGACGGCGAGGCGCAAATAGAAGTCAAGGATCTCAACCTAAGATATGGCTCAGCACAAGCTCTATTCGACGTCTCAATCCCAATAGAGAAAAACTCCGTTACCTCTCTAATCGGACCATCAGGCTGTGGGAAGTCTACATTGCTCAGATGCCTGAATAGAATGAATGACCTAATCCCCATCTGCAACTTTGACGGTAGCATCGTTTACGATGGCGATGACATCAACAAGTCGGGCACCGACCTTGTAAGGCTAAGGAGAAAGATAGGGATGGTGTTCCAGAAGCCCAACCCATTCCCCAAATCAGTATTCGACAACGTATCATACGGGGTTCAATTACACTACAACCCCTCAAGGAGGAAAATGAACGAGATAGTCGAGAAGTCACTCACCAGCGCTGCTCTTTGGGGAGAGGTTTCGGACCGCCTGCATGAATTAGGGACCAGCCTTTCAGGAGGCCAGCAGCAGAGGCTCTGCATAGCCAGGACCATCGCGGTCGAGCCAGACGTAATTCTGATGGACGAGCCATGCTCTGCGCTAGACCCCATAGCCACGGCCAAGATAGAGGACTTGATTACGCAGCTGAAGGAGCACTTCACAGTGGTCATTGTCACTCACTCAATGTCCCAGGCAATGCGAGTCTCGGATTACACGGCATTCATGTTCCTTGGCAGATTGATAGAGTTCGACAAGACAGACAAGATCTTCAACAACCCGGGCAATGAGCTGACAGACCGATACATCTCGGGAAGGTTCGGCTGAATCGTGATTCAGGTACTCGGGAAGAACTCCAAAACCACGACAAATTAGTTATATAAAATATATAGTTTACATAATAACTATAACCTGTACTGCGATGGGGCTAGCGATGGCTAGTAACTCGAGGGTCTGGGCCCTGATCGGAATCTCGATCATTTCCCTAGCTTCATTGACAGTTGTGGCAACAAACTCAATCGCCATAGAAAGGGGGGAGGTCTCGGCCCTCGGTTCAAAGGAAATCCTCTGCATCGCCGACTCATGCATGACTTCTGAGATAGTTTACATAGAGGGGGATGAAACAACATATCTCGTATACATGCCACCAGGATTAGATTCCAACAAGAAAGTAGGAACGCAATATTACGGGCTAAAGATGAGCCTGGGGAGGTGAAGAAATGAATGAAGAAGTGATGGATGTGGATTTGGATAGCGTAGAGAACTTCGCACTGCTGAGACTCAGAGTGAACGACGAGTCCTTCGCCCACATTGAGGTCAGACCCTGTTCCGGGGAAGGTGTTGTCCTGCAAATCTTCCAGATAATGGGGGACAATTCCAGAAAGGCCGTAAAATGGATTCCAAACATTCCAATTAACTAGGTCGGGGCAATGTTTCCACTGGCCATAGAATATGGTAATTTTGAAGCCTCTTGATTACTATTGTTCAATCTTAGATTATTTGGAAACTGGATATTCAGTGCTAATTACGCAGAGCATCTGAGTACTATGACAAAAGCAGGTATGAACAAGGCCGGAGCAATGACGCTCCTAATGATGATTGCAGCTCTAGCGGGCTGCGTAGGCGGAGAAACGGATGTCGATTTCGACCAGGCTCTGGTGGATCTTCAACCCGCATCGAGCAACGATTGTGAGGACGGGGGGACATGGGTCCATATCGGACTGGACGCAAATAAGAACGGTAACCTCGATACACCCGAGATAACCGAATCGGTCGCAGTATGCAACGGCCAAGACGGAGATCCCGGGCCCCAAGGGGCACAAGGACCCCAGGGAATCAGGGGTACTTCCGGAGAGGACGGTACTGACGGGGCAAACGGCGACTCAGGACTGCCCGGACAAGATGGCGAACAAGGGGCCACTGGGAACACCGGAAGCATGGGTCCAGTAGGACCTACCGGGGAAACCGGACCTATAGGGCCCGCTGGGATGGACTTCGTCCACTGCCTTGCAGGGGATGGAGCAGCGTCTGTCAATGCGATGGTGGAATACTGCCCAGATAGCACGACTATCCTCGCTCAAGGCTCTTCTTACGCATGGTCGCTTGTAGGGAGCTTCCACTCAGCGCCACTTGGTTGCGACATGGGGGAGGACGAGTGCGAGGGGTACGCGGAGGTACCAGCCTACGACGCAGCCTCACAAAGAGCCTTCGTTGTCAATGCAGAAGACAGCTCGGTCGACATCATCGACATGAGCACTCCTAGTGATCCAACTCTGTATTTCAGACTAGTAATATCCAATGGAGAACCAAACAGCGTTGCCGTCAGCCCTAACGGACTAGTCGGCGTGGCCGTTGCGGTCGACCCAAAGCAAGACAACGGTCTCGCAATGTTCTTCGATACCGATGGGGCTCTCGTAGGCTCGGTCACTGCTGGCGCACTGCCAGACATGATTACCTTCACGAACGACGGAACCAAGGCTCTGGTCGCCAATGAGGGAGAGCCAGACGATGACTACGACATCGATCCAGTCGGCTCGGTTACAGTGGTGGATGTTTCCGATACCACAAGCCTGACAGCCACACAGGTTGGATTCACGTCCTTCAATTCGCAGATGGCTACTCTAGAGGCTAGCGGAGTCAGGATATTCGGGCCCGGTGCCACAGTGGCCCAGGACCTGGAGCCAGAGTACATCGCAGTTGCGGGCGACGACTCGACCGCCACAATCGTGATGCAGGAGAACAACGCTGTCGCCACTCTCGACCTATCGACCAACACCATAACAGGCATCCACGCTCTTGGGTTCAAGGATTACTCCACACTGTCGCTTGACCTAAGTGACAGGGACGGGGGGGTTAACTTCCAGAGCTGGGACAACGTCAAGGGAATGTACCAGCCTGATGCAATGACTTCATTCGTAGCTAGTGATGGAGTCACCTACTATGTCTCTGCCAACGAGGGAGATGCAAGGGATTACGATGGATACTCCGAAGAGGAGAGAGCCGATGACCTTACTCTAGATGCGACATCCTTCCCTGACGGCGTTTCAGATGCCGATCTCGGTCGATTGAAGACGACAACTGCCGATGACTGTGGGGACACAGATGGCGATGGAGACGTGGACTTCATCTGCAGCTACGGCGCCAGGTCTTTCTCGATATGGAAGTATGACAGCTCCGGAGACTTCGTGCAAGTCTGGGACAGTGGCGATGAGGTCGAGCACCTTATGTCGGTAAACGGGCAATGGATTAACGGGTACACCGGTTCCAGAAATGACGACAAGGGCTCCGAGCCAGAGGGCGTAATCACTGGGGATTTCTTAGGTAGAACCCTAGCATTCGTAGCTCTGGAGAGATCAGGCGGAGTGATGATCTACGACCTCACTGATCCATCCTCGCCGTTCTTCGTCCAGTACGTGTACATGCACGATCACGTCTCGCCAGAGGCAATGGCATTCGTATCAGGGGCAGATAGCCCCAACGGAGCACCAATGCTGATCGTGGCAAACGAGGTCAGCGGTACGGTTGCCGTATTGCAACCAATGGTCTGAGACCAACGAAAATGGGCAGGGGGGCAAGGCTCCCCTGCCCAAACATTCTCATTTGTCAGCCGACAGATAGTTAGATTCGGCACCGCGGGGAAATGTAATGGAAATCCTCCTATTGGCTTTCATAGGGACCTTTTTTGCAGCAGCGCTGACCGTCCCTGCTGGATTCGGCCTCTCAACAATGCTGACTCCGATCGTACTTCTGATCATGGGCCCACATGAAGCAGTGGCTGTAGTTGCGGTCGTCCATGCGGCTCACAATGCTGGCAAATTCATCGCCCTGAGGGATAGCGTGGACTTCTCGGCATTCAGGCGCTATGGGGTATGGCTGGTATTCGGCTCTATCGCAGGAGCGCTGCTGCAGAACCGCGTTCAACAGGAACCGCTATTGGCTCTGATCGGGGCCTTCCTGATAATCCTCCCAATATTGACCCTCAGCGAGTCATGGACTGGGTACAGGATACCCGAGGCCAATGACAGGTTCGGCGGCCTCGGATCAGGATTCATGGGGGGTCTTTCAGGACACCAGGGTGCACTAAGGGCGATGTTTCTGACACGTCGCTTGCCAGACAAGATGTCCTATGCAGCCACTGCGAGCGTTCTAGCCCTCTGCGTCGATCTCTCAAGGGTCCCAGTTTACATCCTCTCTCGACCCGAAGAAATCTACCAGCACCTACAGCTGACTGCGGTACTGGTGATTTCCGCGCTGATAGGGGTCAGGGCAGGAAAGAAGTGGCTAGAGTCACTGAAAAGCGCATGGGTCAATAAAATGGTAATGTCGGGAATAATTGCCAGCGGCGTATTCTATATCTACATGGCACTTCATTGATGTTGAGAG
>DAJH01000002.1 GCA_002498925.1 Euryarchaeota archaeon UBA173 | reverse complement strand
ACTGTCAGAGTATGGTCTTCCGAAAAGCCACTAGAGCCCGGGAAATACATGATTGACGGTTGCTTTGTACTCACTGACCAGAACCCCGGCGACACATGTCACGTAGTCGGGGTATTGAGGTTCGAGGTTCAAGAGGACAAGGATCCCTTGCTAGGTGGTTTCTGGGCCGCTATCCTTGTCCCACTTTCAATCGTTGGATGGATAGGTTTCTCGATCAGGGAGGCCACTCTTCCACTTCCTGCATATGCAGTCATAGTCTTGTTGGCCATAGCTGCCCTAGGCCCAGCCTCCCAACTCCCCGATATTGACGCCGAGGCAAATGGCGGGAGAGGAGCTGCACCAGCGTTCGTGCTAATTTCACATGGAAGCGA
This sequence comes from Euryarchaeota archaeon UBA173, assembly GCA_002498925.1. Lineage (GTDB taxonomy): Archaea > Thermoplasmatota > Poseidoniia > Poseidoniales > Thalassarchaeaceae > MGIIb-O5. The sequence continues at coordinate 9,526 of DAJH01000002.1, read as the reverse complement.
TGAAGTATCGATATCGTTGAATGAATTGCTAGAGGGGTCCGATGCAGTTGTGATAGGGCTATTCCAAGCAGGATCGCCATATGCTGAGCATCAGAGAGGGGATTTTGAATCTGCCATGATTGTAATGGAAAGAGATGTGAGCTTTGTTCAAATCGCCACCGGAAAAGACCTCAAGGCAGTAAATATCGACGGTCATGCAGAAGTAATCAATGAGTCTTGGCCGTTGCTATTGGACGAAGCAGACTCCAGTACCGGACTCGGCCTGCCAAGTGGCCCGACCGATGCAGTGATTGTCGTGGACCCGGCTGGTTTCGTGACGTCATGGAGTCCCGGGACCATGTCCTCCGAAGAGATCAAGCAAGCTGTAGAGTCAGGAATCAGGGGTTCAGGCAACAGCCCCTTAGATTTGATTTCGATGCTGTTCTCCTTCACCTTGCTACCTCTGTTCGTACTATCCCTTCCTTCAGGCAGGGAGAAAGAACCAGAGGCCGACATGAACCCATTCGCTGGTTCGATAATGACCACATTAGCAGCTTCAACAGGCTTCTCCATCTGGGCCATCCCAGTATCGCTCTTGGCCTTCCTTGGACTGTCCCAGTCATGGTTGCTTGTCGAAATACTGCTGTCCATAGTCCTCACTTATCACGGCCTCGCAGTCCTTACTTCTGGAAAGATCGTAGAGGTTGAATTTATCTCGTCCTTCGTTCACTCCAAGATTCCCGATGAGTACGCTAATTGGAGGGGGCTTGGAGATTTCAACAAGGATGCCTACCTCGGCCTTTGGCTTGCATGGCTTGCATGGATTGGAATGCCCTACCTGATTCCGCAGGGAGTTGGCGCAGTGTCCCTATCTGGCACATTTGGCACCCTGCTCTCGATTTTCCTTATGGGTGCGTTTGTGTTATCGGCAGGGGTTACGGTGTCTTTGGCTAGGGCGATTTCCGCTATTCCCGGGGCCATCTCAGTCTCGCTCGGTCGGATTAGTATGGGAATACGCCCCAGGGCATGGGGAATCGCCACTGCTGTTTTCGGCTTATGGATGTCAGCGAGCCTAATCGTCCTCGCTTCGCAGACTGGATTGTAGCGATATCCACGAACTTAACGACCGTGAGCATCATAAGAGTGAGTCCCCACCGAGTATCACTTCCTTACGGGGGTATAGTATAACCTGGTAGTACCGCGGGCTCCAGTTGCACGGGAATGACGACGAGTGGGTTTTCTGATGGATCTGATGACCAACTGGAGCACCGACCCGTCGCAACCCGAGAGCGTGCGCAGACCGGGTGCACGCTAAGCGGAAGATACCCGCTGATCTGGGTTCAAATCCCAGTGCCCCCACCATTATGCTACAACTAGCTTGTCTAAGGTCACGGGATAGGTTGGATTGAAGAAACACCCAGTAGTCGCAACACCATGGGAAATACAAGGGTCGGTCTGCTACTGGTGGCCATATTATTGGTGCCACTGGTAGGAAGTCTGACTCCCCCTCCCAATGAAGTCGGAAGTAATGGATTATCCGAAAGCGTACCCCCTCAAGCTCCCATAACTTGGGCCGATCCCGGGCCATGGTGGTCATGGACGTCCATGGATTCAGATAGGAATGGAATACATGACTCCATTCAGATCTCCTCCGGCCCAGTCAATGTTGGCCTCTCCTTTAGTCGCCCTATCACAGATGATGACAGATATTCTTTGGAGGCGATGGGGCATAGCATTGCAGTAGAGCTCCCCTCCATAGATGCAGTTCTCATTGGTTCGGTAAACGCCTCAGAGGTGGGAGAACTATCGAAACTCGAGGGAGTTGTGATGGTCGAGAGATACGGCTCAGTTGTATTCCATGGAGATATCCAGACCCCGGCAGTAAAGGCCAGAAACTCCACTGAGTATCCCAATGGTGCCTGGGATTTGGGCGTCAGCGGTCTTGGCGTCAACATCGCTCTTACGGATACCGGCGTCGATAATGAACACCCGGGACTATCGGGCAAGTTTGTAGCCGGATATGATGCTGTTTGCTACGTTCATTCGGATCCACAATGCGTTCTCTCGGGAGGCAGGGAGGAAGACGGCTCATTTGACCCCGATGATGCCAATCAGCACGGCACTGCGTGCATGGGTATGGCCAGTGCGACGGGCATCGAGTCGGATGGAAGCCAGTCAGATTTCTACGGCTCAGCTCCAAATTCATCCCTGGTGGATGTCAGGATAGGTACAGACGTTGGAGCGGGACCATTCGAGAATTATGTCCTAGAGCAGGAATTCTACGAGTCGGCAATGAATGGCCTACAGTGGATAATTGATCACAGAGACGATGCATGGCCAGGAGTGGATGAGGCAAATCATGGAATAGATATCATCTCCCTGTCATGGGGAATTACTAGTCACGAGAACGGTGAATCGGACGGGTCCGATATGCACAGCCGCATCCTGGATGACGCGATGGTGGCTGGAGTCACAGTCTCAAACGCAGCAGGTAACTCAGGCCCCGATAACGACGGACTCTCTGGAATGAGCGCATCTTCACTATCCATCACAGTGGCAGCAACGGATGACCAGAATACCGTGAACAGAGATGATGATACCATCGCCTCGTACTCATCAAGGGGGCCTAGGAGGGACAATGGAGATGGGAACCCTGTCAACGAGCTGATTCCAGAGTTGAGCGCCCCGGGGACCAACATAGTCCAGGCGGAGGGATGCGTCTCCAGCGGAGGGTGCAACAATTTCCTCGGAGGGGATGCGTCCGGGAATACTTACACGGGCAGGGGAAGTGGAACCTCGTACGCGACCCCAACCGTTACAGGAGTCATAGCCTTGATTATGGAGGCTAACGAGAACCTCACGCCTCTGCAGATCAAGGAAGTCCTGAAGCAGACTTCTGAGAGGAGAGGTGAACCCAGTGCACCGGAAGTAGACCCATACTGGAATAGGGAGTTTGGTTATGGGATGGTAGATGCCTATGAGGCTGTGTCATTCGCACTACGCCTCAATGATTTGGGATACCTTGAGGATATCGATCCCACGATACAGAACCACTTGCTAAATCTGGTTGACTCCAATGGGACCATTAACGCAACGGGCCACTCTTGGGCTCAGATGGGCAGTATCGACAGGGTCGAGTATAGAGTGGACTCTGGGGAATGGATCGAAACAGAATATTCCGCAACCCCCTCTGAGTTAGGCCCTCTCGCCCCATTCCAGTGGCACGTGATCCTGAATCCACATAAAATTGGATCAGGACCTCATGAGATAGAAGTCAGGGCTGTTTCAGATTCTGGCTACTCGTTACCGGTGCTAGCAACGGTCCATGGTCTCGGAGGTGAGAAGGGCTCTATTTCCATATCTCCAGCAGCAATCGCAGTAGTCGTGGGGGCATTCGTAATCTGGGTCGCAGCATTGTTCCTGATCAGACATAAGTCAGATGGAGAAATCGAGTCAATGATTTCGAAACTAGCCAAGGGGCCAACTTCGTCGATAGATGACGGAGTATTGGTTGCAGAATTTGTCGATGAAACTGGCCCATAGGTCTAGGGAGAGGTTCGCAAGCCGCCTTATTCAAATCCTAGGTCTCCCCTCCGCAGGCCATGGTGCGATTCTCCGACCGTGCGAACAGCATCCGTCCTACCGGTGTCAGACGAATGTTCGATATGGCCGGAGACGACGCAATCCAGTTTGGACTGGGGGAGCCAGATTTCCAGCCCCCGCAATTGGCCATAGAGGCATTCAACCAAGCTATGAGGGATGGAAGGAACAAATATACAACCACCGCGGGACATCCCGAACTTAGGTCAAAAATTGCTACCCTGTGGCATCATCTTTCGCCCGATCTAGATGAGTCAAACGTCTGTATAACCATGAGTGGGACCAATGGCCTGCTGGATATATTCCTAGCTTTGGTCAATCCCGGCGATAATGTCCTAATTCCAGAGCCCTACTTCCCGCTGTATCCTCCAGATGTCAGGATTTGCGGGGGAGAGCCCAACCTTTACCCGTGCAGATTCGAGAATGGTTTCGTGCCCATGATTCAGGACTTGGAGGAGAGGCTCGATGAGAATACCGTGGCCATACTGTATAATTTCCCCAGTAATCCGACAGGGGGGAATGTGAACGTGAAGCAGAGGGACGAACTCGTTGAATTCGCCAAAGCAAATGACCTCTGGATAATTACAGACGAGGTTTACGACAGGATAGTATACGACGGACCTCATGTTTCTTTCCTGGGTGCAGGCTATGACAAGGTTATCATGGTCCAGTCATTCTCCAAAACCTTCGCAATGACAGGATGGAGAATCGGCTACCTCCTCTCTCCAGACAGTGAGGCTATGGCGCAACTAACTAAGATGCAGTACTATGTGACCGCATGCAGTAATGACGCAATGCAACATGCAGTACTTCAGGCATTGAAAGAGGCCCCTGACTACCCCGAGTCTATGTGTGCAGAGTTCAAGGCTAGGAGGGATTTGATATGCGAGCGCCTCAATGCAATACCAGGTGTGACCTGCCATATCCCTACTGGTGCGTTCTATGTTTTCCCCAAAGTCGAAGTTCCTGGGATGACTAGTGAGGAGATTGCAATGGCTTTGTTGGAGGGGGGCGTACTGTGCTCTCCCGGTACAGCATTCGGTTCCGCAGGAGAGGGCCACCTAAGGTTCGCATACACGATTTCCAGAGAAGACATCTCACGTGGAATGGACCGGGTCGAGAGTGTCCTCTCTGAATTGCGTAGCGATTGAGGTCTGTCAATGATCAGCGCCTTGACTTCTTTCATTGCTTCACTGGGCGTTTCATGGTATGCATCGTCATTCTGGAGCGATGCCACGGATTGGAGGGGGATTGCCGCCTCCGCCTCAATCATGCTCGCCGCTTCCGTCCAATTGTGGGCTCTGGGCCCGAATCCTTACGGCTTCGGGATGGTAATTGGTTCTGGATGGTATTTCCTGAACAAATCGATTGACATAATCCTTCCAGACTAGCTACCGCCGGACAATTCGAAAGGGATGTCTATCATCCCCCCTTCCTCCTCATCCCCGTCTTCATAGTCTAATTTGTCCATGAAACCAGACTCATTCAGTTCAGGGGGCTGTTGATCAGGATCCTCGTCATCCGGGGCCTCAAGCAAATCCATCTGCAGATTTTCCATCTTGTCTTCAGCTGAATGCATCCAACTAGGAATCCCATTCGACCCACCAAGTACCGAAATTGAGGTGAAAGTAGCCAGGGGCAGTACGGATATGGCTATCAGGAAATCAATGATTGCATTCGGCGGGACCTCTGCATTGGGGGCTACTGTGTCCAGTACCAAGGACTCAATCTGAACATCATTCCACTTTGAAAGGTCAACTTCTAGCCACCCCAAAGATGCCTCTAGGAGGAATCTGGCGGTGAACCAGAAAATAAGAATGGGAAGTATCCAAGAGAATCTTGAGACCCTCCAAATGACCGTCCTGAACATGGCCGCAAAAACAACTAGATGCTGGGAAACGAATGGCTGCAGTCTTACTGCTAGCCAAAGTGAAAGGAGGTAACCTGCCATTCCCAACTCAAAAGCCCTCTCGGGCCTCATTACAGATTCAGGGACTCCTTCCATGATTGCCAGTGGAATCGCAATTAGCATTACCTGTAATGGCACAGCAATTAGCTGTAGGCCCCCATGCACCGATATCAGGTCAATCCCCTCGTCCCTGACCTTCTTGTCAACCAGCCTCGTCATTCTACCATAGGGACTTTCATGCAATGTTAGCCTCGAAAGATCCACCAACTCAGGGTCGCCTTTCCTTCTGCTCAGTCCGAGCACTGGCATCCAACCCCCTCTTCTGACCACCGAGAGGGGCTTGTATCCACCTAGCAATAGTGCTAGGGACAGTGAGAATATCCCGTATAGGAGGCCTGCTACAACTATCCACTCAATTAACTCAGTCCTTACTGAGACAGAGAATGCCCCCCTGTCGATCTTAAGCAGGTATGTCGCAGAGAATCCAAAGATTGGCACAAGGGTTACTTGGAGAAAAACCAGTACTGATATCGCGACCCTGTGTCTAAGGGAATCTGTATCACTCACGTGCGCACGCAAACTAATCCAATCATAAGTCCTTCACCGGGGTATACTGGATATCTTGTAATTATTGATGGAATTTGATAGTAGCGAGATTTACTCTCCCACTGGGATGAACTTGGTGTCCCAACCTTCATACAGGTAGTTAAGGCCCCAAAACCGTTCATCATGCGTAGTCAATATCCGCTCTTGTTGTGCTTCCTACTCCTTGCGACCAGTATGTCGCCCGCTCTTGCCGGTAATTCCTTGGAATTTGATTCGGCAGAAAGGGCGGCTCAACCACGTGCCCTGATCGACTTTGAGGTGACTTCTATTGAAGTGGGAAACTCATCTAGAGAAGCAATGCAGTGGGAGCAACCAGATGGGGAAATCGCTGAGTACATAATTCGAGATGAGACTATCCAAATCAACGTCACCTTCACCCAGGCCGGAACCTCAAGTCAACCAGCAACGGCCGATGGGCTGCTCCAGATATGGCACCCGGTTGGTTTCATGATAGCTCAATTCCAGGTAAATATGACCCTATCCGGTCTGCAGTCTGTTAGGGAGGAATTCATCTGGACCCCCTCTGCGGCTCATAGCGCTGTGGATGAAAATGGATTCCTTTACGGAGGAATCACTCTTCTCGGTATTATCGATGGGGGTTTAGCAGACGATAACGAACAGAACAACGAACTTTCCAGGGACATCCCTGTAGCGGTCTGGCAGGATCCAATGGAGAACGGATTTTGCGGTGACGTAGATGGCGACAATATCAACGACTGTCCAAACATCCCATATGCAAACTCGCCAATATGGGTCGGTGCAGGTTATGAGACGGACAATACAATCTCGTCTGATCCCGACACATATGGGCATTGGAGGATGACCAACGGGTCATCTAGTGAAGGCGAAAATCATTGGAGGGTCTCGAGGCCCGGGGCCGATTACGCCAGTAATCGTCACGACAGATTGTGGTGGGGCTGGTTCACGCCATTCGAGAGCTGTGATGACCCAGGGCACGGTCTTGGCTATGGGACCATGGATTCTGAGGTGACTACCGCATACGGCTCTAGGTTTTGCAAGATCAAGATAAGGGGCTTCGATTTCATCTCAATGCACCTTGTGACTTCGGCATGGGGGCAGATGTCCCTTAACGACACTGTAAGGATAGAGGCTGATGCAGCGTCCTCGGCCGAGTACTTCGACTATTCAGCACTGAACCTTTCCACGACGGAGTCAGACTGGACCAGGCAGATATGGAATATGACAGGTCTCCACGAATCCGGCGAATTCACGATGGCTTTCAAATTCGACTCAGACGGGTCATCCGCTTCAGAAGGGATTCACATCGACTCATTCCTCATGTTCGCAATCCAGAGAGTCCCCGAGTACACCATAGAGGCCGACTGCGACGATCCACTTCCCAATGCGTATCTCGTAATACCGGCGGATCCACACCCTCCTTCCCTTCATTGCAGGATAAGGAATAATGGATATGTGGATGTCACGCTGAGACTTTACACAGAGGTTTCTAACGCCTCTTGGATGTATGGATATCCACTCAGGATTGACTCCAACAACAATGTCGATCATGACAACTACGTCGTTACTGACATCATCAAGGCACTAACTGTGATGGACGCATGGTTCAATCTCTCCATCCCGGACGGGGCAGAGGTCCAAGAAATGGAATGGTTCGTAGGTATCAATGACGGCACTACTAACTTCTCAAAGGCGGCACTCAATATCCCGGTATCCGTCCAAGCATCGTATTCTTGCAAACTCGAGCCTGTGACTATCACCAATCCTGCCGCCACACTCGAACCCGGTGCAAACGGCACAATCCCCATGGTGTTCAAGAACACCGGCAACCAAGTTGCCACTTGGAATCTTGGAGCCTCATTCGCCGATACCACCTGGGGAACTGAGAATTTGGAGTGGTACGATGCATCAGGACAACTCGTAACAAGCCTGGAACTCCAGGTAAATGAGGAGATATCTCTGTATGCAAGGGTCATAGCCCCCGAACAAATTTCTCCCGGCATTTACGAGATAACACTGATTGCTAGCGGAAGAGCCCCTGCAAACTTCATGGCAGTTTGGAATGTGAACATAGAGATTCCAGTCAGCTACGACATTGAGATCATACCATTCGTAACTCAGTACGAGGCACCGGCAGATGGATTCTTCAGGTCGATAGAGATACTCCTGGTTAATCATGGAAACTCAGAAGAGTCCTATGACCTGTATCTAGATTCCAACTGGCACCTGGGTCTGTCCCTAAACACCCAACGTACTCTCGGAATCACCCCATTTGGAGGGGACACTACCGTATTCCTGCAACTTCCGATGCCATACGGGATAGAGCCCGAGACCTACGAGATTTCCATAAACGCAAAGAGCGTCAGTGATCCAAGTTATGAGGAGCAGAAGAAAGTCTATCTGACAGTTCCAGAAACTCATCTAGTCGATGTAGAAGATTTGGACATGCTTGAGGAAGTTTTCAGAGGTGGCGACCCTCCTCGTTCAGTTAGTTGGGAAGTGACCAATGATGGAAACGTCGACGACGCTTTCTACATTGATTTCGACCATCTTTCCGATGTTTCAGTCGAAGCGACAAACTTGGTGGAAGATGGTAACGGTGTAAGGACGCCGTTCATCCCGGCAGGTGGCTCATTCAACATCACCGTCCTGTATTCCTTCGGCGACGATGCCTTCGGAGATCGCACAATCACGCTTACCGCCACAAGCAAGGAAGCCGCATCGGCCGGATCCTCCTCCACTGGCTCGGGGATCGCCGAGTTCCATGTTGGGGACCAAGGCTGGATAGTTCTACTGCCACCTGGTGACGTCACCATCGCCGAGGAAGATAATGACATACAACTGACTTTCTCGGTCAAGAATAACCATCCGACAGACTCGCAGCTTGTGAGGACCGATGTCGATAGGGACTCAGACCTGTTCTTCAACATAGTAAATGCTAGGATAGAGCAGGAAGACAGGGATTTCGTATTGGACACCGGGGCGACTCGTGATGTCACGGTAACACTTCACGTTACTCAGGAGAACCTCGACTCATTGTCGCAAGATCAGATGACATTCGAACTCACCTTGGACGTTGATTCCGACATTGACAAAATTTCCAGGACTGTGATGATAACTCTGGTCAGGCCTGTTCCCATAGATGAAGGACCTACTGTAGAAGAAGCCGCTTGGTTTGGTGGAAATGTCGTTTTCATCCTAGTTGGTGTGGTTGTAATTCTCGGAGTCCTTCTAGTGTCATTTAGGACCCTGAAGTCGGCAACTTCCCCGCTCGAGGAGATTTCTTCTCTGGATGACTATGAAATGTCGGTGTCCGGCAGTGGGTGGTCAGAGGACGGAGTCCCCCAGGCACCATCCCTCCCTGCCTCCGATGAAGTGGCCAATTCAATGTACGGCGGCGCTAAGGAAATTTTCGAACAGCCCCCTCCTCCAATGCCCGAGCCGGAGCCAATG
>DAJH01000040.1:44112-44321 GCA_002498925.1 Euryarchaeota archaeon UBA173 | reverse complement strand
CGCGATATCCAACGCACGCTACTCTGGTGTCGTCACTTGGCCATATCTAGTACGTGTACGGGACTTTCACCCTCTTTGGTGCGCCGTCCCAGGACGACTTCCACTTCCTAGAATTAGGCTACAGACGATCCTTACCCCACATCTCCCCAAGGTTTCCCAAGGGGATTCGGTTTGTCCTATTCCGTTTTCATTCGCCACTACTAACGGAA
>DAJH01000040.1:0-43805 GCA_002498925.1 Euryarchaeota archaeon UBA173 | reverse complement strand
TTCGCCACTACTAACGGAATCTCTGTTGATTTCTATTCCTCCCCCTACTGAGATGCTTCAGTTCGGGGGGTTCCCTTTCCTACAATAAAGAGGAATGGCACTGAGTGCCAGGAGGTCCAATTCGGTAATTCGCGGATCCATGAGATTCATGCCTCTCCCCGCGACTTATCGCAGCTTGTCACGACCTTCTTCGGCTCTCGAGCCGAGCCATCCCCCAGTCGGGTTGTAGCATCTTGTGATTCCACATACCCACCTGTATGAGTTTTAATCGCCTCTCCACTATTAGATAGTGGAGGATTGATTCCTCTGGTATTCCAGGCATATCAATTCAGGTTTCTCTGGCCATTCCGTCTCCCCGCGGGGCGGAGCGGCCTCAACCTCTTACCCTGGTACGCGATGTACCAAGGAGCACATAAAGCATCCCGGCGACCTACATTCGGTATATGAAGTAACCGGGGTACTAGGCCCACATTTGAGTGTGAAAAAGGGACCACGGTGACGGATTATTCGTCATTTAAGGGAGAATGGGATAAGCCAAACAGTAAATGATTCGTGGATTTATCCCCGGACTGCTCGCTAGTTACGGCTTTTTGTCCTCTCGTTTCGCCTTCCAATGGAGAGTTATCCAATCCGAAGGCCAATATATTGGTTTCAGTTTTTTCTGGGGTTTTTTCTAAGCCGAAAGGGATTGACGAATGTCGCGATCCTTCCGTTTCCGTATCTAGACCGAATGGCAGCGTGTTTCCGTTCTCAGAATCCCCGGAAGTAGGAGGTTGTGATATTTCTAACTCATCGGATGGCGTACTTCCGCAAACTGGGCATGACGAAGAAGAGGTCACCAAACCGCAAACCACGCATTCGGGCATGACCCCCCGAGGGGGTCTGTTGCTTCATAATGGCGGTCAGGCGTACAATGCACCATGGAAGAAGTACATGAATACGGTCGCCACACAGCATGTGATCAGCATGACGGGAAACCCTGCTCTGACCCATTCCCTCGTGGTTATCGGATACGGCGAACGCTCACTGATTGCTACAGTCATCACATTGGCGCTGGATCCAATCGGAGTCGCATTTCCACCGAATCCGGCCCCCATTGCCAGTGCCCATAGTAGGGGCTCTGGGCTCAGAGTCCCTCCACTGGCCTCGGTGATGCTGAAGATTACCGGAATCATGGCTGCTGTGAACGGGATGTTGTCGATCAGGGCACTGGCTATTGCAGAGACCCAGATGATGGCTATGGCGAGCTTGACTTCATCGTCACCGAAGTTATCGAAAATCCAGTTGGCGACCTGATCGAGATAGCCGACATCGCCAATTCCCCCAACTAGCAAGAATAGTCCTACAAAGAACAGCAACGCTTGCCATTCAACCTTCTCTACTACGTCATTGATGAATCCTTCTCTGATTTCTTCCCCCGGCCTGGCAGCGATCAGTGCGAAACCAGCACCTGCTAGAGCTATCCCATCAATCTCTATCTCCAGATCCAGAAGGGACTTAGCGGAGAACGCCACTACGGTCATACCGAGAATGAAGAGAGTTGTATACATCAGCTGCTTGTCGTTGATTGCATCCCACTCGTCCTCTTCCATAAGGAGGTCGACGTGTGGTGACTTCTGCTCCGCCCAGTCCTTGTAGTACCACCTGAAGTAAGTCAGAGTTGCGACCCATGCAATGAATGTTAGAATACCCAGCTTGAAAAGAAAGCCATTGAAAGAGAACGCTTCCAAGGCAGGAGTTGCGTCGGCAGCGGCTGCAGCAATCATGACATTGGGAGGGTCGCCTACCATCGATGCTACTCCGCCGGTGTCGGACAGGATTGCCTCTGCGAGCAAGGGGGGGACTGGATTGATTTCCAATTTATTGCAGATTCTCAAAGTCACAGGAGCGATAATGATGATCGCAGTGACATTGTCGATGACAAGAGATAGCAATGTGGTGAAGGTTCCGAGCAGGACTATCAACCTCCAAGGGTCGCCCCTGCTCATCTTGGAAGCCTTGATAGCGACATACTCGAAGAACCCGCATAATTCCAAAATTGAGGCGAAAATCATCATCCCCAGCAATAGGCCAATAACTTCCCACTCAATCCATCCCAACATGGTATGCTCAAGCGTGTAAGTGTCGATTAACTGACCGGCGGAGTTGTATTCTTCGTGAAGGTGGAATACCCCTGTCCAATGACCGTAAAGTAGCATCATGACAGAGCCGAACCAAGCGGCTATTGTTCTATGCACTACCTCTGAAAGAATTAATGCAAACGAGAGGATGAAGATTCCCAATACTACCTGTTCTTGACTCACCATGGCCCGTCGAACTGTGAACACCCTAAATATCTCACGATTGCCAGGGGCCCTCTGAGGTCTGAAATAATGTTATTTCCCGGACCAGAAAACTGCGACGTTGCCCCTCTGGAATACTAGCCTTGAGCCGGTCTGTTTGGCCATAGATGAGAATAAGTCATCTCTCTCACTAGAATTACCTGCAATTCCCCTATTCGCTTTTACCTTGACTAGATCACGATTTTCAAGCTGATCTTTCAATTCGGTGATTATTGCTTCTGTTGAGCCTGATTTTCCCACCCTAACTGTAGGCCTCATTGATGGGTCGGCCGATAGTTTGAGAATCCTACTTGGTATTGGTTTCATATTGAATCACCCGGGCCTCTCTTGGAGATATTTCCACATATGGTGCACGTAGTAACGATCTGCTTGGAGACTATTCTAATTCTTGAGTTTTGACTGGGCGATAGAGCGCTCAAACATTTTCTGCATATCATCCTAGATATTTCTGGTTCGGCCCTCCTTCCATGCCTCCTGCCCACCCTGATGATATCCCTCGCAGCTGAATCTGCAATTTGCTTATCGTCGAGATGTGTGGATAGGGTCTCGGAAAGGATCGCTATAGCTGCAGCGGCATCTGCTTTCCTATTCCTGGAGGATCGGGAACGGTACTTCTTGCCTCTAGAAATTTCAATCCCTCACAATTTAGAAGCTATGGCGTTCCCAACATCTTCGATTGATCCATTTCCATCAATACGCATTAGTAATCCTCGCTTAGAATACCAGTCGGCCAAAGGTGCCGTCTGTTCATGGTAGGCTGCTAATCGGCTTCTTACCGTTTCTTCGGTGTCGTCCTTTCTCTGCACTACCCTCATAGAGACACCCTCAGGCGGGGGTTTGAACTTGATGTGATAGATCTCACCAGTTTGAGGATCCATTCTCCTTCCAACTATCCTCTCAACAATCGAATCATCCGGGACCTCCATGGAAATCACGACTTCCACGGACACGATTTCTGCCAATGCCTCTGCTTGGGGGATGGTTCGGGGAAAACCGTCAAACAGAACTCCCCCTACAGCATCCTCGTCCTTCAGCCTCTCAGAAATAAGGCCGATGATAATTGAGTCTGGAACTAGCAATCCTGCATCCATGAAAGTCTTGGCCTCATGGCCCAACTGTGTGCCTTGGGAGACAGCTGCCCTAAGCATGTCCCCCGTTGAAACCTGTGGCTTGCCCGTTAATTCAGAAATCCTACCGGCCTGCGTTCCCTTACCCGCACCAGGCGGACCAAAGAGTACGATAGAACCAGCCATGTCATTCCGACCTAGTTGACAGTGATAACGGTCACGGACGATTCTGTTCCCACCAGAGATGGCCATAGGCGGCCCACTGTTCCATTGTCCATCCCTCAGGAAGGCCTCCAAGGGGTAACGGAGCAGCCCCTTCTGGAGACTTTGGAATCTCAAGCGAGGGCAGGGATGATGAACTCATCGCCGATTCGATCTCGTCATTACTGACCGTGCCCGTTAGTACCTCACCCGAGGCGCTGGTCTCCATTGCTGCAGCCCTCCTCTCTGTTTGAGTTCCTGAGAGTAGCGCGGAACCAGGGGGTATCAGCTCCTCCTCCGGCCTCAGCCCATCAGATGATGAACTCCTCATCCTGAGTCCAACTACTAGGGTGGCAGATAGCAACAAAAGGAATGCTACCGCATATGCCCAAGAGGGTATGGCAAATGAACCAGAGTCACGGGATTTGCTGACCTGCAGATCCAGATTGCCATCGGTTGAAGTTACTTCGGAGGAAGTCGAGTTCGCATGCAAAGAAAGCTGAACCAGACCAAACTCGGTGGATTCACCGGGGCTCGCTGTAACTGTAATCTGAACCGACTGGCCGGGGGAAAGTGGACCTGAATGCGAAGAATAAATGAATACTGTCCACCCCTCTGGCGAGATGATGTCAATCGTAAATTCCGAGTCGACATTCCCCCAATTAGTCAGGGTAACTTCGAATTCCCCCTCTGAATTGGCGACTATGCCCTCCAGTAGAGTGCTCTCGCATTCAAATTTGAGCCAAGAAGACGGCAGTACTTCGACTTGCATCCAAACTGTGTAAGACTGGGAGACGCCACTGGGTGTGAACACCTCGATAATGACAGGAACGGTATTGGAGAGGGGGCCCGAGGACAAGTTTCCGGGTAGCTCCAAAGCAACCGATATGGTTGCCTGCTGATTCATACCCATTTGGAAGTCTCGAGAGGAGAGGAACCCAGCAGACCACCCATCTGGGAGAGTGCCCATGGTTAGCGAAACTGAGAGTTCGACATTTCCAACATTGTGTGCATGTATGGACGAGACTCCACTCGTCCCTAGTGCAACTGAAATTTTCTCATCCCCTACTAGATCTAGGTGGGCAAGTTCGAGAACGACGAGTTTGGTTGCATTTGTTACTGTTTGACCGCCTTCCTGCGTGGTCCTTATTGTGATGGTGTTAGAATCCCCCATCTGTGCAGTCATCGGAACGATGGTGTTCACAGTCACCGTTGCCTGTGAACCGGCAGATATTGTGAAGGCGACCCCTTCCAGGGACTCTTCTTCTCCATGGACTATCTGTACTGGCCATGTATTTAGAGAGGAAAGTGCTGTGACTTCGAATGACATTGGCAGGTTGCCGTCATTTGAAACCACCATCTTAGTTGCAATAATATCGCCATTCAGAACTGCTCTATCTGTGGCTACTGCAAGGGGGCCGAGTGGAGTCCACTCGTCGGATAGATCTACCGAATAGATATCTGTGAGGAAATCCATATTCTCGAAAACCACTACAGTTGCGTCCTCTGTGGTAGTAAGGGTTGGATCATTTACAGAAGTAGTGGTGCAGGAAAGGTCCTCCGTAGTTCCTGCAGCAGGCTCACCATTCTCAGAATCGGGTACCCTGACCTTGATTGGGATTGGTAGGAACTGCAGCCTCCCCAGGGGGTCTAGTGTGACATCGGATGACTGACTATTGCCGATTAAAATTGGCCAGTTATTTTCAGAATCACAAACTACCCTGTACTGAGTGGGGCCATTGCCGGTATTCTTTACTGAAAGTGAGAAAATTGCTAGCTCGCCTGGTTCTGCCCCCAACTCCTGAGTACCGGCTGCAATGGTGTACAGACCCTCGACCCTTTCCACCTCTGCCTCTAGCCTCATTGAGTGAGATACGGTTGGAGCGTTGACATCATAGAGATTTAGATCCGTTACAAATGTACCAGGTAGAGCGTAAACAGCGCCCGATGGATTGTCGATATCCGTATCTACATCGGTGAGATTCAACTGGACGATTACCCTATCTCCTTCCTCCCCAAGTGGGGATAGTTCCCAGGGGCCTGTTTCATTGAGTAGTTTCCACCATTCATCCGAAGGCTGTTGTAATATTCCATTCTCCGAAACAATCTGTACGGGTGAAACGCTTAACCTGACAGAAATAGGGGATGTTCCCTCGTTCCTTAACTCTAGGTCGAAATATATTGAGCTCCCTGTTCGAGGATCTAGCGTCCTCTTCATGGCCTGTTCCATTTGCGAGGGGTTTTGAGGTAAGTTACCATCTTCCATCAAGGGCGTGACTCTGACCCCTATCTGAGAAACGGTCACTGATATTACGACCTTATTGTTATCAATTCCGGATATCTCATCGTTGAGTTCTTCAACTTCGGAGTCTGAATCCAATCTTAGCTCGAGAAGGTGCGCACCAGTGGATGAGAATGAGTGGGGGAATGAGAGGGAGTCTAGGCCTCCGCCGCTTAGTGAAGGCCTGCTGGAGGTGTGAATGATAGTCCCCGTGGTTAGATCTTCAATCTCAACTTTGTAATTGCCGGAGGGTGCTGCGGCCCTGTTGCCCCAAGCCGCCTCTATTAGGAGGGTGTCGCCCTGGAGAGGGCTATCGACTGATGTTGTCAGGGAACCCTCGAAGACCGCAAGGTCTGCTTTCTCAACCTCTGACGCACTGGCCGATATAACTAGGGAGTAATCCTGCAGGTAACCGCCGGCATGACCCACTTCAACGGTCCACGTTTCGATAATATCGCTGACCCCCGAGGGCAGTCTGATTCTCTCGACATTGTTCAGCCTGTCCTCATTCCCACCCCCCATAATGCTGAATCCAGCAGAGAAGCTGTTTCCAATGTATACTGAGCCATTTGGAGCAGTTATTCTGAGGTCAAGGTCATTGACCAAGCGAGGAGCGCTCTGGTTAGCAATTGCTGATCCCTCTCTGTCGTTCCATACCAATGTGACATCAAGCCCGCCCATGGCATCGCTGGACATCTCAAATGTGTAGGCGAAACTGTGACCTGGCAGGAGTTGTCTGGAGTCGTCATAGAATAAATTCAAGCTCCCCTCTGAGCTTCCCATGATGTCATCATTGAAAGTGCCAGATGGATACAAACTCTGTTGCAGATCCAGTTGCCCCCATCCCTCAAGTGCGTTTGGAATGTCGGGATTTCCAATATCCTCGGCCCCATTTATGAGAATGGCCCTGATTAGGTCGGAGCGTGGTTCGCTAATTCCCTCTGATTCCCTTAGGTACTGCCTGGTCATCGCAGCTGCGCCAGCGGCGACGGGAGTAGCCATGGATGATCCATTCAGGGCCATATAGAGCGGGGTCGTCCCATCATTATGGGTGGCTGTCGAACATGAGCTGCCACTTGCGTACTGTGCTTCCTCCGCTCTAGCAGAGCAAATCATCACCCCAGGAGCCACGATGTCGGGCTTTATCCTCCCGTCTAAGGTAGTCCCCGAAGATGAAGTTTCGGACACCGATCCTTCCGGGACACTAGAGTAGGCGCCTGTGGTTGAGGCCCCGACGGTCAGTGCATTCTTTGCGGTACCCGGGGGGGTAACTGAGTTGGGGTTCGGACCAAGATCACCCGCTGAGAATAGTGCTAGGAAACGTGGATAGTCATAGATGAAATCATCTACAGAACGAGAATCCGAGGAGTACTCTCCGACTAGATTTGTGTTGCCCCAACTATTGGTCTGAATCCTAGCTCCTTGGTCCCATGAGTGGGTGAACATCTCGTAAAGTGAACCCCACCTAGCAAGAAATCCTGAGTTGTCGGCCTCTAGCTGATAGAAGTGGAATGTGGCATCGGGGACCATTCCCTTAGATGCAGTATCACCAGAACCGTCGCCTAGAAGAGTGGCTGCGACATGAGTGCCATGACCGCTATTCATATCAGAATGGCTGTTATCTGGCCCAAACTGATCGTAAATCCCCCTTACCCTGCCATTAAAGTCACCATGATCTTCGTCCAAACCTGTGTCTGATATCGCTAGGACCTCTCCTGATCCATTCAGAGAATTTCCACTTTCGAGATAGGCCCCTTCGAGACCGGAAATCGCCCACGCGTTGCTATTGTGAATAGTCAATACGCTGGAGGTTTGTATGCTCAGCACCCTCCAGTCCAATGCCAGTGGTGCGAGCCAATCCGGACTCACCCCCCTTAACTGACATAGACTTGAGTCACAAATTTCGTCCCGACCGTAATTTTCAGAAATTTGTGAAAGGTGCCATGAGAGCTCCAATATTTCATCGAACGACAAATCCGATGCCGGAGTCACGTCTAGATTGAGAAAATCCACAGGGGGCGATACATCGGAAATTTCGGATGAAACTTTCCATGAGTGAGGCATCTCACTGAACCATCTGACATTAGGGGATTTTCCCAGGAAGTCCACATGGCTTCCCTCGGACGGTGGCCTGACAACCAAAACGCCGTCTGGAATAGAGTCTAGAATTTTGAAACCAGATGATTCTAGATCGTTGATTAGGGGAGTCAAATCAGAGGTGAAGGACTGAACCAGCATCATTCTGGGATTTGTCGGATTATCGGGATTCATCAGCCAGTCCGGGCCAATGGGCATTGCCTCCACGAGAGGGTCAAAAGTTCCAAGCGGCGAATGTACGAAACCCGAAAACTCCCTGAGCGGATATTCGGATTCCGCGGCATTTTCGAGAAGCGACCATTCCCCTTCCCAAAATGAGGTGCTCTGCGATTCTGAAAACTCGTCCTGAACATCTGCAGCGGCCGTCCCTGACCACGTTGAGAAAATTAGGAGAAGCAGTGCCAATACGGACTTTCTCCTTGTGTTCATGGGTCCTTCGGACCCAAGCCTGACTTTTGACCGTTAACGACAGTTGATTCTAAAATGAGTCATTATCCTAGGTCAGAAAACCCCCCTCAGAGGCCATAATAGCGGGAAATTGCTGAATCGGTCATCTCTACGCTCTTTCTCCAATCTGACTCTGTTCCCATTAGGGCTCGGATACAATCAATATTCTCCGGAATGACGTCACTTTCCTGGTGTATGGCTTGGAAATAATATAGACGATCTCCGACTAGCTTAACACCATCCTCCCATACGAAAATTTCATGCAAATCGCCCCATTTTCTACCAATATCTCGGGCCATCTCCATAACCTCTGCAGTAGTAGTAATCCTATGTTCAGAGCCGTTCATAATGATGACCCGAGGGGTGTTACTCCAGAGTTCTATTACCGACTCCGTTGTGAGTCCATGACCGGGCGGTAAATCGGCAATAATAGAGTGAACGTGCATAATAGTAGTTGGAACTGCTACTGCAAGGCTGTTGATTTCTATCTCTGGCTTGACCGTCATCACATCTGGGCCGTGATGACTAGGGACCTTGAGTACTGGTTTTATCGCATTGATCGGGCCTCTGTTCGAATCTCCAGGATCAGCTGCTCTGCGAATCATTGTGCATTCTACTTTCAACGACCCGCAATGTTCGAAAAGGGGAACTAGGGTGCGAGAAAGTCCAGTGGTATTGCAAGAAACGACCCTTGTTCCCTGCGCGTTAAGATTCTCGACATGATTTGCGGAAGATGTGTAAGAAAGACCCGTGAGAGAATGTTTTTCGCCCCCTTGGAACATGTATTTGATTCCAGCTGACTTGTACTTTGAGAGATTGTCGGCACCCAACTTTCCCGGAGCGCAGTCAACTACCACATCAGCGACCGAGAGTAGGTCTGATAGCCCTCCTGAGCATTCATAACCATTCATCCCAAAGCGGGAGATCGATTCTTCATCATCGAATGTGCAGTAAAGAGGGAATCCCTTCTTTACTGCTAGATCGCATCCAAACGATGGGCCCGTCTTAGTGACGCCGACTACTTCCATGTCATCTTGTGCGTCCACGGCGTCCGCGACACGCTTTCCAATTGTCCCAAAGCCATTAATTGCAACCTTGATTACTCCCACAGTATTCCACCTCTCCTTGATTGGATGCCCCTGACTTCCCTCTATCAACATACCCATTCGCCGGATTGGCCAATTAAATGAAATGAGGTGTCAGCCACATAGACGCCCGTCACAATGAAGACCACTTGCTCGTGTCACGAGTCGAGTGCGATGAGGGATTTGACTGCGAAGAGCCTCAAGCTCAACAGAGACATTGCTAGAATGCTCCCTGAGGCGATGGAAAAAGATCGTTTAATCAAGATTGGTTATGGTGCTGGCGGTGATCTAAAGCCCCGTACTGGAGAGTTTGGGGTCATCACTCACCTACCTCCCAAGTCAAGAGTTCTGATTCTTGGAGAATTGGGAGAGTGTGTTGGCGGAATGAACAGGGGTGGTTCACTAACACTGGAAGGTGGATGCGGTTCGATGTTGGGCGCTTTCCAACGCAGCGGAAGAGCTGTTGTGGAGCGTGATGTTGGAGATAGGGCGGGTTTTCACATGTCTGGAGGGACGATTACTGTGCATGGCTCGGCAGGAAGGGAGGCTGGAGCCGGGATGACTGGTGGTTCGTTGGTTGTCAGGGGGCATGTTGGAGACAACGTTGGAGCCGGGATGACTGGTGGTACTGTGATCGTTATGGGCTCTGCTGGACCCAATCCCGGTATTGGCATCAGAGGGGGAAAAATCGTTATTTTGGGAAGCTGTCCACCTCCTGGCCCTGGGGCGTCTATGAGATCCATTACTGATTCAGAAATTGAGGAGTTTTCCGTATTATTGGAGCCACTAGGGCTCTCTGTAGGGGATGATGCATTGATTTTGGTGGCTGATGGAGAGGGGGCTCAGGTCGACTCCGCCCCCACAAGGAGCATTTCTGAAGGTTTTGAGAACATAGGAATATTCCCCTCAGCTACAGATAGGCTACCAGAACATGCCCATATCGATAGTGGTGTGAATATACTTCCAGTTGGAGGCGATGAGGGGGGGATACGATTACCGATACCTTGGCTAATCAAGTCTGGCAATGGAGCAGTTTTAGGGAATTCCTCGGCTTCTGAACATCCTGCGATGGCGAAGGGGTCCCCACGAAGTAGTGACCTCCTCCTTGTTGGGACGGGTGAGCTTGTGGATGCTGTTGATGACCTTTCGAATTGTTCCGGGCTAATTCTGGACCTTGCAGACCTTCCCCCACTGAATGATGCTGAAATAGAGGGTTTGATTGTATCTCTTACCAGCACGATGGATGAGGCTTCATTGGTCTTCCTCAAGGATGGAGTCGAAAGAGTGGAGCATTTATTCAGACTCGTTTCCGAATTAGATCTCGATGGTGCCATAGTGGATGCTGGAGCCTATGGGGGGAATAGGGCGGCATCAGCATTACCTAGGATTGGCCTTGCAGCGAGGGCGATGGACTTCAACTCCCATGGCAGGGCCATAGCGATTGAGGTCGACAATGCACCTAGCTCGGCAGACCTAGTAATAGCTGCTTCAGCTGGGTGCTCCTTCATTGTCGGACCCATTCCTGATGATTGCGATGCGGCGGCACATCTTTCCGACCTGGGTTCTGAATTTAGAGGATGGATGAAGGAAATTGGAGTTAGTCAGGTTTCAATGTTCAGTAGAAGAAATCTCAGGGCTATGAATATGGATACGGCCGCAATCAGCGGACTTAGGTTAGTTGGATTCGAAAGGCCTTTACCAATGTGGCTTGGGAATTGAGGTTTTGTAATGCCGACCATTAGCCTCCAGCATTCTGTGATAGAGAGGATTCAGAGAATTAACAACTTCAACCACCAAAGAGAAAGATGGCCAGACTTTCTTCCGGATATTGGTTGTCCAGTAGAGGGATTCAATGAGGAAGAAATTGAAATTGAGGTTTTTCCAGACAGGCCAGACTTACTTGGTCACGAAACAATGGCTAGGGCTGCTCGCTCATTCATGGGTGCTCATGACACAGTAAGTGACGTTGAAGTGATTAGTAGTGGAATAAAGATTGATGTTGACAAATCCCTGGAGGATGTTAGGCCTGTGATTTTTGCTGCAGTGGTGAGGGGTGTGGACACTGGATCAAATGACTCTGAGAAAGATGCATTCATTCAATCAATAATGGACCATCAAGAGAAGTTGCACCTCACACTGGGCAGGAAGAGGTCTCTATCGTCGATAGGTGTTCATGACCTATCTAAACTACAGCCACCATTCCGATATGAAACTGTGGACGATGGATACTCATTCGTGCCGCTAGCTTCGGAAAATGAAATGAGCATCTCGGAGGTCCTTACACAGCATCCCAAGGGAATAGAATACGCCCACCTAATGGATGGAATGAGTCGTTTCCCAATCATCGTTGATTCGAACGATGATATCCTCTCATTTCCCCCAATAATTAATGGAGATAACACCACTGTAAACGAGGGCACTACTGACTTCTTCATAGATGTCACAGGAACCGATGCCCGCGCTTGTGAGGCATGCCTATTACTGGTTTGTCTGTCTCTTTCAGAATTGGGTGGCAAGGTGGAGAGCGTCGAAATATCGGGGTGGAACAGTGATGTGATTATCACACCCAATTTCGACAAAAAGAGTCACAGAGTCCCTGGAAAACTAGTGGAGAAGATACTTGGAATTAAGTTAGGAGAAGCTGAGATTTCTGAATCTATTTCGAAGATGGGCGGAGAGTTGATTGAGACTAGGACTGTCACGGAGGGTTCTGAAAGATCCGAGAGATGGGCAGATTGTGTTGTGGGTGAGAAGGAACACATCATCTCAATGCCGAGGTGGCGTAGTGACATTATGCATCCAGTAGATATTATCGAGGACATTGCCATAGGATTCGGCTACGGCAATCTCCCCCAGAGGTTGTCTTCCGTACACATTGATGCTGTGCCACTTCCTTCTTCTCAAATTAATCGCAGGATCAGGGCCAGCTTCAGAGCGGTTGGACTACAAGAGACTCAGAGCCTCACTCTGTCCAATAAAAGAGATCAATTTGAGATTATGAGGTGGAAAGAAAGAGGGGGATCTTCAATAATTTCCAATCCCATTACGATGGATCACACCATGATGCGTCAATTCATCCTGCCATCCCTACTCAGATTACTCTCTTCCAATAGGCATCACGAGTTACCGCAGAGGGTTTACGAGCTAGGCGAGGTAGTCCGCGATTCGAAGAATAGGACGAGTGCTTCTTGGGCGTGTGCTGAGGTTGGTGGTGGATTCGCTTCTGCGAAGGGCATCACACAGGCATTAGTCAGAGATTTGGGCGGGGCCTTGGATCTGATCGAATATCTGCCGATGGATGCGGGAGATGGGCCTTGGATAGTTGGAAGGGGGGCCCGGGTAATTATCGATGGAGTGGAGGTAGGGCAATTCGGCGAGATAGATCCCGGAGTCTCCAATGAATTTGGATTAAAATCACCAATACACGCCGGTGAGTTTGATGTTGAAAAGCTAGCCAGGGCAATACCCGACCCTGTTCTCTAAGTTACAACAATTACTTGTCCTCTAGAAGAGCCATCGCATCAAGGAAGTCCTTGTCTTCGAGGTGGCTTCTGTCTTCCAACTTACTCTTTTGATCGTCTTCTGACGGACGCTCATAGTTGACGACGGGCTTGTCCTCGATTGGCTTTACCTTGCGCGGTTTGGATTTCTTTCTGGAGAACGGCCATACCGGTGTCATGATTGGCGAACGGCACCCAACCTCATGAATGCTCCGTAAATGGGCCATATGGGGGCAGGAATGAAATCACTCGGCATCTAGGGGTGTTTGTGAGAGGGAGGACTCTACCTTTGGTGGCACTAGTGGTGCTATCATTTTCATTCACCGCGGGGGCACAAGAAGCTGTAGACGAGGTAGGCACTACGTTTGGTGTCGAGTCTGGTTCAATCTTCGACATTGATCCTGGCTCGGAGATAGGGATAAATGTAAATTTCACGAATAATGAGGAGTTTAGTGATGGCGCCATAGTTTCAATTTCCGGCCCTGTGGGATGGAATATTTCTTGGAGCAACCTGGAAAGTCCATCCCTGGGGCATCTTTACGAATTATCACCAGAGTCTACGGCATGGGTTGGTTTTTCCATCGGGGCCCCTTCGGTTTCGGGAGGGCTTCCCCTATCGGAATCCCTCCATCAATTTTCTATGATGGTGCAATCATTGGATAATATTTCGTCGGATTGGTATAACTTCTCACTCAGGTATGGATTCTTCGATGGTGCGGCCATTGTAGAGGGAGGGGGGGTTTCTTCCATAGAGCCTGGAAGTACTGATATTTTCGAAATAACACTTAGGAATGAGGGTAACTCATGGAGGAACTTGGAACTGGAAATAATACCCTTAGATTCCGAATCTGAACCTGTCGGTCAATCGGATTTATTCTTCTCCTATGATGGTTGGAGTGCTTCTGTAATTGACAGATGGCAACTTGAAAACGTTCCACCCAATGGGACTGTTGCGGCAAGAATTCAGATAGACTCGCCATCGGATAACGAAGGAGTTCTATTTTTCGAGGCGTTAGTTTGGAGCGAGGCATCCCCTGATTCGGTATCCAAATCTGTCCAAGGCGTAAACATAGTTCCAAGGGTTGGCGGGGAAATCGAGAAGTCCGGCGATGGGTGTTCAGATTCAGAAACTACTCCCGGAGAATTCTGTGAGATAGTCTTGGAGATTTCAAATACGGGTGACGTTGTCTCGAGATTCGACCTAAATCTGATTGGAGGGGAAGAGTGGATCGACATTGGTTTCACGGAGAGTGGCTATACAATAGCTCCAGGAAACTCTGTTGGCGGGATATCGATAAATGCAACAGTTGCTGAAGGAACAGAGTCTGGAAAGACCGCTTATGTTACAGTGCAACTGATTGTCGATGATTGGTCCCCTGGATATGTATCATTCACCATAGTTTCTGGGGATTACTTCAGTTGGACCTTAGAGATGGCAACTTCGGAGATTGTTGAAGGAAATAATTTGACTTCAACTTGGACTTTAATGAATTCTGGTAATGGCCCGGATGGGATAGTTGCGAATCTTGATTCTAACGTAGTTACTGATTTCTGCTTCATACCCCCGGTCGGTTCGAGTTTTGACTCGAGCTCCGGTGCACCTAGGTCCTTCGAACTGCTGGATGTCCAATCTGGAGAATCTGTTTCTTTCATTTCTTGGATGATAGTTCCGGATGTTGCCCCTATAGAATCCCAGGCCATATTAACAGTAGAAGTTAGGTCAACTAGGGACCCATCAATAATATTCACGGGCACGGAAATGGCAATAATTCCTGGCGCGGAGATTGATGATCCGCCCCCTGTTGAAGATGGGATAAGAGAGATTGTGGTCAAATGGATGAATAAGTGGCTAGAGATTTCCCTAATCATCGTCGTAGTGGTCATTGGTACGGCAGGAGTGGTGAAGGCATTATCGATCAGGTCTAGGGAAATGGAAAACCCCAGAGAGGCGAAGGGACTTGAAACTGGAAAGGCCGAGGAATGGATTTCACGATTTAAGAAAGAAGAAGTCGTAGAAACAGGCGTTATTGAAAGTCCGATTTTGCCCCATTCAGAATTCAAAACTAACTTCATGGAAAAATCGGGAGGGGTTTCCGAGAAACCTCTTGAGTCGCCGGATGGGAGGATTGTCAGTGAAGCGAGCAATATTTTGGATAAGGCACAAACAGAAGACGACATCCAGGAGGCGATGAGGATAGCAGATGAGCTCACAGGTGATGATATTCTTCACCCAGATAACGAAATATTGGAAGTTCCTGGTGAAACCGGTAATCGAGTTGATTCCAGCAGTGATGATGAAGTTCCTTCTGACTTTGACCTCGAGATATGAGAAGCCCTAGGGCAGGGATAGATGAGGCTGGCAGGGGCCCGGCATTGGGCCCATTGGTCGTTTGCTCACTTTGCGTTCCATCCGAAGACTTAGAATTCATAAAAGCGACCGGGGCAATGGACTCGAAGGCCCTCTCATCTAGTAAAAGAGAGAGTGTCTATAATGACATAATTAGAGAGGTTGAGAATAGGGGATGGGGGGTCGGACTTGCTGTCTGTGAACCTTCAAGGATAGACTACAACAGCATAAATTCAGATTTGAACAGTCTGGAAGTGAAGTTATTTTCTGAGGCATTGGAATTGAGTGCGGATCCAGAGAATAGTGGACATCTGAAAGTCGATGCTTGTGACGTTGATGAAGACAGGTTCGGGAAAAGGGTCTCCATTGAACTGGGGGAAGGTTGGAAGCAGTGGGATATTGAATCAAGGCACGGTATGGATTCATTGGACATTGTTACTAGTGCAGCTAGCATTATTGCTAAAATCGAGAGGGACTCTAGAATTGGTGAGCTTTCAAGGGATTTGGGACTGGACGTGGGGTCCGGATATCCATCGGATCCCAAAACAAGGTTGGCCGTACGAGAACTAGTTTCAGGAGAGTTGCCTCACGATTGCCTCAGATGGAGTTGGAAGACTGTTGCTGAATCTTGGTACGAAGTCCACGGAACCCCAATACCTTCACGGTCCGGGGACGGGAAGATTACCTCGCAATCAACACTTGGGGACTGGGGATGACGGGAATCACAAAGAAGGAGTGGCGGTGGCCCAGTAACGAATATGAGCGAATCTGAGGCCTGGAGTAATGAGATAATCCAGGCAGTACGTAAGTATGCACTGCAGAACGCTGTAGAATACAATGGCGAGGGGCAGGCTGGCAGTGTACTTGGTAGACTCCTGTCCGAGATGAAGGAGCTGAGGCCGAAGGCAAGGGAGCTTAGGGGGCTTGTGCAGCTTCTTGTGGACGAAGCTAATGAAATAGCTAGTTTGGAAGGAGTGGATGCAGTAAGGAAATTACTGGAAGATACTAATCCGGAAGCCCTGCATAGGGAGAAGCAGAAGAAGAGAACTGGACTCCCAGAGCTTCCAAATGGTATTGAGGGGGAGGCAACATTGAGATTCGCGCCCAATCCGAATGGGCCATTGACACTCGGGCATTCTCGGGGCGTCGTAATCAATTCTGAACTAGCCAAAATAAACGGGGGACGGGTGGTTCTGAGATTTGACGATACGGATACTAAAGTCAAGCCCCCTGAGCCGACCGCATACGCTCAGATAGAGGAAGAGTACGAGTGGATTTCGGGAAAGAAGGCCGATGTAGTCATCAGGGCTAGTGACAGGATGCCCATTTATCTCGAATATGCTGAGAAGATGATTTCCGAGGGCTTCGGGTATTCCTGCAGTTGTACCGCACAAAGTTTCAAGACTCTGCGAGATAATAAGGATGAGTGCCCCTGCAGGGATAATGATGTATCATTGAATCTAGATCTCTGGAAATCGATGGTCTCCGGCAAGATTCCCGAGGGAGAGGCAGTTATTCGGGTGAAAACTTCCCTAGACCTACCCAACCCCGCACTAAGGGATTGGCCTGCATTGAGAATCCAACACACACCACACCCAATGGTTGGAGAGAAGTACAAAGTATGGCCTCTACTAGACTTCCAGAGTGCTATTGAAGATCATCTCCAAGGAGTCACTCACATCGTCAGGGGTAAGGACCTAATGGATAGCACTCGAAAGCAAACAATTCTGTATGGTCACTTTGGATGGGACTACCCAGAAACTCTCTATTGGGGAAGGGTCAAGGTCCTGGAGTTTGGTGGCTTCTCGACATCTGGAATGAGGATGGATATTTCGGAGGGGAAATACTCAGGATGGGACGACCCAAGGCTGCCAACTATCTCCTCTCTAAGGAAAAGAGGGTTCTCACCGGAGGCCATTAGGGAATTCTGGTTGGAGCTTGGGCTTACGCAGAAAGACATCTCGATACCGATGCAGAGCATAGAGGCTAAGAATTCCAGCACAATAGACTCGGGCTCTGAACGTCGAAGCTTCGTTAGGGGGCCTATTGAGATGAAAATTAAAATTCCCGATGCGGTTGAAAATTACGTCGCTGAAGTTTCGGTGCCAAAACATCCCGATGGTACCGTATCTGGGATGAGGGAATGGGGCGCAATCTCAGAAAGAATCTATCTAGAGGGGGATGATATTGACGTTGTTGATATCAGACTGAAGGGATTTGCAGATGTGAAGATCGTAGATGGAGTCGCTGAAGTGATTTCCAATGAAAGAACCGACAGGCGGACAATTGCTCACTGGCTACCATTAGAAATTTCCAGGGAGGCTGTTCTAGAAATTCCACAGATGGATGAGATTCGGAAAGTTTCCGGGGTCATTGAGGACTATGAACTCGTAGAAGGGATGGTAGTTCAACTGGAAAGGATCGGTTTTGCAAAAATAAAGGAGATTCCGAATAACGGCGCCATAGTGATGTCATGGCTTCATAGATAGTGGCTGATGTTTACAATTGACATTATCGACTAAATAGTGCCCTCACAGGGGTTGTATTCAAGTTGTTTAGATGGGACGTAGGCATATGGGGGATGTACGGGGTCGCTACGCTGTTCTCCTTTGTATGACGCTGATGGTCACAGTTCTCTCCCCCATCCCCCAAGTGGCAGGACAGCAATCCACCTGCTGCAACTCAGATGATTTCGAGTTGTTTTTGCTTGGAGAAGCAGACATAGGGACGTTGACTCCCTTCGATTCGGAACTTGATGAGGTTGAGTCGGCCCTAGTTACACAAGTTTTCCAACCAATAGAAGTTGGAAAGTGGGGGGTAGTATGGGGCTCTGAGGGAAGTCATCCCGATTCGACTTGGGAGTTTACTATCCCATACGAGGTCCAAGGAGCAGTGGGTGTAAACATCAATGCTACTCTAGAAGTGAGGATTGGGGGCTCTTTCTATCAGGGCAGTTCGGAGGGAATCAATCCATACATCACCGGAGAAGGGGATTTACAGATACCAGTGGGTGTCGAGGCTGGAGAGGTGAATGATGGAGATTTGGTTGAGATTACCTTGAACGTGCAACTACTTGGATTCAATCAACCGGGTGACAATGCAGGGGTTAACTTCCTGTGGGGGTCCGAGGATAAGAAATCCAGTATCTCAGTAAGAATGCCCCTAGTTGGGGTTCAAATGAGGGATGCCAGTGTTAGTGGGACTCTAGTTTACTTCCCAATACTCCTTTCGTCCGGATTTGATGATAGGATGTGGTCAGCATCAATGGGTGGTATTTCTGTACAAAACTCCGAAGTCAGTGAGAAGCCAGTGGCGACGCTAGTGGAGAACGGAGTTGAGGTCACATTCGTTTGGAACATCCCAGAAGGAACAGAGGGAGGGACTTACCGGGTAGATTTTCACCTTGAGCCACAAGATGGACTCAGGATAGAGGCCAATATGACGCATTCAATTACTGTTGGAGATGATGGCGGAGGAGGTGGGACCTGGTATCCTGCCAATGAGCCGCTAAGGACTGGCGGGACTGACTTATCTGTGAAAATAAATGCTGAATGGAAAGGCGACAGTACGGAAAGGGATGTAACTCTTGAGTTCGGTGGCGCCATGTCCCAATGGATGAGGTGGGGGCTGGACAACATTGGAAATTCTAGCTTGGAATCCAGTAGCTGGTGGAGGAATCTGAAGTCATATTCAAGTTCAATTCCACAATCGGATTACAATAATGGGATGGTTGATGACTCTGAGTTAGTAGCCCTAACTGGCTACCTTACGGGGTCTACCTCAGATATGCGCTCATTCCTTTCCAATGGGATGTTTATCGAAGCTGAGTCGATACTTGGAGTCGATCCAATTGATCTTGGTCCAACAGAAGTAAATATCGACATGGGCGGGACGAGGGGTTTCAGTTCGGATACAATATCGATTTCGATTTCGACGTCATACCTCGTAAGTGAGGGTGAAAGGCAGTTATTGGTCGAGGATTTTGTCCGTCCATCGCTGGAAGAATACTGGACAGCAATAGGCATCTCGGTTGAGCTGAAAGGATCGATGCTTCAGGACGTTGGCGTGGTTTCTTCGGAAGGCATAGAATACTCTCACAGGAGGTGGATTGTGCAAGAGACAATTTCAATTAACGAAGGGGAGATTGATCTAGATTTAGACTTCCGCGTTGAATTTACGCCCACTGGAAATCCTATGTTCAGCGTTCTAGTTGGTTCCGGAATAATGGTTCTAGCACTGTGTGCAGCTATCGGGATGGGATTGAATGCAACTAGGAAAAGGTCTAGATTCCCAACGATGGTAACAGTTGCAACGATGGGACTGATGTCTTTCGCGATTTACTTCCTGGGGCTCCCAATGCAGATGGTATTGGGATTAGTCCTTTTCAGTATACTTCTAGTATTCCCAATTTCCTTACTTTCACCTAAGATTGAGAGAGCTGAAAGAAATGGTAAAGGAGGAGGGAGGGTCAATTGTCCATCCTGTGGAAATTCCATATCGGTTGATTCCGATGTTAGGCCACTTAGGCTTACATGCTTTGAGTGTGATAGCATCATTCGGATAGAGTAGGGAATAATGCGCCATTTGAGATCAGGGCATCAATTACCTTCCCAGCTGCTAGATTGTTATCCATTTCCTTCCACAGCAGGGTTGCCATTCTTATCTGGTCAGCTAAATCGTGAACCCAGGATGGGGCAAGAATGCAATGCCAGCCCAATTCCTCGAAACGTGATGTAGAAGGTGTCGAAGAGGTTAGTCCTGGCCTCATGAGATGGGAGATCGCTCGTGCTCTACCTTCGGCGTCCAAATGCGGCCATCTTTCCTTCACTGCTACGAGGTCCCCTTCGTCAATCCATGGTCGAGTCGATGGCTCTAGCAGGGGGACTTCGGGAAGGGGCACGACACTGATTGTACCCTCGTCCTCGAGTAAGTCCCTGAGTGTCGTGAATACTGGATCATAAGTTGTATCCATTGAGGGATGAATCCAATTTCCTGAAATTGACCATGGCCTCATTCTCCTCACCCTCTTACCAGTGGGGGAAATTAGCTGAGCGAGTGCATGTGAAATGGCTGCGGGGGTTAGGGCGCCATTCCGGCCCTTGCCCTGCTGCCCCATATGGGCAGTAGTTGGTACGTCCGCTCCAATAACTACTGCTGGTATATTCGAATCGAAGCTGAACTCTTCTAGCGAGGGATCGAACAAAATGAACGGGGGTGTCAAGCCTGCTGATTTTTCTTCGGGTCTGTTGGTAATTACCCTACTGTAGGGAATTCCCTCGTCCAGAAGGGCCGCCTCGATAGGTGCCATGGCGAGAGATGAGGTGAGCGTCGAATCTGTAGACGAAAGGGTGATTCTTTTTCCAGAACGAACCATCGAGGCCACTGAGCGTAGTATTTCTGCGACAGGCGAGAAAATTTCCTCATCAACCAGTGTTCGCATAGGAACGCGAAGGGGTGTACGTTCAAATCCCCTACTATTGACTATTCAACCATCAACCTTAGTTGGTCTCTCTTGTATTGCCAGTCGCCATCTAGCTTTCCTGAACCCTTGTAATATTCAGCTAGCCTCCTAATCTTGGACTCACACAGTTCCAACTGACGACGGTTATGAAGGTCCTTGGAATTGGCATTTAGGTGATCTATCAGGCCTAGTGCCCTCCTCATTAGGTTCATCATATCCTCCGGGAACTTGGGAGAAATACCATTCCTTTCAAGAATCTGTGAAATTCTCTCTCCAGTGGCGAGACGGACATCGGGGACAGCATGTTGATCTCTGAGGACCATGCCAATCATTGCAGTTGTGTGGCCGTCCTTTGCCATACTGATTATGAGTTCTTCTATAGCACTCTTGTCGGTCTCGGACCAATCTGGCAGGTTACCAGAATTGGGCTTAGATGAACCGCTTGCACCCTTGCCCTTGCTATGCATTCGTGCCATACATGTGCCTCCAGCGAGCGGGCGACCTACTCCCCCTCTTTAATCGCTGCGATGGGGCACCAGAGTTGGTGGGCCTCAGAGCCTGTGCCTAGTACGAGCCAGCCTACCTGGTCCTTTGGGCCATTCCCATACAGGGGCCGCCGCCCTTGCAGAGCCTACCAGAGTGCCATCCTGATAGACTAACATCTCGTCACCTACTCTGATGTCCCCCTCGAAGTTTTCGATATTTGTCGGGAAAATGTCTCCAATCCAGTCATGGTTCTCAATTAAGTGGGCTTTTGGAAACTTTCCGCTTTCGTCGATAATTGGCAGGGATTTTTTTGAGAAAGCAAACCTTCCATCTCTCGGATTCCATCTAGCCAGTTGATCTCCTGATTTTGAAATTGTTAGAATCGGGGGCCTTCCTGAAACTACGGTACCTTCGAGCCATTTGTCGGTACCGTGAATAAACCTGGATCTCGACTCCATAGTGCGTAACCTCTCCTCTGATTGTTTGACATCTTCCAAATCTAACGAAAGGGGAATATCCATACTGGCTTCATGCAATTTGCTTAACGAATTCTGAGAACCAGCAGTTTCACCATTCCTAGTGTCACGGACATTAATTCCATCAATGCAAAATTCTAATCCGGAGTGGTTGATCACTTGCTTGTATCCGACCCTTTCAACAATCCTACTTACCATTCTCGTAATTATCGCTATTTCATCTTCATCCCAATCTCCGGTGACTGGGATGTCATAATGTGCTGCAGGCCATAGATCTTCAAGCTCCCTTGGCACTAGTCCAAGAGGTGCTGTAACCATGACTTGGTGGATTCTGTTACTTGAAATATTCTTCATGAATCTATGATGGCTTGGAGAGAGCCTGTACGGCTTAGTGGCCGAACATGGGAGCAGGAGAAGTATGTCGGCCTGATGAGAGGGGGGGACATGAGTTTCCGAGACCCTCGCCCTCCAATCTTGAATGAGTGGGTCATCTCGACTAATTGGCGAGTTGCATCGGAGTCTTCTCTTGCCCTCCACTGTGCTTGATAGTCCCGCATTAGCTGTATTGCCACTCATTAATGCGTCGTGTACCCTCAACCTCTCGACAGAGCGGGGGCTAGAGACGATGCATTTCTCCACTGATTCCCTGAGTGTACCTGTTCTGATTGACTGCCTCAGGTCTGAAAGTGCAGACACCCAATGATTGATCTGAGTGTCAATATCAGCATTTTCCCCCAATGTGACCTCTGGTTCGCGAGGTCCACTCTGGGAAAGAATGATACCGGCCGCAGATGCATTTCTCGATCTGGAAAGGTCAAATAAATCCACACCAAGCCATGAAAGTAGATGGCAATTATCGGGACCTGAAATCCCTGGAGTCCAAATTAGAGAAGTAGGGAATCTCCTCCTAACAACGTCCAAGGCCTGTACGAGTTTTCCACGATTGTTAGCTAGCTGTGGGGCATCGGTAAGCACGACGACCGAAGGCTCCAGTGATTCATCGGAAAGTGTGTTGTCATGATGCAATGACTGCCAGGAGACCGGGAGCAGATTGAGGCCAGTGCCAAAACTTCCTGAGTCTGATTCTTCGAGACTAGGGGGTAAAATGAGGCCTTCGTTAGCCTCCCATGCATCGAGGCCATCGAATGGATAACAAATATCTGCCCTGGTGAACATGGTGAGTTTTGAAGGAAAATCAGAGTTGTCCCTTCTGAATGACAGTGGGGACATTGAAATGGGTAATTCTGGATCATCTTCTGAAATAATGATAGCTGGTGCCCAAGATGCTGGATTCGCCCTGTCTCCTAGTGAAAATAGCCTAGAGACTCGTTGTCTAGCTATGACATCTCGTGCTAGTGGCCTGTCCTCCATAGTGCCTCGAATGAGAAACTTCGCTTGAAGGATTCTAAGGCTGATTGCTACTCGGGGATTGCATGAGTCAGGCGAGGGCGGCGATTCTTTCACTGATTCTGGCCTCAACTTTTGCCTTCACTTTCCCCACATCAATAGCTGAAGAGGGGGGGATTGGCGTCGTTGAGGGGCATGTGGAAGGACATGGTCCAGCTTGGTTGGAGTTTGAATGCCTGCAAATTAGTTGCTCGGAACTGGAGTTAGTCGTCCAAGTAGACGGGGAAGAATATACGATTTCTGACACTCACCTAGTCCAATGGTCTGGAATCGTTGACAATAATCTATCTTGGAGGGTGAATTTGGGAGAGGGCTTCGATATTGACGACATAGGGTACGATTCGATACTCCCGAGTGAAACCAATTTGGTCGAGCCGGGGGATTTGCCCAGTACTGTCCCTGTCCCCGGGAACCAGGCTGTAGAATTCGAGATTGATGCTACTTCCATCTGTCAACTGGATAGGTGTGAGTTGAACGGCCAATCAGAGGATCTGGGGGCTGTTAAGGAGGGTGCAATTATTGTTGGTTCTCTGGAAAATCAGGATGATAAGGATTCAATCAGGATACCGGGAGGCAATGGTGATGTCGTAGTCATAGAGGATTTCAAGTCCGGAGGAGTTGCTGATTTGGAAATTTGGGAAAGTGGCATGGGTTCTAAATCGCTACTAGAAATTTATGAGGGCGGGGGTAGTTTTCCAATTATCCTCGACTATCCGATGAATTCGAGCCTATGGCTGAGAATTGTTCATTCGATTGATTCGGGATTGACCCCGTACAAAATCGAGGTTTCGAGATTTGACAATAATCTAGAAGCCCCCGGTGGAGGGGACTTGGAGGGTGAATGGAATCATGGTGAACACTTGGAATTTCGTTCAGTGTCATACACCGGACATGTTTCTGGATTCGATACTGATGGAGATTCTCTATTGCTTCAGGCCGGGGGTAAAATGGAAATTAATCCGGACTGCACATTCAGAGGGGATGTTTCTGTTGGAATACACCTGAAATCATCGAATGGTGAGGCGGTGATACAGGAACAGGGGCCTTCATGCCCGGACAATATAGTAACGCTCGCCGATGTACATTCGATAGAGTTCAGAATCACTTCGAGTGGCCCTTCTTCTTGGACCATAGGAATCTCATCAGACTCCGGTAATGATGGAAATATGATCGGGGATGCTCCTGACTACCTCTGGAGCGAGGGCGATACAGTTGACTACTATGAACCGATTTTCCCCAGCCCAAAGGTGCTATCTGGGACATTGGGCCTAGGTGATAACGTAGATGTTCATCCCATAAAAATCGAGGATCAAAATGGCTCCAGAGTTTACATCAGAGACGAGGGTGCGTCACCGGTGAATTTCCAAATTCAATCTCTCGACCAGGGGAGCTGGATTATTTTGAATTCCACGAATGGGTCAATAATCAGTATGCCGATGGGGACTCACGCCCTCAGAATAGAAAAGTTGGCTTCCTCAGACGTTGAAGTTGAATATCGATTCACACTGATCTATGCTGGTGAAGATATCCCAGATGATGCGCAATTAAGTGACCTATCATACTTATTCAAGGATCTTTATTTATTCCTTGGAGCGTTGATGATAGTACCGCTAATAATTGTAATTTGGTGGGAAAGGAAGAGGTTGTTCTATGGCACTAAAGGAGCTGAAATAATTGAGATTCACGAAAGAAGGAGGCTTAGGAGGCTTCGAGAGAGGCTCTCTAAGGACGTTTCCGAGAGTGAGACGAACGAGCAAGTTGTAGAATCTGCACTCCATCAGCTTGGAGATAGCCCATGGGCTGGAATAATCTCTGAGTGGGGTGATCCTGTAATTCGTCATATGACGGAGCAGATCGAAGTATGCGCATGGGGTGTAGAAGGGGGCAGCTCACTGATTCTTGGAATTAGAGTTGGGCCTGAGGATTGGAAGTTAGCAGCGATACGATTCCACTCTCCAGAGGGTGCTGTAGCCGATATTTCTGAAGTCTCGCCCAATCGACTATTTGGCGGGGATGAGGTTTTCCTGGATACCTTAGAGTCCGATAGTAAGACGTTCATTCGGGTCAAAATAGATGGGAATCCCAGTGTACTAAGCTTCCATTTATCGGGACTGGTAGGAGGAGATCCGGTTGCTGCGACTCCAAGAAGTGCTGTGGATTGGAAGAGCCTAGAAGAGGAATAAAAACTATCTAATCCTTGAATTCCTGCGTCTATACGCTTCATCCCTTATTTTCTGCTCAATATCATCTTCGTTCGTACCGAGGATATCATACATTTCGGAAATCCTCTTCTTGTCTGCACGGGAAACACTCGATGGGATGTCTAATTTCAATACCACTGAAACCTCCCCTCTGGCCCTAGATCCTTGTCCCGGAAGACCCCTTCCCGGTATAGAAATAGTGTCGCCTGGGTTTGACCCTGCTGGAATCTTAACTGTGATATCAGTACCGTCTACGTGAGGTATCTTTACAGAAGTTCCAAGGAGTAGATCTGCAAAGCCAATTGGGAGAGCCATGAGTAAATCAGAACCATCCCTCTCAAACCATTCATGGCCCTCTACATCTATCTCGATGTACAAATCGCCGGAGTCCCCTCTCCCATTCCTTGCAGCCTCGCCGTGACCCCTCATCCTCAGCCTGACTCCGGAAGATACTCCTGCAGGGACGGTGAACCTTACTTTCTTTGTTTGATTTGAGCGTCCAGAACCTCCGCAAGAATCGCAAGGATTCTGGATGATCCTTCCATCGCCATCACACGAGGGGCAGTCTGAGACGACTCTCTGGGTAAACGGACCGATTCTCTCTACCCTCTCTATCCTGCCCCTTCCATCACAGGCCGGGCATGGCCTCACTGAAGAGGGGTCTTTCGACCCCTTTCCTTCACAGTCGTCACATGTTCTGAGTGCTTCAAATTCTATTTCTTCCTCGCAGCCATCCATTGCTGTTTGAAAGGGAACAGAATGTCTGACCATCAAATCAGATCCCTTAGGTCTCCTATTTCCAGATGAAGAACCGAAAAATTGACTGAAAATACCCCCTAGGTCACCTCCAAATAGGTCATCTATACTGATATTGACCCCTTGGAATCCCCCTGGTCCAAATGGCGAACCACCGGGGGAATTATGCCCAAATGTGTCATACTTCCTTCTTTCATCGTCATCGGAAAGTATGGCGAAAGCTTCTGAGAGTTCCTTGAACCTACTTTCAGCTTCGGGATCTTCGGGGTTCTTATCCGGATGGTGCTTCCTAGCAAGGGATCTGTAAGCTTTACGAATTTCTCCCTTACTAGCGCCCCTAGAAAGACCCAGGACATCATAGTAGTCCCTCTTCTCCGGCATGTTATCGACCACGGGCTCATTACTGGGTGCTTTCAACCGTTCCCCACTAGACCAAGAAATCCCCGCAGGAAGAGCAGTACTGAACGCCGCTATTATTCAGGTTTCCACATTGTCTGCATGAAACAACCGATCTAGCCATAGTGGACGTGACGGGCGCATCCCACTCGCTATTTGAGGAAGATTTCTTAGCTTCGATTTTGGCCTTCCTCTTTTCCTGCTTGGCCTTATTCTTCTCGATTCTCCTCCTAGCTGACGAGTCCATGATTGATCCAATTCTGGAAGAAAATGACGGTCCCCTTGGTTTTGACTCCTCCTTGACCTTGTCCTCATCGACAATTGTCTGAACTCCGGAAACCCTGACATCTGCCTCGAAATCGTCGCCTATCTCA
The DNA here is from genome assembly GCA_002498925.1 of Euryarchaeota archaeon UBA173. Classification (GTDB taxonomy): domain Archaea; phylum Thermoplasmatota; class Poseidoniia; order Poseidoniales; family Thalassarchaeaceae; genus MGIIb-O5. The sequence continues at coordinate 16,881 of DAJH01000040.1, read as the reverse complement.
GTTTCAGTCATCTCGGAGTTCAGGGACCCCACAGTGCCTGACATCCTTTCCCTTGATCTCATAGATGATTTCCTAGATTTTGCTACAGAGCCAGATTCTAACCTCTCCAGTGCACGATCTGCCTTATCCTCCCAAAGCCCTCTGTCCTCACTCTTGTATGTCCTTGAAAGGCCCTTGATGACCCTAGACCTGTGGTATTCATGATCTTCGACCCTCCTATACCTAAGGAACATCAGCAGCCCTAATATTACGGCTGCAGAATGTATTCCAATCTCCAATAACGAGTCTTCGGAAATCACCTCATCAAGGGCCGGAAGCCCGAATCTTACTGAAACTACGCACAGAGTTGGGGCGAGCAATAATGCCACACTCATGGACGAGGAGCGCTCAGTCATAGCCCTCCCCCGTTCGATTACTGTTTCAATCATTCGCGCTCTTGGTTGAGTTCTTTGGAGAGAACTCATGAGCAGCAGTGGACTCGAAGAACCATGGAGCCTGATATCAGGGTGTCAACCATCGTCCAGCCCCATGAAGATCCCAAGAAGGTAATTTTGTCAGTGAGGAATATATTTCCAGACTGGTCTCCAACCAATGAGGTAGGGAAGAGGAGTTTTCCTCACGAAGGTTCGGCGGATGTATTGTTTGGCAATTCCCAGTCTTTGGACAAGTTCCTAGAAGCGATATCTGAGCAAAGAATTTTGGATACCGCACTCGATGCCATGACTCTTGACATGGAAGGAGGAAATCTCACCGATTTCTCGATTTCCAGACAGGCAGCGCTAGTTGGAAAGATCTCATTCTCCTTGGACGAACGAACTACGGGCGGAACTATTGAGATATCGATTCGAGGGGAAGATATCGACCATTGGATAGAGGATATTACATGGCACCAGGGGCGGTCTTCAATTCCAAGGAGGGCTGGTGATGACCTTTCGATGTCCGAGGATGGTACGCCAAGTGAGTGGTTCGACAAAAGGGGACGTCCAACGATTGGTGAAGAGGATTAGGGAATTCCTGATGAGGCCCATTCTTGTACGAGTGGCAGGTCCGCAGGAAGCCATTTTAGATTCATCAATTCATCTTGAGAGACCCATTGTGTTTCATCATGTTCCGAAGGAGAAATTGCACCAGGGTCAACAGCCGCACACTTCCAAATGAATAATTCAACATCTCTGTCGCCATAGTCATGGGAGATTTGGGCCACACATGATTGAGGGGTGACAGAAATTCCCAATTCCTCTTCGATTTCCCTGACCACGGCTTGTTCTTGGGACTCTCCTTCCTCGATCTTTCCCCCTGGGAATTCCCACCAACCGGCCCATGCGTCTCCCTCGGGTCTTCTACAAGCCAGAATTTTTCCCCGGGGTTCGTTGAGTAATGCGCCTACGACCCTATACAGTGGCTTTATCGAGAGGCACCTAATTACCCTACTTACAATATCAATTTGATCACTCATTCTGATGTGAGTTTTTTTTGGTAAATGGACGAAAATTACCTTCGTTCCCCCATTACCTTTAGCCTCTAGGGTTCTGAAGAGGGTCTCGTTACAGACGAATCCTCCCGCATCCTCGCTCCATGCAACTCTTTCATCATGCTCAAACTCCTCATCCAAAACGTGTATTGGGGCTGTAATCTTTAGTGAATCGGGGGCACCGTGTACAATTTTTGATCCGCGAACCATCCTGCCCGAGTTATCAGGCTTGGACATTTCAAGAAGGTTTTTTGCGATTGCCTCCAAGCTGACTTTATCTCTGCTCTCTGAAAGTCCAAGATGAATTATGGCATCAAGGGAGTCGTCAATGCCCAGGATTTCCGAGCATTTCCTAGACCCTCTCTCATCGACGCTTAGAACCATGGTCGAAAGATCGACCCCCTTAAGTCCGGTCCGGCTGAATCTCCTGACTACTTCTTCGGATATGTTTTCCTCATTATTATGGAATGGCTGGAATCCCGTTAACAGCACCCTAGGCAGAGCCATGGAGTACGCGAGAGGGTGTAGTAAGTTGTCATTTTCGCATCTCGGGAACGTCATATTCATTCCACCCTGCCTCTTCCAACACTCGTGTCTGACCACGATTACGTCGTTATTCTGCCTAGCGAGGATGAGGATGACGAAGTTAGTGCGATTGGGGTTTTTGGGGTAATTTGGTCTGAGTTGAGCGGTGGAATAGGGGCTTGGGGGGCTTTGAGGCCTATTTTTACAATTATCCTATCACTAGTCCCGTTTCTTTTTCTTGGACAGCATTTCAATCGGCAACATCGCAAGGGTCTCGGATGGTTCTTGATTCAATTACCACTAATTCTATCAGTTGTTCTCTGGCCAATTATATTCATTTGGTCAATTATTGACGCTTGGTGGGTATCTAGCGGGATTGTAGCTAAATCTCAGGGCAGTTAGAACCCTTCTGGCAACTTCAGGGGGCTGAATAAGTGGCCCGGACTGGTCGATTCACTTAGTTGGGTTCTGATCTTGGATTCCCAGTCCCTCAATACTGTAATTGCTGATGCAAAAGGAATTTCGGCTTGATTCAGTATTGTTCGGATGATTGTATCAAAAATATCCATCCTATCTTGATCTACTGAATCGAGAACCCTATCTAATGGGAAAGAATCGATGGCCGGAGCGTCTCCGTCTGAATCTATTGGCCATGGTTCTAGAATTGATTTGGGTAGTTCCTCGCCCGATTCTTTAGCCGTGTTTTCGAGTTTCTCCGTAATTATCCTAATGAATTTAGAAACTACCAGAGCTACTTCGACGACTGGTAGACCGTACTGATTGACGAAATTGACCATGTTCTCTTGCAAGAAAAGGAGCCTGTCTTCAAGGGGTTCACTAGGGCCAGGCAACATCCCACTAGGATCTTCCATGGCAGCTCCAAGAGGTGTACACTCAAGAGTTCTAGGTTGAACGGTCGTCATATCTTATCGGTGATCCGCTATTGCCCCTTATGCCATCAAGTAAGTCATCCTCTATCTCGAAGTGATCGTTGAGCCAGTCGCCATCTGTATCCCAATTTGTTGGATCAGTCCCGTCTGCTATCTGATCTCCATCGATATCGATAGCCCACCATCCGAATACATACTCCCCAAGCCCAGTATTTGGCAGATGGTACTGGTCGCCAGCAAATCTATTGAATTCGTCAGCCCAAGCTCCGTTTAGGATAACAACATCGTCACTACTGTCGACTTCCTCGTAGTCGATATCGTTGTCATCCACGATAAAGGCATAGAGTTGGTCGTCGTTATTGATCTTGTACATTCGGAAGTAATTTGTTGAAATAGCGGCACTTCCGGAGCATGTCCCCAATAGGGCCTCCCTGAGTTGCCACCACTCCATCACCAAGTTTCCTGAACAGTCATACAAATTGGATTCACGGACCAACGAGGGCGACGAAAGGGAGGCGTTCACCACTCCGAAGTACTCTTGGAAGTTATTGTATGGCTGGTACACGCAACTTCCACTAGAGCAATCCCAACCTCCGTCATTATCAGCATCCTGGCCTGCGTCGGAGGGGTCAGTGGGATCATGGGTAAACCACGCCCAATCCAATTGGGGTCTGGAAATTATTCCGGACGAAACGTCGACAGGCTTCCACACAACGGGAGTAACCTGATACCAGACAACTGAAATTTGCAAGTATGAAGACCAATTATCATTTGTCTCATTCCATCCCCTGTAATACTCATAGAAGTCTGGCATCATATCTCCATCGGTGTCATTATCGAGAGGGTTAGTTCCATACTTGAAAACCTCCCTACCATCTGAAAGATTGGAGTCTTGGACATATGCCACAACTGAGCCATCTTGGAAGAACGGGATCATCACCGTGGAGTCGTCGTCACTATCTTGATCGAGTGGATGTGTTCCATTATCAAACTCCATTATGTTGGAGAAGTAGAGAGGTTGGGCGCCTTGTCCTAGCTGGCTATCTATCGACGAGGGCGTGAACTGCCTTCCCTCCCATGTACCCTGCTCGGCCGGCAAGTCTGACAATGTTCTATCATACCAGCCATCCGCGTCAGGGTCATAGTCGACATCCAGTGAGTTTACTGGATTCATTGACCACCTGAATGAGTTTACAGGCAGGAATTCCCCATATATTGAGTAACAGAATTCCCAACCGTCTGGCATCCCATCCCTGTCGGAGTCTCCGTCTGTTGGGTCGCTGACTCCGGCCAGACTTGTGTTGAAATTGTTATAATCGACTGAATTAATCAGCCCCATCCTCTCTGAGGACTTTATGCTCTTGCTGATGAATGACGAGTAGAGGTAGCCGAAGGCTGCTTGGTATGAAAGACCGTTCTCCTCGATCTGAGCATTGATCGCATCTGCGCCATATGAAACCAAACCAGTCTCATTCGGTATCGTATCTACGGCTATCTTCTTTCCATAAACTCTTGATTCATACTCGGCGAGGTTGTCGAATGATTCTGAGTCTGAAATAAAGCCATTGCCATCGCAGTCAAAGGAGTCGTCGTCTGTATCCCTGAATACGTCAGTGCCTGTAAGAGGGTTCATCTCCCATATGTTATCTTCCAGATTCCATTCAGTAAACCAATACTCGTATCCGTCACTCATACCGTCCCTATCCGTATCCTCGTCATTCGGATCAGATATTCCGAGAAGGTATGTCAATAGTGGCCCTGCCGGTTCACCAGAAAGCCACTCCTGGTACTGTTGCATTGCTAGCTGCGCTTTACCTTCTTTGTTGAATAGAATCCTGTATATCCTATTGTTCGCCTCGGAGGGGTCTAGCTGTTGCGCTTCCTCCCACATCCTAGGTGCATCAGGAGGAGATAGTCCGCCATTTGCGGGATTGTTGTTAGTCAAGTTGAGTTCGACAAGATCCGTTATCCCATCCATGTCTGAGTCGTAATTTCCATCCCCTGCCACTAGGGGGTTGAGGGTCCACACGGAATCTGTTGAGTTCCATCTAGTGAAAATCAGCTCAATACCGTCGAGTAGGCCATCGTTATCTGTGTCTGGATCATTAGGGTCCGCGGTCAAGCCAGTAAGGTTCCTCTGCTCGTCCGAGATGAATGTCCCGAAAGAGAGGGACGACTCTGCTGAAAGCCAGGGGGTGGCAAGCAATTCACCGCCCACAGATAGGAGATAAAACTGAGGCGAGGTTACTAGATTGTCCGTCTCACTGAGATTTCCATCGATTGAGTTGTATTCTTCCCAGTTATTCATGCCATCCCCATCTGGGTCTCCAGTCTGATCTCTCTCATCGACTGGGTTCAACGTCCATTCTTCATCGAACAGGCTCCATCGAGAGTGGAAGAATTCCCAGCCGTCAGGCATTCCGTCCCTGTCTGAATCAGCAGAAAGTGGATTTGCAGAGCCGACATCCCGGGTAGTCGTTCCATTCACGAGGCTCTGATAAGAAGGGCTTGTAAAATCCCCGAAAGAGCCCTCTGCAAGATCCTGCCAAGTCTCATTCCAAAGTGAAGTGGTGAAGTTCTCTGGATAGGCGATACCCGAGGATGTCATCGAGCCGTACATGATTTCTGACTTGATGTGATATTCGAGCCAGTTTACAAACTGCTCATCGAGGGATAGGACGCCATCATGATTGACATCATATCCATCCGAATCTGGATTATTTAGGTAGTCGGATCCGTTAAGTGGATTGATGCCCTTGTTTTCCTTGTTCCATGTACAAGTGTACCTAGCCTCCCAGCCATCTGGAAGGCTGTCTCCGTCCGAGTCGATGTTGTTAGGGTCAGTCTTGACCCATGATGAGGCTGACTCGTTTGATTCGCCATGAGAGGGGAGGCCTTCCCTAAGGACCGTTTCCAACAGATTCCCCCACATATACTCACAGAGGTTAGACAGCCCGTCTCCATCCGCGTCTGCGTCTGCATCATTCGGATTACGTGGATCGAGGGTCCACAAATTTCCACCGGTGTAGACGTCTCCGATCCATCTTCTATGCTCAATCTCCCAGCCATCGGGCATACCGTCCCCGTCAGTATCGTGGTTTGTTGGATCGGTTGGGCCATCAGTGCCCCCTCCAGCCCCAGAACCCAGCCATCCTTCGAGGTGTACGGTTTCCGCCTGTTCCCCTGAGTCTTCATCACAAATGTACTCTTCATTCAGGTAATGGCAATCGAATGATGTCGGGCCAAGGAACCAGCCCCAATACTCCTCTCCATCGGAAAGACCGTCTGAGTCAGAATCTATATCTCTTGGATCAGTACCATTGAATCCTAATTCGGAAGTACTGATGTATCTGTATTCCTCCAGATTAGACCAATCTCTTGTAAATTCGGTGCCATCGGCTAATTCGTAGCTGACCCCATCAGCGTCGGCATCTCTGTCCCTGTCATATGGGTCGGTCGGATCTAACCCATAGGCAAACTCCCAACCATCTGGCATCCCATCTAGGTCGGAGTCTGCAGACTGTGGGTCGATGGGCATTATGTTCATGTATCTCCCCGGGGAGACTCCAGCGAATAGCCAATTTTTTCCATCGTACTCCATCGTTACAAGTGATGTTACCAAACCAGGGACTCTGGTCTGGTTCATGTATAGCCCCAGAACGCCCGTATGTCCGCCCTCAAGGCACCAAGTGCCGTCCCTAGAACCAATTACGACCATCCCATTGTAAGAAAGTACAGAGTGAACGTCATTTGCTCCCTCCGCCCATCTATCAAGATTGTACATTCTTTCACTACTGATCGAAGAATACGGCATTTGGAAAAACGTACTGAGGTCCACCAAATGCAGACCTCCTGCAGTACCGAGCCAAATTCCAGTCACCTCCTCCACGCCCCCTCCTGGCTGTCTTGGTCCAGCAACCTCCATTGTGTTGACTATAGCAGACTTTGATTCATTCAGTAGATCCGCACGTTGGACGAAGTCCTCCGCATTCTCCTGATCGAAGACCCACCAAGGATCCCCTGCAGATGTCAATGTATCAGTGGTATTCCATCCGATCAGTCCGAAATCAGTTCCAACAAGAAGAAGGGGGCCTCTGCCAGAGACTGGGACGTGGATGGCCGTATTTGCAGATGTCTTGGATTCTTCAAAAACTTCATTCAATGCAATAACAGGAGCTGGTTCGGTAATAGAAATTGAGATGCCGTCGCCAAGGCAGTGTCCATTCCCGGAATCGCCATCTTGGGTGAATGACAGAGACCATGCAGAGTTTTTTCCGAATGCCAGAAGGTCTAAGTCGCTACTTCCGGTTTCTAACTTGAGAATCGAATGTACTGAACCAATATTGGAGTCTGATAGTGAGGAAATTACTGGTAAACCACTATCCATGGAAAGGCAGTGAATACCCGAGTTGGTCCCGACAATCAGGAATTGTGAGTCGCCAACTGTCCACCTCATCATAGTATTCATCTCCATTCCAGAGGGGAGGTTATGACGGGAGACTGATCCTCCGAATGGATCTATTGCAGTGATTCCAAATTTTGAGCCGACCAGTAGTCGGTCCCTTCCCGAATCGCTGATCAGCGAATGTACGGATCCGTCAACCAGACCGGGGGATGTAGATTGATCGAAGGTAATTACTTCTCCCTCATGGTCAGACATCGGAGTCCCTCTGAGTCCCGGAGTAACCCATGCTCCATCGTCAAAGTAAGTCATGTATTCCTCGTAGTTACTGAATGCCTCTCCCCATTGAGCAGTAGAGGTGGACGTATCCGGAATTACGAAACCGTCACGATCCAAATCCCAGCCATCGCTGTCTGAGTCTTCAATGGCGTCGCTCGCATTTCTAGGGTCTAGCCCATAGTGAACTTCCCATCCATCAGGGATGCCGTCCCCCGGGACCACTAGTCCGGTCGCAATAATTTCCGACCAAGTATAGTGATCGGAGTCTGGGTCCGTAGGATCGCTTCCCAGCCATCCGCTGTCACCTGTGGGCCTTTGTTCCCCTACCTGACAGGAGTCCGGACTGAGTCCCGGAATCTCACCTGCACACCACAAGCCATCTCTCTCTGTGACCCAACCTTCGGGAATTCCAAAGGAGTACTCCTCAGAGTTGGTATAGCTCTCCGTGACGTCGATAGAGCCATCTCGATTTACGTCGAATCCATCCCCGCATCCAAAGGTGAAATCCTGGCAGCGATCAATATCCTCGACCTCGTCAGAGGGATCCAGTGGGTCGAACCAAAGACAAGTCCACGCGTTCGAAGCGTTGATGTATCCCAATCCCCCTTCTGTACACATGTGAATTTCATATCCATCTGGAAGGCCATCACCATCAGAATCCGAGTTAGTGGGATCGAGATACTCCCTCTTTCCAGATTCAGTTAACTCAGGGGGTTTGCCTGTCAGAGAGAGACGATCTGTGAAGCACTTGTCCAGAGTGTAGGGCCAGCAATACTCCAAAAGTGCAGGCGCGCCATCCCTATCGTGATCCGTCATATTGTCAGTACCATTATTCATGTCTAAGCCCTTGACATTCACACTGCCGTCGGGAGTGTCGATTACCACTACGATGCCGTGTATTGATTCATACTGATCGGGTATCTGATCTTCATCCGCGTCAGTGGCTGGAGGGGCTCCACCCAATGCCTCTGTGGGGTCCGTGGAAGAGACCGGAGACTGTGGTCGGGTCTGCGATACAAAGGCGAGGCTGCTGAGTAGAAGTAGCGTGATGAATGCCGCAGTCTGCTTTCGCCTCATGACATAGCCCCATCTAGACGGCTTTGAGCGTTCTTGACTGACTTATCATGGTGATGGAGCGTCGTTCGGACGGAAGGTCGGATATTTTGATCGATGGTGGCGCCAGTAATGTCCTGAATTACTGATTAGGGGCTGTCTTTGACGGATTTGTTCAAAGGTCTATTTACCTCGGGCGGACTAGGCAATAACGATGGAGATTACTCACCTTGGTAGCGGGAGTCGTGGTAACTCAGTACTCCTGTCCACGGATGAATCGAAGGTCCTGGTAGACTGTGGTTTCTCATTGAAGAGAATGGAGTCGCGATTGGATATGATTGGGGTTAAGTCCTCGGAAATTGATGCTATTGTAGTGACACACCATCACTCGGATCACTCGGGGTCTGCGGCTCGTGCCTCCAAGAAGTGGGCATCGACCCTAATGAGCAATGCCGAGACCGCCCGAAGGATGGAGTGGGGCAATCATCAGAATTTCACTGAATTCTCTGATCTAGAGAGGATAGAGGCAGGAGGGGATTTGAGCCTCCTACCTATTCCTGTACCGCATGATGACGCTGACAATGTTGCAATAATCGCGCGTTCATCGGAGGGCAAAAGGGCTTCGATAGTCACCGATCTTGGAGAGGCGACAGACGAGCTCAAGAAGCACTTATCTGCATGCTCACATATTTCGATAGAGGCGAACTATGAGTATTCGAGACTTGTGGGCGGACCATATCCGGATTCTCTTAAGAGAAGAATAACAGGGAGGGGGGGTCACCTTTCCAATACCCAAACTGGACAGATTCTGAATGAGGTGATGCATGAGGGACTTGAGAGCGTGGTTCTCTGTCACCTTTCCGAGAATAACAATAGGCCACATTTGGCCGAAAGTGAGGTACTGATGAGGATTTGTGACTCATTTACAGGGGACCTATCAATTTCAAAACAGAGTGGTCCTGAATTTACCCATTGGTTGGGGCAAAGTGAGCCTGAAAGGATAACTGGGCTATCCTAATGTCCCATGACGACCTTGTGAACCGCATTCTGGACGTCCCTCATTCTGTGGACGGCGCCCAATTCTCTGAATACGACTAATGACCTCTGAAGGTAGTCCATTCTCTGCGATCTATTACTTTCCACCTCACCGAGTCTCGACAGTATCTCGCCCTGCATCATTCTGAAATCATTAGCCTCTGCTAGTGCGAGTCCATCGAGATAGTGTTCTGCAGCCTCTTCCGATCTACCAGCGTCACTTAGAACCTGTCCGAGTAGCATCTCGACCTCTACTGCGCTATGGGGGTCTGACTGGTCCGAAAGAATCTCGAGTGCCCCTGAATAATGGTGCATGGCCAAATCGTTATCTTTGATTTTTGCATAGTATCTACCCAAGACCGCTCTAGATCTGGCATGTAACCTGACTTGCTCGTTCTCCTCGGTCTCATCGTGGGCGATCATTGCATGATCCCTGGCTCTGTCCATCTCGCCCATCTCGAGGAATGCAGAAGCAAGCCTGATTCTAGCCTCAGTCAAATCGGGAGAATCCTCTGCCCCCAGGAGATCTTCGACGTTACCGTATACCTCGAGCGCCTTCTTGTTATCACGCTGACGTCTGAAAATGAATCCCATGTTGTTGTAAGACCTCGCGGCACCCAAGGCATCCCTTACTGAAATCTGAATCTCGAGTGCCTTTCTATGAAGGGAAAGTGCCTCATCCATCTGCCCCCTCTTGACAGCAAGATCTGCTCTGGATGAGAGGAGTCTTGCCAGTGGTGATGTCATCTTGTGCTTCAATGCAAGTGGCATAGCAAGGTCATACTCCTCCACCGCCTGCTCCCACTTCCCTTGAATGGACAGAATATCCCCTCTGAGCTCGTGTATCACGAAGCTTGTCCTAGGGCCGAAATTTGAGACTTCTAAGGATCTCAGGATGCCCAGAAGTTCGATGTGTCCCGAATTGACCAATGCATGCCCCTCTTCCGATAGTGCAGCAGCCAAACCTTCTGTGTCGCCCGACATGTGGAGATGGTGGATGTACTCGATACTTTGAGAGGGAGTCTCGCGTCTAGTCCTGTACCACTCTACAGCATTTGCATGGAGAATCTGACTTAGGGAGTCGTCCATGGACCTAGTTAGGAATTCTCTGACTAGGTCGTGAACATCGTAGTTGTCACTGTCCGCCTGTCTCGCAAGACCTTTCTCAACAAGGTCATCGAGTAGATCGGTCTCGGCATCAACGCCGCTAATTGCCTCCAGTGGCATCGGCTCCCTGAAAACGGAAATTGCACCCAGAACTCTTTTTTCTGCTCCTGAGAGTCTGCTGAAAATCTCCTTTTCTACGAAGGTCTCGAGGGTCTCGTGGAATGTCCCTCCAACACTTCCTCTGTTAATCAGTTCGAGGACTAAAGGGTGACCTCTGGAGAGATTATGGATGTGAAGGAATTGGGGCATCTCAAGATCTTTCATGGCCGTCAGTATCTGCCTGCTTGCTTCCTGATCGAGGCCATCTAGAGGCATTACCAGAGTTACAATCCTGCCAGAAGAGTCAGCCTCAGGGACTACCATTCTGTATGACCTAGAGAACATCACTAGTCCGACATCATCGATTTCTGGAATTCTTACAGATAATGACCTAAGTACTGAGATAAGTGTCTCGTCGCCGACTTTGTGCAAGTCATCAATGACGATTAGCGATGGTGCGCTATCCAAACCCTCGGCGATCAAATTGACCGCCATCTGTGGTTGAGGGACAGGGGTCGATGCCAGATAATCCGAAAGGTCGTCACTGCCCATTGCGGACATCCACTCACCCATTGCTTCGAGGAATGCCCTAGCCCCGTCCCAATCCTGACATCTGTGGTATAGCAGATTCCTCCTATGAGTGAATCTCTCAATCAGTTTGGCCGAAAGGGCGGTCTTACCTATCCCGGCAATCCCCGGGACCAAAATTGATCCTGACTGATGTTCCAATAGGTTGACCATGTTCTCTAGTTCCTTTTCCCTACCGTAGAACTTCCTAGTCCTCGGTAGGTCGCCTAGAGATGTTACCAATTGTTTCTCTATGTGTTTTGAAAGATCCCTTTCAATCAAATCCGATGATAGTGAGGAGAAATCAATCGTCCCAGAGTCGTCTAGATACCTAATTACATCGACGTGCCTAAGGGGGAGTTCTGTCGACTCAAGCGCCTTCTGAAGTTCCATTGTGGATGACCTACCGTCGTGTCCGATGACCCTGACTATCTGCATGCCGACCTTTGACCATATGTCATCAGCCAATTTGGCACCGTCATCAGTGAGGAAATACGCCTTTCTCTTTCTCGAGACCCCAGTGACATGCGCCTGCCTTTCAATTAGATATCCTTGATCCCTTAGTCCGGAAATTGCACGAGGGACGTTTGACCTTGCTATTGAGACGGCATTTGCTATTCCCATCTGGGAAAGTGCGAACGGGACCTCTACCTTGTCGGCGTGATCGACGTAGTCTCTGAGGTGCAGTAGAATGCGTTCCTGAACCCCTGGTTTGGATGCAGGCACGGAAGTCATGGTGTTACTAGCGACAAGTTTCATTCAAGAATGTTCGTGATTAACGACCTATGGATGATTCATGCTTGAGAATCCTCTGGGACCCACTCTTGATCGACTGTATCCCACAGCCATCCGGGGTGATCGGCATGACTCTGGAAGCGTTCATTCTGTGTAGATGGAGCTTCCTCTTCGGACTTGGCCCGGGAATAGGGGTCTTCCTCCCTTTCTTCCGAATCAACTACTTGTGTTGAGTCCTCTGCCTCATCCTCCTCTTCAATTTCCACGAAAAAGTAGGCAAAGGCAGCTATCGCGCCAAGTAAAATTACCACGCCTAGAATCAGCATTACACCAATGCCAGTGCCTTCATCATCGCTCACTGTGATTTTGAATCCGGGCTCGTAAGTCTCCCCTCCATACTTGAACTGCGGGGTTGCAGAGCCAGAGATCCTAGATCCAGGTATCCCCATCTGCCAAGTTGAGTCGCTTGAGATTACTGTGTTGTTTACCGGATTTCCTCCGATGGTAGCTGTGACAGTTTTGCCAGGGAGTCCAGTACCAGTGAAGATTGCAATCTCATCATCGCCAATCCTGCTATCTTCGGGCTCGTTTACGACGAAAGACAATCCAATCACATTTATCGAAACGGGTAGTGAGTTTGCCTTGGATCCGAATGGATCAGAGGCTACGAAAATAACTCCATCCAAGGACCACCCAGATATCTCTGGATCGTAGAATGACATGGTTATCGGGTTGTAGGTTGCCTCCCCATTTGAAGCGATACTGAACACTACTCCATACTCATCATCACTTGTCAGCTCCTCGTTGTCGTAAACGGAAAGCATCAGTTCTTGATTCTGATCTGCGTCACTGAAGTATTGCATCAGATCAATCTCCGCCAGCGTACACCTATCTTGGGACTGTGAGTCCAATTCACAATAGAGTGTGATCTCATCAACCCAGTCACTTGAGTCGAATACTGGTTGGTTGTTGCCGGCATCGGGAGGATTGTCCGCAGTTATCTGAAATTCAATCCACTCACTGTAGTCGAATCCGTCGTATGACCTCATCCTGATTTGGTATTCTGCATTATGCCTGAGGGCCATCGAGTTCCACTCCTGGCTGAATGCCCCATTGGAAGCGAAATCGGTGATTGCGTCCGAGTGGACGTTGATGTAGCCATTCGCTATATCGAGAACCTCAACATCGACCCTGGTAATGGTGCCATCCGAGTCCCTAGCGACCCCTTCGAAGACTGAAGTCTCGGAGACAGCTAGTCTGTCCCCATTTTGGGGAGAGGTCACACTAAGGAATGGAGCCGTATTCGAATTGTCAATATTCAATGTGAGGACAGTTGCCTCGCATTCGTCGATGACCCCTACGCAGAAATCTGAATCTGAAGCCCAGATTGTGAAAGTGTACTGAGCATTGACCCTTGGCTGCCCGCCGAAATCCCAAGTCCATGACCAGTCGGGTCCGCCGCTTACGGGTGTGATAACCTGGAAATTTGGACCCACAATCTGGAAATATATGTCCTCCACATCCATACTGCACTGCTCCGGACAACCATAGAAATCGTAAGCCGTGCCTTCGAATGTGACACTATCGTCTGAGTGTGTTGACATCGAGCTTGGAGAGGTAACGGAAATGGTAGGAGCCTGGGTGTTGAGCTTTATGGTAATCCCAACTATGGGGCTATGGGTGATTCCGTCAAAGGATCTGAACTCGAATGTGTAGTCCCCTTCTGCCATGCTAGACATGTCTAATTCGTAGAACCACGTTTTGAACGGATGGTTGTTACGAGTGACTTCACCCATTCCCGCTCCAGAGGAGTCGGTCGCCACAAGAGCATTATCCCAGTCACCAGTGAATGGGTCCTTGACCTCGACGGAGTGGACGTAGCCCTTCTGATCCCACTGAGCTAGCTCATCGGTCTGATAGAATGCTGCGAGGACGCCGTCATGGGCATTGCCGGTGATATTGACAATCTTTCTGAACGAGTGTCCCTCGTTTTGTGACACAGATACAGAAGGAGCAAGATTCAGCAGTTCTGCGGTCCCTTGATAGGAAGAGTCCTCAAGTGTGAATTCCCCTCTGTCCAAGCCTGAGCCGAACTTGTAGGCTGTGTACCTGTATAGTGAAAGCTCACGAGTTCCCGCGGCATAGTCACAATCTGGATCATCGGTGTCTGTGACGAGATCACCATCGTTGTCAATCCCGTCCGTGCAAGAGTCTTCGAATTCATCATTCGCATATCCATCGGGATTGTCTCCCCCTCCCAAGCCCCTGAAATCCAGATGGAAATCAGAGGGCAGTGAGAACCACGGGGTGTATCCGTCATCGAGGGTTTCGATGTCGTAAAGATCGTTTCCAAGGGCATCCTCTACAAGGACTCCGGCCCCTGCTACTCTTTCACCCTCCACCAATACCTGGTAACGGACCAGCTCAGCCCTGCGAACTTGGACTGCATAGGGAGTTGGCTGAGTCTCGATAAATATCGATGAAAGATCAAGATTTGCTAGTGCTGCGAAAGTGAATACGGTGGAGTTGTTGTCCATACTTATCGCAAGAGGGAAGTTCCTTGGAGTCAGATTGTCGCATAGTGCGCACTCCTGAACTTCCGTGGGAACTATTGCGTTCTGGAACTGGTTAGCCGGCCAGGCTTCCTGGTCGGGCCATGACAGGATTACAGGATCCCCTCCTGCCGAAGCACTTGGGATTGTCTCAGACTGTACTGTTACTGCGCTCTTGGTGACATTGTAGGTCATGTCCACGCCATTCCAAGAGTTCTCTGTGAAGAATCCAAGGGTTCCATACTGCTGAGAACCCGCGTTTCCGGTATTGAAGTGCTTGATCACAGCACCAGTGGACGGGACATTCCAGGTGTTTCTCCTGATATCCAGAAGAGCCCCGACTGCCCTGATTCCATCAGCATCACCTGCGGCATTGATTACATTGTCGTACATCGTCAAGCCTGACCTGAAAGCCATTACCGCGGGACAAGTGAATTCGCCATCGAAGTGAGTCATGCTGGAGCATGCACCAGTCCCATCTGTCGAGAGTGTGTTGTTTGCGAGATATGCCCTGGCCGCAGACGGCGCGGGGGCATTACTCCCATACTCGCCAGCTAAGACGACCTCCTTGGCTACGTCATGTATGGTATTGTTCTCGGCTATTACGTCGAATGATCCGAGCATCCAAAGCCCGTTCCAACCGCCAATTGGGCCAATATCGTTATCCTGAATATTCGCATAACTAGAGTACACCGCAATTCCGGAGCCGCCGGAAGCCCCCGATAGTTCGTTATCGTAAATATCGGCATGGGCACCTCCATAGGCGGTTACCGGGGTCCCTTCGCCAGTGGTTATCTCATTGCTAGCTACTATGTTGTAGTAATCAGACGTTCCGACGCTCTTGAGGCTGTATATGTCAACCCCATTGCAATTTACATTAATTGAAGAATTGGTGACCGAGCCAGACGAGTATCTGAGTGAAATACCGAAGTCCCCTACTGAAATATCGGCGTCATCAATCTCAATGAAAGCGTCTTGGACCCAGACAGTTGGCCTTCCTCCGTCCCTCTGTCCGCACCCCCTGTCTGTACCAACGAGGGTGGGTGAATCCATAATCAGGGGAGTAACTGGGGTTCCTGAGCTGTATATCTGGACAGCCGAACCGTCTACGCCACTTTCGTCGTCATTCCCTACCACATACTCGCCCCCAATGAATCTGGGCTGAGCGAGGTTGGTGGTCAAGACGCTGCTAGTATTGACATCTGTGAACTCCATCTCCCTGAGGGTCGGGCTGGCACCATCTAGGACCAAGGCACCGTATCTGAACTCATTCAGGGTATCTATGTAGTAGGGTATCCCCCATGCCCCATCTATGGTTAGGTATCTGATCGCGGTTTGGGAGAGGTCTATTGAGTCCCTAATGAGAACTCCTTCGAAGCAAGATGGGTCTTCAATGAATATTTCCTCATTACCGTTTGACATCCCATAGCACTCGCCCCTAGCACTAGAATTCGATGGTTCCGTCCACCTGAATGTAATTTTTTGGGCTGTATTTGCATTGCCACTGGCTCCGCATGAAGATGCCCCTATGCAGATGCTACCCCTGGCATCCAAGTGGGTACCATTAGGGAATGTCACGGTAGTGCCCGGCTGGATTATCAGCTTCGCTCCAGATGAGACTACCACGTCACCGGTCAAGTCGTGACTTCCTTGCCATACCTCGGTTCCCGAAATCGTGCCTGAGGTGGTATCATTTGCCGCAACCACAGGGGTCGCCGGACCCACGAGAGAAACGAATACGCTTGTTAGCATTAGGAATACCAATAGGGAGCTTCGTGTTCTTTCTCCGCGGGCCATGCACGTGGGGTGTCGGGAGCGGATTTAACCATAGGGTCGAAATGAGTATGGCGGGACCGTTGAAAAATGCGCTCTCAGAATGCATTTCTAGTTCAAATTGAGCTCAAAGGCGACCTCTGAGGCCCATTCAAATGCATCTAGTTTGCCGTACCCCAATTTACTGTCGTGAGCACCGTCAGACCCGTCTTCGCTGACTGCTGAGTTAGCAAGCGCCCTCTTCACCAGTTCCATACCTTCCGAGTCTATCTGGCCATCTTCATTGGCTAGTTCTCCACCATAGAGCTCCAAGATAAGCGATAGCGCTCCGGTTACGAAAACAGTAGAGTCGCTAGTGCCTGATGAGTATGCATACGGAGGAGATATTTCGGT
>DAJH01000065.1 GCA_002498925.1 Euryarchaeota archaeon UBA173 | reverse complement strand
AGGAGGTTGCCCATGGCAGAGGCAATACAGATATTGGCAGAGCTAGATGCCAGCCTAGAGATGATCGACGAGCGGCGTGATGCTGTAATTGCTCTACACCAACATGTCATGAGCAAGGTGACGCCGAGCGTGAATGAGGGCCTTGGGAGCTATGAAGAGCGTTTGCTGGCGCATTCTCTGATGGCTCAACCTAGGAGGCCTTTGGATCTGGATATTTTCGCCCAGTCCATGAGGATACAGTCGAACGACGCCGAGGAGATGATGCACTCTCTGAGGGAGCGCCTACTCAGGGACTTCGCAGCCGAGAGAGGCAGTTTGGTGGCTGCGGATCGCGGTACGCCCCTTCCATGGTGGATGGCGAAGTGAGCCTAGAAGCGTAGGTCGTCGTCGCTCATGTTGGCCATTAGGCTGCTCTTCTCACGGTATCGCTGTAGAGCCTCCATCCTTCTTCCGTACATGACTACGCCGACTATGCCGAAGAGGGCAAACGTCGCCAGTACGATGATTCCTGGAACCGAATACTGCACGATGACTTCGACGCCGACGTCAAGGAATCCTAGGTTCGAGCCCATCCTTCCATCTTCGACTGCCATTACGTTGTTGTCCTCGTTGGTCTCGACGATGATGTTGTCCGGATCAACCACGACCACAACGTCATGGGTTCCTGCCTCGACCATGTAGAGCAATGTGATGGTTGGAGGGTCTTCGTCATCCAAGTTGGGCATTATAGCCTCGATTACCTGTCTGTAGACTATGTTCTCCTCCTTGCAGCCATCGTCTTCGATGTTCTTCTCGGTCTGGCCGGCACAAAGCACGATATTGACGTCCGTGGCGTGTGCGTTTCCTATGTTCCTGATCTGTACGTTTACCGAAAGCATGTCGCCCACGTCGCCCTTCAGAACCTCTGCTCGAGCTGTCATAACCTCAAGATCTGGTGCCCTTAGCCTGAGTTCTATCACCTGCTCGTTGGTATCACAATTCGGACGATAGTTGTCAGGCAGTCCGTCTCCGTTCATATCGATAGTGCACGAGTCGTCCCAAATCGGAGTCTCGTCATGATCTCCCCCGGCTTCCTTCGAACCATGCGATGAGAGCACCTTGATTCCGATCTCCCTGTTTGCCAATGCGGCCTCTGGGTGAATCTCTATGATTACAACGATGTTTAGCGTGGTGTATGCTTCCATCATGGGCAGAGTCAGGACCTCGGCGGCTGATTTGTAGCAAGGCTCACTGGGTATTGGGTCACTGAGAGTCTCCTGTATTCCACACAGGACCTCTGTAGGGAACTCTGATTCGAAATTCTCGAGTATCGCATACCTTATCTGCCAATTCTCGAGTGCGTTCAGACCAGCTTGCTCGTCCCAACCGGCACCATCCTGAGTGTGGTTGTGTAAGGTGGGCTGGTCCGGGACGTTCCCGAAGTTAGTGACATTCATCACGAACCTGACTATCCTCCCAGGTGCAGTTGTCTTGATCTTGCTCTCAACTGCAGGGTCCAGAACTATTCTCATGTCATGGAATTCTACTATCTCTATCTGGAGGGTAACTGAGTCGCGTATCCTAGTCCCTTCGTAAGATTCCTCACTCAGGACCTGTAGAACCATTGTGTACTGCCCTGCTAGAGTCTTCTCGGGCACGTTCACGACGATTGGTATTGTCTGGGCTTCATCTCTGTCAAGCTCCTCGAAGAGTATCCGGGGGATGTAGACGTCCCAGACGTGCGATGCGCCGAATGAGTCTGTGATTGACTGTATTGTGATGTCGTACCTATCTGGCCCGTTCCCTATGTTTTCGATTGTCGTCGGCATCTCGTACTCCTGCCCTGGGTGAAGGGACAGGATGGTCTCGGGCACAGCGGACTCCAAATCGTATACTTGCTTCACATTAGTAACCAAAACCACTGTGTCCCTGACTTGCGGTGCCCCGTCCAAGTGTGCTCTGACGGTGACCGACTCTCCAAGACCCGCCGTGGCGTTGTACGGAGCGCACATTAGTGCCGTGACCGTGTAAGGAGTATCGACTACGGCCCAGTACCTCGGTGCGTTGTCCGCGATACCATTGCCCCCAGGGGCGTTCTCGAAGTCTAGATCTACAATCCAATTATCGTATCTCCATGTCGACTCGGAGATTTCAGATGGCCTCTCGTCTGGCCCGCCTGGAGTGGTGAATACCAAGTGCCCAGGAGTGAAGTGCTTGGTTACTTCGATATCGAAAGAGGAGCATTCTCCTGGAAGTATATGTTGCGTGGTGTCACCGAGATTGAAGACAATGTTGCCAGTAGTCTTGACTGAAACATTGATCCAGAGCTCAAGTACGTCAAATGTCCCTCTGTCGATGGACAATACCGGTTCGCCGGTTGACCATCCCTTGAGGTATATGACAAAGGTGCCTGGTTCTTGTGAGGTTGGAACGCTGACCTGTAGGTTCCTAGTCACAGACTGGCCCGGATCAAGAGATAATGAAGTGGGGAAACTTATCCCCCAGCCGAACGGCAATGCCCATTCAGTTTGTCCTTCCAAGGTCGCAGGATCATAGAATGCGAATGTATCGTAAACGTTGCCCGTATTGGTCACTGATATCGAGAATACTGCGTTCTGCCCTTGCTCCACGTCTGCTTGATAGTGGCTTGTGTCAAGCTCTATGCCGTGGACTACATCCATGAGAGTCAGAGTAATCTGTTCGTCTCTAATCGCAGGATCCTTGTTCGACAGTGCCGAAATAACGATCGTTGCCAGCTCGTCCTCATTAGCTTGGTATATCGTGGGCGCACGAACCCTCATGTATATCGGAACGAGTTCCCCTCCCTTGAGGAAAACGGGAGTGGATGGGAAAATCGGCGTGTGGTTGGTGGAGAAGAAGAGTGTGGCACTCCAGTTATTTGGGACTCCCTCCATGGATACGAAGAAAGTGTCGGAAACAAGCTCAACTGGCCCGGGGGTTGGGTTTGAAATGGACATGTTGAACATTGTCTGGCCGCTTGGCTCTATCGTGTGGTAGTAAGTCTCGGTCTCCCCTAGGGCTACCTCAACTAATCCAGTTAGGATGTGCACGTAGCACAGCGTATACCTACCGCCATTGTTGGTGTCTTCGCACTTGTAGTTGTCAGACCAGGCGACGTGTGCACCACTTCCCAGGTCATTGGCGAAGGCTGGTGGCTGACCCAAATCAGGTGTGGCTGGCGAGTTAGGCCCTAGCTTATCGGACTGCCACTCGGTTACCTGTATTCTCTCCCAGGGATCTATCACCGAGGAAGCGATTGAGTTCATTGGGAACCCATTCGGATGTGAGTCGTGGGTGTGATTTAGTCTGGCGTACATCACTGTCTCGCCCTGAGACTCATTGCCGTTGTCTAGCCATGTTAGATGCACGTTGTCGAACGAGTCAGTCAGAATTGCGGGCATGTGTGAGTTAGCTCCAAACGGCCTCTGAGTAGTTATTCCCTCTAGTCCCTCGACTGTCGATATAGCAGCATCTGCGATCTGCTTGATTCCATATGAGGGGAGTCCCTCGGGGACGCCGTCCCATTCCTGTGCCCCCCTTAGTCTGAGTCTGGTGTAGTACACCTCGTAGTTGACGTCGATGTCGAAGCCGTATGCACGTCCATCCATCCAAGACACGTGGGTGTTTCCGGAGGTGTCTACAGCTATAGCGGGATGGAGGCTGAATGCGTCGTTCAGTGTAATCCTGGTATCGTTCACTACCACCAAGTGGCCATAGCCTTGGTAGTCTAGTGATGGTCCGATGTCCTGTATGTACCTGTCAGCGGTGTTGTCTACTTCGGTTCCAGAATCACCCTTTGTCCAACCGGGCCATGGGTTTTCTAGGAGGGCTCTGGGGTCCAATACGGACATGAATATCTCCCTCGAATTGTTGGTAGCCAGATACACGAGGGCCTCTACCATCAGTTGTAGTTCGGCAGAGTTGCTGGACGAGGTCGGGAAGCTGTACATCTGACCTCCGGCGTGGGTTAGCCTTGTAGTCGAGCCAGGGCAAGACCTAGCGTTCAGGCTGACGAATCCGTTCGGACAGGCCGCTAGATCCATCATGTGAGATCCTACATCCGAGGAAGCGGATCCGAAGCCGGCTGCGACTAATGGAACGGGTATGACTCCTGCTCGCACGCAGGCGTCATGGGCCTCGTTGATGCTCTGTGTGTCGTCTGATTGCTGTGCTGGGTCCCCTCCATATGGGCCCTCGTCTGAGATTGGTATGACTATCTTAGTAGCGTTTGGATTCCACTTGTGGTCTAGTGTGGTGGGTGGGTTTCCTGGTACCTGTCCTGCGTTGTCATACCAAGAGAGGCAGGCCCATGTAGACGCCGGGCCCCAGAATTCACTGTAGTATCCACCGTCTTGAGGGAGGTTGACTGCCCCGTTGTTGTAGACGACCTCAGTGAGGTATCTGATGCCACCAGAATCGTCTCCTGGGGTATTCCCGAGAGGGGTTGTCCTTGGTCCCTGACTTCCGGAGCCGCCTGTTTGGTAGGCATTAGCACAGTTGCCGCTCTGAGATGCACTGGGCCAGTTGCCACTGAGTGCATAGAGAGTCTCGTAGACGGTCATGTTTGCTCTCACGAGCATTGGCTTGAGGCCCTCGAAGTACCCTCCACTGACGAAGTACCCCCCGTAGAACACCGCACACATGTCCGCCCATTCTGCATTCATTGAGCCGGATGTGTCGATTGGGGCTACCATCTCCACCTTGCCCCCCCTCGTGTCATCCCATACTACCTGAACGAAGTCGTCCAAATCGACAGCGACGTCGGGGTGCCCCTTGTGGCCGATGATCGGAGTGAGTAGGGTTTCGTCTATGGCTATGATGGCTGTTCTCGCTGGTACGTCTATCTCCAGCATCTTGTAGTAAATCTGTGGCTGCTGGTAGTACATGTCGAGGGGCTCGTATGAATCCTGCCAGACTATGTGGGGGTCATTCTCGGAGTCAACATCTATTGCTGGCCAGTCCCTGTTCTGCTGATGCAGGGAAACCTCGTAGTCTCCAATTATCGAGATTGCTGCGTCGGTGGTCTGGTCGCCACTTTGGTCATCTAATGAGGGGTCCAGAAGCGTATACATGATCGCCCACTGGTTTGCCTTGTCGGTCCAGGTGATGTGTACCATGTCCGCGTGATCTACCCGGA
This sequence comes from Euryarchaeota archaeon UBA173, assembly GCA_002498925.1. GTDB lineage: Archaea > Thermoplasmatota > Poseidoniia > Poseidoniales > Thalassarchaeaceae > MGIIb-O5. The sequence goes on along the minus strand of DAJH01000065.1, from coordinate 6,063 downwards.
TGTCCGGGTGCCAAGCTCTGTGGGCTCCAGGATCTGAGATTTGAGTATCGTCGATCAGCACCTCTCCCCTCGCATCGAGCATCTTGTAATACAGATGCTGAGTGTTTCTGCTCCAAACGAAATGGGTGTTTCCTAGGGAGTCTGCATCAACTGCGACCATCCTATCATTGAATGTTCCACCAGGGGTGACTTCGATCGCATCGGTCATGACTATCTCGCTCGCCATGACCGAGGGAGTGCCCAAGCCCGCGAACGTGCTGAGAACCATCAGTAGTACCATTGTTATGCTGCTTCTCGACTTTGCTCTGTCCATGTTCTACTCACCTAACTGTGCTGTAACGGTCTCGTTTGGTTTTTCTCAATACTTAACCCCGACGGCCAGCGGTCACTTGCTGGGAGGGGGCAGATCTGCCGAAATACTGTTTCAGGCCCAATCGGCGGGATCGAAATCTCGCCCGAACCCTCCCGTCTCGTCGATATCGACTGGGCTTGGCTCAGGGGGTTTGTTCTGCGCTCTTGGACCGTTCCGGGTCTTCTTCTTCGCCCAGTCGTCCACCGGCCCTGGTTTACCGGTTCCAGTTCCGAAGTGGTGCTTTATCCTGTGGATTAGTGAGAGTTTGGCGAGCCACACTCTCCTCATTGTGTGCATGAACTCGTTCTGGGATAGGCCGTCCAACCAAATGGGCCTTGAGAGGTTGAAGGCTTGAAGCGGCCCGGATACGCCCTCGGACTTTCCCCCTACGTGGAGGACCCAATCTAGGTCGGCCCTAGTGAGGTCTAGTCTAGTTTCATGGAGCCAATCCTTCCAGTCATTGGGCTCGTTGTTGGAAAGGCCCTTCATCTCGTCCTGCTGTCCCTCATCGACCCTGGTAACAGAATATATCAAGACGAGATTTCTATTCTTGGGAATTACGATATTGAACAGGTGGCCCCTCTTGGTCGGGGGGTATTTGACGTGGAGGTGCAGGGTCGCCTGTTGGTCGTCGACGTCCCTAGCTTCCAGGCTCTCATTCTGAAGCCATTCCCTTATTGCGGCGGTAGCCTCTGTCCTGTCCACGTTGCTTTTGGAGCAGCAGGCCCTATTTGAGAACGACTAGTGGCGGTTCTATCTCTGCCAGGAGTTCCTCGAGCCTCTTGCCGTTGTCTGAACGGGCCAGATCAACGCGCCTTAGGGAGGTTCTGAAGTCGGTCCACAAATCATATCCCCTGAGGAAAATAAGGTTCGTGACCAGTATGGACAGGAAGGCGCAAGAAAATTCGACAATCGGGTTCGATAGGGAAAATAGCAGGGTGAAAGCGAGAGACGTGATTGGCCAGAAAAGTAGAGGCGAAAACACCCCTCCAATCATGTGATGCGTGGTCCTAGCATCGATTCCTTCGTCCGAGTTGTCCCCCATGTACCAACCCGCCAGAGTTTGGAGGCCCGAGGAGATGATGACTATGGGTGCTGTTGCAATCATCAGTAATGCCCCAATCAAACCTTCTCCGATCGCCCTTTTCTGTGCTATCTTGGCCGATTCGTCGAGCGCTCGGGCATCTAGGTCTACGGAGTGCAGAATCCCAGCCGCCTCCTTCGCACTTTCGAGTACGGCCTCAGGGGGATTTGATTCCCTAATCTCTCTCGCAGCCAGGACCTCGTCCTTGTACGATGGGATCTTCCTTCCCTCCTTTATCGCAGCGAGGTGGCCAAGAAGATGCCATGCCCTGTAGGTCTCCCAATCCGGGGCGTCTGGTGTGATTACGGATAGTTTCTCGTAGAGCTCATCTCGAAGAGGGATCACATGTTCAGCGGGCGGCTCTGTCCACTCGCCATCGGCCAACTTCGCGCTGTGGAGGGAGTCGTCTACAATTGGTATCTCGATTGGTTCGCCAAATTCGATATATGCTTCCGTGCGGAACCAATGGTGGCATCGGTAGTGTAGCCCTACCGGTTGAATCACGGGCACTGGGAGTCCTTTTTCATGAGCTATGCTTGCCGCGTTAAGGGTGAACCTCAGTGTTCCCGTCCTGAGTGCGTGTAGCTTCGAGTCTTGGTGTGATTTTCCCTCTGGCATCACCACTGCCGGGTGCCCAGATGCTATGCAGTTGGCCATGGTCAACATACTTCTTTGGTTGATCTTTGCTGCGAATTCAGGGTCGCTTACACCCCCCTTCAATTCCGCTCTCCTAATCACTGGCTGCGAGCCCATCCTCCTTGTCATCCAGCCAATGACTGGCATTGTCATTATGTCGTGCCTACCTATGCTCACAAACGGCCTGCGCTGTGATTTCACTATGGCTAATGGGTCGACAAGCCCGTTGATGTGGATCGATGCGAATACGGTGCCTCCATCCGAATCGGGGGTTTTGTCGATATGGGCCTTCCTGAAAATTATCGACCATGCGATATCGACCGCCCAGAGGAGAATCGCCCAGAACGGCCGGCTTCCAGGATGCTTCCCACTGTGTTCCCATGGGACCTTTTCGAGCTTTCTGGGATTGATTTTCATCGCTCCGCTCGACAGCTCGGGGTCGAGGTCGGGCGCCTGTTGGCCGCCTTCCATGTGCGTTGCAGAAGGGACCATGGTTGAGAAAGCACCGATTCTAATCCATTGTAGCTGAGATAGCTTCTGCGAGCTTTGATGCCTCTGAATGATCTATCTCCCCGGGCCCCCATAGGAATGAATGGGTCGAGTCGGGATACCTCGGTATGATGTGGATATGGACATGGGGGACCGACATCCCGGCCTCTCTTCCGTTGTTTTGCAGGAGGTTGTAGGCGGTCGCTCCGGTGGCCCTCATCACTGCACGGCACAACGAAGGTAGGGAGCGTCCTAATGCAGAAGCTGACTCTGCGCTAAGTTTGTCCATGGAGGGGGCTGATTCTTTCGGGACCACCAGGGTGTGCCCTCTGGCCAGAGGCTGGATATCGAGAAAGGCGATTACGTACTCGTCTTCGAACAGCTTGTGACAAGGCAACTCGCCCTCGATGATTCTCGTGAAAATTGTCTTTTCTCTGCTCATCAACACACCTACGAGTCGGCGATAGTTCTCGCAATGGTTAGGAGTCCTTCCAAGCGGATGGCCGAGGACAGTTCCGTGTTCATCGAACGAGAGGGGTCGGTCACCCTTATTCCTGCATTACTAATCTCGTTGATTCCGGCCATGGCAACGGCCATGGATGACTCTTCCCCACTTCCGTCGACGTTCGACATTACGGATGAGAGGGCCCTGGATACTTGGCCGACGGGGCTTCCCTCGCTTCCGAACATCGAGTCTATCTTGTGTTTGGTTGATTCCTCCTGTGAGGAGATTTCTTCCGCTCCTCCGAATGAAGCAGTTGACGCCCAATTGGCGGCATGGGATCCTGCGGCCTTACCGGTAACTAGGTCTTCGAGTAGCACGTTTCCTGGAAGTGGTTTCGACCCATGCATCCCAGTGTAGCAGGACCTCCCGGCTGCATAGAGCCCCGTATACCACATCTTGCCCTCGTTGAAAGTCGCCCTTCCGTTCTCGTCTACAGGCACCCCTCCAGTGGTTGCAGAGACGCTTGGAGAGAGAGGCAGAACTTCTGATGAAATATCGAGCCCGGTTCGACTCCTGACTCTGGAGGCTGTTTGGGAGAACCAATCTGAGGAGTTCCTTTCCATTGTCCTCAAATCAAGCACGCAGCTCTCCCCGGAAAGTACCGCATCTGAGTCTGTGTCCTCTCCCGACTCCATCCTGATTCTGCCTCCCGAGCCGAGGACCCCCATGGGGATGGAGAGATCCGTTCCGCTCACGGTAAGAGCGTGCATGGGGACGTTCTCCATTCCTTTGAGGGATATGCCTGCGCCTGCTGAAATGGCTGCCCCTGTACCTGCGCCGTTTGCCGGATCGGACCATACCCCTTGATATCCGTCCGTGGCTAATACCACGGCCTTGGCTTGAATTCCTATGACTTCGCCCGTCTCTATGTCCAGTGCGACTATGCCCCTAGTCTGATCGTTGTCCATCACAAGGGAAACAGGAAGCATGTCGGTTCTCCTAGTGATGCCCCTCTTGATTGCCTGCTCTTCGAGTATCCTAGTTACCTCCCTCATTGTGCTGTCACCACAGCCCGCTAGTCTGGGTACGCTATGCCCCTCGACATCTGAGAGATGTGGTAGTTCACTATCGTCCCTTCGTAGTACTAAGCCCCATCTCTCGAGTTCTGCTAGAGTCACTACGGCTTGGTCGCATATCCTTGCGGCCGCTTCCTTGTCGGTTTTTTCGCCTCCAGCGGAAATAGTGTCCTCTATGTGAGAAGCTGGAGATGTCTCGCTGACTGATGCAGCCAAGCCCGAAAGGGGTGCGATGCCGGAACCAGAACCCACGGAGCCGCCGTCGATAATTATTGGACTGGAGCCGGAGTCGGCCGCAGAAATAGCTGCTCTGAGTGCTGCCGGGCCCCTGCCGAGTACGATAACGCCCCACGATTCCATAGTAACCAGAGTTATCCAGACGGGGACGTATCATGAACGTGACGCTTCGGAGGTAAGGAATGAAGGTCACTCGCCAAGCGGAATTGCTATCCTTCTTACGGCCTCGGCAGCGTCTGTCATCCTGGCTGCAGCGCTTTCGGGATTGACACCCGAAGACAGTGTTGTCTGCACTATGGTGGATGATAGTGTCTCGCCTGATTCCCCCTTGAGGGTGACCTGCACAGGATGTGGGCCATATTCCGAGTCTGACCATGCCAAACCTATCCAAAGTACGACTGCCCTGTCGAGTAGTCGGCCCAAAGAGGCGACCCCCTGTGGCCCTGAAGATGCCTCTCTGTTTGATGAAGGGGCCTTTATCCTGAGGCTCTGGAATGCTGGTTCTCCCTGAGCAGCCAGGATGTCTACTTCCACCGTGGTGTCTTTGCTGGTGTGATTATGTAGCATGACGAAAAGGTCGCCCTGGCCTTCTGAGCAGCGAGGAGGGAGATCCAGATCTAGCCTCCAAAGCTCATGGGGGGAGGTGGCCTCTCCGGCCAACGACTCCTGGAGCCTGTCAATGAGTCTGAACATGCCTGGACCCCAAGCACGCGTGTGTGCGAGGAGAGCCCTGAGAGAGGATATGTTGAATTTTGATTCTGGGTCAAAGAGGGAGTCTGTTGCAGCTATCTTGAAGACCGTCCTGACTTCTGATCTGAGGCCCTCTTGGTCGATGATTCCCCTGTGCTCAAGGTGGATAGCTTGGAGAACGTGTTCGATGGCCGATACCGGCGTCTGTCCTGTTCGAACGGTGACCTCCAAGGAGTCTAGCCATTCATCCCACTCGCCTGCTGTCTGTGGGTCTAGGTGTGCCTTGAGCAGGTCCGTGAGCACGGAGTCTAGAGTGCTGTCGTGCAAGGTGGGTGCATGAAGGGAGAGCAAAGTGAATTCGTTGGTGCGCATCGGCATTGAGCCCTCTAGGATAAGTGAGTTCAGGACGCAGACAGCGCCACAGAAAACTGCCGCTGCGAGCAAAGACGGAGTCAGGACCTCTCCAGGGTTGAAGCTCCAGATGGCATTGAGGGAGAATGCCGCGAGCATCGCTGAGAAAAGTCTGATTCTCTCTCTAACTACTCGATCTCTGAGGGTATTGAGTATCCTTTCTGAGCCGGGGTACGAACCCTTTGAGGCGTGCCCCTCGACACGAAGGCTCAGTCTGTCCCTTGCCACCATCGACGAATACCAAGCTGCTAGGTTCGTTGGAACGTACATTACAGAGAGGCCGACGAAGCTGATGATGGATAGCTCGATTGAAGAGTACCTCCAACCCACCAGAAGTATAGCGGAGGAGACGATGGCCACTGTGGACAGCATCATCCTGATTCCTGGTGTGGGCCAAGCCATTGATGCCCACACCCAAAACCTCCTGCCTGCGTCCCTCCTTGCGATGGCCCGGGATAGTGCCCTCTCGTTCGCTGGCACGAAACCGCTACCTTCGCCATAGGGCGTCGGCAGTGGGTTTCCCTGGTCCATGGTTGCTCGGAGTGCCTTTCGTGCTTGATGGCATCGGATGTATAGGGTTGGAAAAGGGGGTTTTTCGACGCTAGGCTTCTTGGGGGGGAGGCTTTGCGGGAGACGGGCGTGT
>DAJH01000048.1 GCA_002498925.1 Euryarchaeota archaeon UBA173 | reverse complement strand
CGGTGCTTACGATACAGATAGGGACGGACTCTCGGACTCAATGGAGTACTACACGACCTTCACCAATGCCACAGATAGCGATACTGACTCAGACGGCCTCGAGGACTTCACCGAGGCAATGGACGGATTCGTTTGGAACGGCACTGTCTACTTCACCAACGCATCCGCGTTCGACACTGACAATGACGGTTTACAGGATGGCGAGGAGGTGATTGATGGAGAAGATCAGTACATCACCCACGCCAACAACGCAGATAGTGACGGCGATGGACTAAATGACGGGGGCGAGGTCCTATACGTCCCTCGTCCATGGCAGCAACCAACTAATCCGCTGAACAATGATACTGACGGGGACATGCAACCCGATGGCTGGGAGATGCAAGTGTTCTCAGTCCAACAGAATACGAAGAGCCACAGCCTCTGGGTCGTAACTGACTGGTGGCTTCCGCCTGGCTGCGATTCCATAGTTGAATGCGGCCTAGGCCCGGGGGGTTGGGTATGGAGCAACTACCTTACTGGATTCTCGACTTCCGGAGATAGGGATGGGGACGGCCAGATGGACCCCAAGTATTTCCTGTGGGAGATGAACATCACTGGATTCAACATTCCCGCCAATGGCAGGTGGGCACTCGATCCATCCTACGGATCAATGCCCGATTCGGCATTCGACATAGACAATGACACACTACTCAATGCAATGGAGGCACCAGACCGGTGGGATACAAATCCTGTCGATGACGATACCGATGGCGACAAGCTGCCCGATGGCTGGGAGGTCACTTACTCCGAGGAGGCACTAATGTCCGGTCTCGTTGATAATTACACCCTCACTGCTCTAGGTGCTAGAGGGCCGATGGACCCCCGTATGCCAGACTCGGATCTAGACGGAACCGACGACGGACAACAGGACTTCGATGGCGATGGCCTCAATCGCACTCACCTGATGAATAGATACTGTCCGGGTTGGAACAATCCCCAGAACTCAGAGTGTCACATCGACCCCCAAACTGCGGAGGGGGAGAGGTTCTACAATGACTTGGAGAATTACACCAACTTCGAGGAGTTCCAGAATGGCACAAATCCCGTAGATCCAGACACAGACGGCGATATCTGGGAGGACGGTTCCGAAGTATACCACCAGGATCAGGACGACGACTCGATGTGGGCAGGATGGGAGTATTACTTCGGATTCGATCCATTCGACCCCGCCGACTCGAACGTAGACTCGGATGGAGATGGATTCACCAACAAGTGCGAGAATAAGTGGAATACACACCCGAAGGACCCAACCAGCTTCCCCTCACAGGGGGAGCTGTGCGACTCATTCTCCTGACCGCTTCGTTCATGCCATAGGACTTACTGGAGATAGCGATAGCATGTCATGGTGGATACTTCCAACTACGGCCGACATAGGCATCAGGGCATTTTCCAGCACCCCGGAGGGGGCGATAGAGGAGGCTACGATGGGTATGCAGGCCATCCAGCTCTCAGAGTCAGGGGCAGAAACAGTGAATTCTCTATTGAGGCACACAGGAACCTGGTCAGTATCAATCGTGGACGATGACCTACCCCGGGGCATGGTAAGGTGGATGGAGGAGGTTCTCTACAGGTGCGATGGTGAAGAAAAGTGGCTTGTGGGAAACTCAATCTCGATTAAAGATGGAAGGATTTCCTCACAGGTTTCTTGGGTCGACTCTGATTCGATTGAGAGGGAGATAGAGGTCAAGGCAGTGACGATGCACGAACTCATCCTCAGGAGGGTCGAAGCGGGCGAGTTGCTACCCGGGGTGAGTAACGACATCCCTTCATTTGAGGGACCAGGGTGGGTCGCCCAAGTCGTTCTTGATGTATGACTTCACTCTTCGACGTTGAATCTCTGGTAGACCTCGTTGGTAGTCTGTGTGACTCTGATGAATGTCGTGCATTTTGGAAGGTCCTTGATCCTGCGCGCACCGACGTATGAGCAAGCAGACCTCACCCCTCCAAGTATGGACTGGATCGTGTCCTCGAGAGAACCACGGTACGGGACTCTCACCTCCTTGCCCTCGGGGGCTCGGTGCTTAGCCACCTCTCCATAGTACTCTTCCATTGCCTTGGCGGACGACATGCCGTAGAAGGACTTGTACTTCTTTCCGTTATCTGCCTCAACCAGCTCCCCTCCCGACTCATCATGCCCAGCGAACATCCCGCCCAGCATGACGAAGTCTGAACCGGCCGCGAAAGCCTTCGCCACATCCCCGGGGGATGAGCATCCACCATCGGCCATCACGTGCCCACCGAGTCCGTGAGCCGCATCCGCGCACTCGGCTATGGCAGAGAGTTGCGGGTAACCTACGCCTGCGACCTTCCTGGTCGTACAAACCGATCCTGGCCCTATTCCAACCTTGACAATATCAGCACCAGCTAGGATTAGTGCCTCGGTCATCTCCCTGGTGGCGACGTTACCGGCAATGACGATAGAATCGGGAAAACCCTCCCGGATACTCTTGATGAACTCGAGGAAGACCTCCCTGTAGCCATTCGCGACATCGACGCAAATCATGGAAGTGCCCCCATTGGTAGCCATCTTCCTCTTGAGAAGCTCGAAGCTATTCTCCGTGGAGCCGCATGTTATTGCCACGAAGCCAGGATCGACCCCGTCAGACCAGGCATCTTCGCATTCCCTGGTAGAGTAGAACTTCTGCAGGCATGTCAGCATCTTGTGCCCCTGTAGAACCTTGGCTATATCGAAAAGTCCAGTCGTGTCCATATTGGCCGCGACAATGGGGACGCCCGTCCAAGTGGTGTCCGAGTGCCTGAACTTGAACTCCCTTACGAGTGTAACATCGGACCGAGAAACCAGCGTACTGCGCTTAGGTCTAATCAGCACGTCATCAAAAGTAAGCTTCACATCGTGCTCTACACGCATCAGAACCTTACTACTCCAACGAAGGAGTGCTTAAGACCGTTATGACCGCTAGAGAGCCTCTATTTTCACCCAATTATCGGTCCCGGGTTATCCCAGTAGAACCACAACTGTCGCCCTCTTTCCTCACTGTATGAGGTGAAGTA
>DAJH01000001.1 GCA_002498925.1 Euryarchaeota archaeon UBA173 | reverse complement strand
TCGCATAGCCTGGTATTGCGCATGACTGGAAATCATGTGGGTTCATCCCTCCGGAGTTCAAATCTCCGTCTCGGCGCCACTAGGCAATAAACAAAGTGAGCGATTGCGATATTGCGCGCCCCTTATTTCATCGGACCTTTGGCAACGCCCATGGAAGACGGGACGTTCGAGCCTCTCGAGGACGATACCGCTTCCGATAGTCTGGTGCGGTTGTCTGAAATCGAGCACTTGACCAGCTTTGGTGGCAGGTACGAATTTCTCGGAATAGTGGATACCCTGATACACCAGGCTGTGTTCCACGTCAGAACATCCAGGAGGATGTGGGGAGTCAATGAGGCTTCGATACTAATACTGGCCTCGGCTTCACTCATCCTAGGATCGTGGGACTTCGGAATTGGCGAGTTTTCGAGTGGCGGTGACTGGGATAGGTCTGGCATCTTCGGGGAGGACAGTGGTTTCCTATACTTGGACGAATGGACAAGGATGCTTGCACTACTTTCGATAATGGCATGGGCGTCATCGATTGCACTTATGTGGATCAGATTTCCAATAATGAGAGAGAACTTCTTCTTCCTAATTGTGGCTATGTTCGCCGTTCAATTAGGATACATCTTCTCTCACACGAGATCTCCTGATTTTCCGTTTGACTCGGAGATTGCAGACTGGGGAGGAGTAGTTTTTGCCAATCTCGTCTTGCTATTCGTATCCTGGTTCGTGGTCCACAGGGCCGTGGTGGAGACTAGAGACATCCATGTTGAAGAAAGGCATGCCCATCCTGACCCGAGGGTCGTTGAGAGGGCATGGGATGACCATCGACTTCATGCATGGAGTTCTAGTCTTGCCATTTGGGGAATTCTCGTCAACGTTGTATCGTGGTCTGGATCACATGCAATAGCGGATAGGCCGCCATTTGACTATGATAGCGGGATTATTGGGACTCCTGCATTATTCGTTGTTTCTGGGGTTGTTTCGTACTTCTTCCTGCTCCATATCCTCTGGTACCCACACTTCATGCTAGGCGGCGGGGATCATCAAATATGGTCATCGAGAGCCAGGGAGGTGGCAGGCCAGAGCAACGTTTCAGTGGCTCGTAGCATACAGGGAAGCTGCCCTGTCTGCGGTGGCGAGACTCCCGTTACGAAAAGGCCCTCGGGGAGGATAGAAGTGCGTTGCTCGAATTCTGACTGCAGTGGGCAGGGGAAGCCAGGGGACGCCTGTGTAAAGTGCGCGGCAGTTTTGCCTTCGAGGGTCGTCTGCCCGTCGTGCAGCTCGAACACCACCGTGGTCAGCCACTTCTCTAAGGCCGAGGCTTGGTGAGAACCAAGAGGATGGCAACATGGATCATGAGAGCGAGTTAGTCAGTCACACTTTGACTGAACAACCTAGTGAAATTTCTGATCAAGAGGAAGGGAGTTTATTTCAGGATGCTTTGCCATGGGTCATTGGCGCTGTAACGACACTGGTGGTCTTTCTCAGCATACTCATTATCGGACTCTGGGCCTGGGCCCAGATCGAGGATGTCCAACTGGGTGGCCCGGCCTCATCTTTACTGTCTTGGGAAGACCAATATAGAGACATGACTGGGATTGAGGAAGTCTCCGAGTTTGATGGTAGCGGGGTCGAGTTGTGCATAGTTGATACGGGAATTGACGTTAGCCATCCAGACCTCAGAGACATAGACTTAGTCTCATGGAACGACTTTGTCTCGGGTATTGAAAGTCCGTACGATGACGAAGGGCACGGTACGGCTATGGCAGGAATAATTGTGGCAGAGGGCGGTTTGACAGGAGTTTCCCCGGGTGTTTCGCTCATGGTGGCAAAGGCGATTGGATCTGATGGTTCCGGGACTGATTCGGTGATCGCTGAAGCGGTCGATTGGTGTGTTGACGAGGGTGCTGAGGTCATCTCACTAAGCCTGGGGGGCGCACAGGGCATCGGTTCCGGACTCTTCACCACAGATGCACTGGAGCAATCTGTCGAGGAAGCCATTCAAGACGGCGTTTTTGTCGTGGCGGCAGCAGGTAACGATGGGGACGATGATGATGGGGACGTAGAGTCGCCCGGATCTGTGGAGGACGTGATTTGCGTGGGGGGGATTACTAGGACCGGCGCAACTTGGAGCGGTAGCTCCCAGGGGGACAATGACGGGAGGCTTTGGCCGAATCCCATACTGCCTCGACAGGATCCTGACAAGAAGCCAGAACTGGTAGCCCCCGGGCACGAAGTTCCAGTATTGATGGCTAGTGGGGTCGGCAATGGAGTCTGGTGGGGTTGGTCTAGCGGTACGTCTGCAGCTACTGCTTGGGTCTCAGGTTCAATCGCGATTTTGCTACAGGCGCACCCGGAGCTGCAGAGAGGGGGGGCGCAGGGCGGAGAGGACGCGATCGAGGAAGTAAAGAGCGTGATCATGGAGAATTCGCAAATGAAGGAGGGGCAGGATGGGCACGATGATCACTATGGATACGGGCTACTGAGCGTCAAATCATTGATCGATTCTTTCGGCAACGCAAGCGATGCCGGCACAGTCGTAAATAATGGCCCACTGAAGTCTGAAGGAGGGGGATTGGATAAAGAGGATCAAGCTGCCCGACGGATGACGGCAAGAGTCCCTCCCGTAAGCTCGACAAAGGCCAAAGTGTGATGGTCACTTATCGACTTTATGAAATCAATCCACTCGTTGAAAGAGGCCACCTTCCTCTGTGCCTCAGTTGGTTCCTCTCCAACGGATGGCGTTCCCACATCACCGGTCGGGACCTCGGGTTCTGGCACTATCATTACACCCCCTGGTCCCAGTATATCGAATGCTGATTTGGCTGCAATCGATCTTTCCGCATCTGGAAGGTCGATTATTACTAGCTGAACCCCAGTAGGTATTGAGGAGGGCCTGGCTGACTCGGGAAGGGATGCGGAAGCAGCTGACCACGTCATTGCCTCGGCCACTACTTCGGACCATTTACTTCCTACAACTCTGGCCCATTTTTCGGCATCGTACCTCCTGATGAGGCGATCTATTATCACTCCAAATCTGGCACCCTCCTCAACTATGATGAAAGAGTCTGGCTTGCGGCCATTGTCTGGAGCGTCTTCGGATGGATCTCCGCACCACATGTCTAGGAGCCATGCCGAAAGATGGCCGATGCCACCGCCCACAAGAACAACATCACCAACCGGCACTCTGGAAGAAATATCTCGAATTCTGGCCCTCATTGATCTTGGCATTGTTCTTAGGCCCATCAATAAGGTCTGCTCCCCTATTGAGGATGCTATTAGTGGCTCCGTGTCTCCCCTATCTGAGTCCTCGGAAAGGAGTTTTTCCAACATTTCCCTCTCAGACATTTGCGGTAGGCCGAAGCCGTTGGAACCTCCTGTCATGTTTTGCGGAAAGGTTTCCACTATTGAAAATAGACTGCTCGGTGGCTTCAAGAGAGGCATGGTGGCCGTAAGGCCATGAAGGAGGCTGACGGAGACGAGGGAGTGGCTGATGTCGCACAGTGCCCTGAGTGCTCAGAGCTGACCGAGCACGAGGTCCTAAGTAGGGCTGAAAGGGGAGCTGGAGAGGATCTCCTAGTGAGGTGTGTGTCTTGCTCAAAGGTCTACAGGATTAGCCTTAGGCCCCCTTCCTCGACTTCTGTGAGGACTACTCTATCAGATGGCGCAGATAGCTTCTCTGCATCGATAGAGTCCGATAGGGATGAGGAAATTTCGAAGGATGACCTTTTCCAATACGATGAATCACACTGGCAAGTGACTAGAATAGAGATTGGAGACAAGATGCCAGTAAATTCTGCGATGGCGGGGGACATAGCATCGATGTGGGCAGTCCGAAAGGACGTGTGTACCGTCAGGCTTACTCTTACTGAGGGAGAAGTCAGCACCCCTTCAAGTCTGGAATGCGACCCAGAGAGAGTTTTCTCATGTGGAACAGTGATGGTAGTAGATGGAAAAAAGTGGAGGATCAGGGCGATTCATACTGGCGTTGGAAGGACTCTTCGAGGAAAAAGAGTTGCTGCAGAAGTAAGAAGGATGTATCTGCACTTGATATAGGAACTATCTACGATTAGTCCACGGCATTAGCAGGGCTTTCACCACATGGCTGGCCACTTCCGGATTCTCCCTGAGTCTCCTTATGCCGTACTCATACCATCTAGTCCCATAGGGGACGTAGACCCTAGTGAGGTGGCCCTTGGATGCAAGGCTCCTCCTTACGTCGCCTCTGACCCCCAATAGGAATTGGAATTCATATCCCGGGCCCTTTTTCTCCAATCCTGTGGAACGTGAATCGGTCAGACCCCTATTTCTCAATTCAGCCAGAGCGTGTTCGATAACCGGGAGGTCGTGTGATGCGATTGCTGTATACGCCCCCCTGTCCAGCATGGACGTTACTGCGCTATTTGTTGCTCCAACAATTTCGGAATATTTTGTGTGGGCGATGTCATCAGGCTCGAGATAAATGCCCTTACAAATTCTGAAGTCAGATTTATCGCCAAGGGCCGAGCAAATTGAATCGATGTCTGATTCGGTACGACGCAGTCTACCCTGTAAGACAACTCCGATGTTGGTTAAGCCCTTGGAATGCATGGCCAGCATTACATCGATTGTTTCCTGGGTAACCCTACTATCTTCCATGTCCAGCCTCACGAATGAGCCTAGCTTCTGGGCCTTTCTAGTGATTGACTCCATGTTTGAATAGGCGGAGTCCCTGTTAACAAGTAGCCCAAAGGCTGTTGGTTTGATTGAGATATTGGCATTCAGTCCATGCTCTTCGATTGCATCCAAAAGTCTCGAGTACTCTTCGTGAAAGTAATTTGCCTCGTCCATAGAGCTGATTTCTTCCCCTAGGACGTCTACTGTGAAGCAGGCACCCTCTGCAGAGAGTTCGCGCATAGTTGATATCGCATCCGACATCTCCGGTCCTGCCACATATCGCATAGCCACGCGCTTAACGATGAACTTTGGAGCTAATGGCATTGATGCCACGATGAGTCGCCCGAACAGTGCCATCAAACCTACGAGGAGGCGGGAGAGACTTCACGGTTACTCTTGTGAAAGGTCCCTTCCCCTGAGCACAGGAACATCGTTTTCTTCGAGGAACTTGACCAGTGACGATCTTTGCCAGCCCCTGAAAGACTTCTTATCGAGGTGGGCGAATATTTCCCCTCCTGGGAATGCCATACGTGTTGCCTCTATGGCAGCGGAAGCTGATTCCCTCCAATTCCCCCCCGGAATTTCTGATCCATCTTCCGGTTGTTCGAATCTAAGCGAGTAGTTCGCTAAAACGTGCCCCAACCAGAAATTACCTAACTCGACCACGGACTTGTGCCGTGGTGCGTAGTGGCCGCCTCCGAAACCGACCATGACTGAGCCACTGCCCTTCCAATCCCCTTGGGAGGCGCCCCCATTGAGGCCTAGGACTTCACAGATCACGCTTGACCAAACCAATGCAGCGTCTTTCCTATTCCACTCTGACTTGGTTGAGCCGATCTCGATGTAGAGGGTCGGCGTATCGAGCTTGGGGCCATGATGAGTGGTCTCCATTGTTAAATCAAAATCTTCCTCAAGACCGTTTTTTCTTGCTACTTCTAGCATCTTACGATATAGGGAAGCAAATCTGGGAGAAGGAGGTACGACATATCCATTCACCCCTCCCGAAACCCCTTTCTCTCCAGGAGGGGATTCTCCCGGAAGACCTATCGCGTGAAGGGTTATTGCAGGCGTATTTGTTGAGGAAACGTGCCTTGAGAGAACCAGTACTTCATCGATCATACTCCCTGTCTCATCCATGTGGATCCTGTCAATATTATCTGCATGAATGTGTAATTCGTCAATCTCGAGGATCGTGACCGGCATCTTGGCATGTCGACGAACCCTGCCATGTGCGAAATCCTCTGTGTTTTGCCAATCCGAAGATTCGCTCAACGCGCGAGCTAGATTCATAGAAGCCTCGTCGAGGGTGGAACTGAGTATGAGTGAGGCCATGATTTGCCAAGGCGGGCCACACTTCAATGCTTTCAGCCACACCTTGAAGCGGGATGGTGGGGACGAGATGGCATGCAAGAGTTGGGGTTCAATCCAACTAGGGTCGACAAAGGAAACCCTATCTCGGTAATAATTGGATCAATGGGAGAGGTATTGAAGGTGGACCATGAGGGAAGAGCAGTGGGGAAAGTCTCCATCCCATTTCCAACACAACCTAGCTTTGGAGCTGTTAGCTCCGGGAGATGGGTAGGAGCTTGGGTGGAGAGGAGCCTGAAGAAGGCGTGCATGGGCGCCATGTCTCTCGATTTGGAATCTGGTGATGGGAGGGGACGTGATTTTCTAAGAGCGGGAAATAGGTCAGCCTCTGAAGTTCTTCCTGATTCTTGCCTGTGGACGAGAGACATAGAAGGGGAGCCGATGGGGGTTTCTAGCAATAACGGAAAGGTAACATTTGGAGTATTGAATACTGGAATTTACATGGTCAACGACGATGCAAGCGAAATCTGGAGGATCCCATACCCCCAATGGCCGGAGCTACAAGAATTCAGCAGTGTTGACTCAGTTGTAGACATCATTCACACTCCCGAGGGCATTGCAATTTGGTCTGAGTCAGGAGGGATATCATTGGTATCGGAACATGATGGCAGCACTCTGATGTCTAGGGCACTGAGGTTGCCTGAGAGGATAATCGGAGTGAGGCATGATGAGGGGTCCGGGTGGATGATACTGATGAGCGGCCGCTATGCTGGAATGATGAAGAGTCTAGATTCGGATATTGAAATTTTAAAATTGCCCGGCCCCATGATGGATTCTATTGGCACGGGCGGAGGGAACTGGATTTGGACCGGATGGAGGCACGATGGGAAGGTCAACAACGGCGCCATTGAGATCCGAGAAAGGGCGGATATTGGAATCTCCATATTGGGTGAAAGAGTACTGACCAACAGTGGACGTTGGAGCAATCACAGCTTTTCGGAGTAGCCACACTTTCCGCACGACATCCTGTCACTATGAACTGCCATGAATACCCCCGGCCCACAAGTTGGGCAATGTGGGGCCCTCACTAGCTTATCCCCATCTGTAGTGTACTTAGAGTGCTTAGCATTCTGGTTAGGCGAACCCTGAGGCATCATTCATCCCCTCCTTCATCTTCAGCCGGAGAGTCTTCTACGGCGGCTTCCTCCGGTTCGGCACCATCCTGGCCTCCCTGCCTGAACTTATTGTGCCTCTTTGCGATGTAGTTTGGTTCGATAGAGGCGGCTTCTTCGGAGCCGTAAATTAGTGCTAGACCAATGGTCCTAGGCATTCCAAACCTAGTACTGACATCCTTTACGAAAACTAATTCTGATTTGGCGCCAGGCTCCATTTTTGTCGCTGCGGAGACCATTTCCTCGAGTTTTGGGGTCGGGGAATTTGGGTGATCCCAAACAAACCTTATCTCAACCCTGTCTAGCAATGGATTGTCTTTCCTCTCAATTACTTGCATTATTACACCTACCTGATGTTAACCTTCAACGCGTAGTTTCCGGGCCTTGTGATATTGAGCCTCTTTGCAACCTCGGATCTTTCTGGGTTGAGAATTACAACGAAACCCTGCCAATCAGTAGTTACAGGGGAATTGGGGCAGAAATGACACTGTCCCTCTCCGTCTGCAAGAATTGCATTACAATCCCCGCAAGCAAAGGGCTGCTTTGGCATTCTAATCAGTCTCCTTTAGCCAATCTGCTGCTCCGAGGCCGTCCATCTTACAATTCAGACCTATCTTACTCGCCCTCGGATCGTTTTGATTGATGGCCTTGGAGACGACTCTGGATCGGACATGAGAGCCTTCTTCGATGTGCTTACCTGTCTGCGAGCCCTCTATTCTCCTGACCCCCATATTTACCTGAATGGGTTCATCGAGAATCTGGGATTTGTGCAGTAAGGCTTCAACTGGACCTATCCTGACGAAGGCCCCGTACTCAGAGACGTCAGAAACGTATCCATCGACGACCTCATTGTTCTCCATGTTGAAAAGTAGTGCCTTGAATTTAACAGCCTGGTAGATGGCCCCATCTCCATGGATAATCTTCCCCCTGCCCACTGGTTTGTGATCGAAAGTCAGTACTGTGTAGTTCTCATCCGAGTCGAATCTACCCTCGAATGCGTCATTTGCTAAACTGTCAATATGGTCCTCCAGGCTGTGACCCTCCCTGATGTACTCAGCCGGGATGCGAATTGTGTCCTCTCGCTCTATTATGCTGTACATTTTTTCTGCCTCAGTGACGGACCACTCCGGGCAGCCTGGACGGGGGGTTTCCCTCCCGTCCATCATCGGCTAAGCCTCTGGAGGAGAAGTCCGTGCGACCCGGCGACCTGCCCCTCCTGTATAAGCGCAACGGAAGAGGGAAAATTGCTGGCGGACCCCGATATTTGCTCAGACCGTAGGTCTGAGTGAGAATATGGGGCGAACGTTCAAGTGGGTTACGAAAACCAAAATTGACTCTGATGACGGTTGCTACTGCCCCAAAGGCCTCTCCGAAAAAGTTCGGGGCGGCTTTTGCTGTATTGATTTTGCTCGCTATGTCTCTATCTCCGTTGGCGATAATGGCAGGCGAGAAAGGTGGCCTAGACGAAGAATCCACGGAGGCCATGAGTTCTGGAATTGAGCCGTGGTCAGATGGAGGACAGGCTTGGCCGCAGCCAGGTAGGACGCCAGGTAGGATTTCCACCCCTCCTCAACACGTACATTCTACAGAATCGGGAGGCGGTCTGCTCTCAATAGTTAATCCCGCGATTAATTGGGAGTTTGGTTCCGATCAATTGGGTACCGATTCTCTCGGGACCCCCATTGCTGATTTCTCCTCATCTTTGACTACTGACCCTTCATCGGAAGAGAGGTGCGGAGGGGACTCTCTCTATACCATCCTCGTACAAACGGATTCAGCGTCCGGTGAAAGTTACATGAAAATTATCGAAGGTGAAGACTCGGAGTTGGCATGGGAAGTGAGCCTTGGGGCAACGGAGATAGTCAAGGCCTCACCGGTGATTGTTGATCTGGATGACGATGGTAAGCCAGAGGTAATAGTTGCCTATGATCAAAGTGGGACCATGCATGTTGATGCTTGGTCTCCAAGGCTATTCTGCTCGGTCACCGGATGGGACCCTGGAGCGGGCAGTTCGCAACAGCCAATCTGGACATGGGAAGAAGACGACTTGACGCTAAGTGGAGAGCCTACAAGCACCTTGAATGGCCTTGGTGGGCATCGGCCAACAACGCAACCTTTGCTTGCTGACTTGGATCTTGATGGGGATGCTGAATTAGTTCTGGCCGCAATTAACGAGAATAGTGGAGACCCGGTTGTAGTCGCACTCAGCCTTCCCTCAAGCGGAACTCCAGCCACCCTATGGGAAAAGACACTGGACAAGGGCAGTCATCCATCAGACCCAGCATTTGCGCAGACAGACGATAACACTGGCTATGTTATTCTGACCACTACGGAGCACACCAATGGCGGCATGTGGGTTTGGAGGCTTGATTCGACATCTGGAGATTCAGGCTGGGACGGACTTAGTTTGAGTAACGTAGACGGTGACTCCGACGTGCCTCACATCAGACTACCGGGTCCTGTAGTGGCGAATCTTGATTCTGATGAGACTCCTGAAATCGTTGTCACCATACCTACGGATGCAGATGGTTCTAACACAATAGACGGTGCTGAATTCAGAGGGCTTGAGATAAGCACTGGATCTGAGATATGGTCATTTCAAGCAGAAAATGGGTACGCTGACGCACCGCCCGTTGTTATCGACACTGATGATGACGGCACAGTAGATAGGGTCTGCTGGGTCACTTGGTGGCAGACGGCAACAGCTAGGCACGGGATCACGGGTTGCCACGATGTCGATGGCTCCAGTCCGGAAGAAGCATGGCACAGGGACCTTGAGCAGAGTAGTGGCTCTCCTAATGATGAGATAGCGGTCTCCTCACCCGTCTGGATGGATATTGATGGTACCGGGGAGCCTGAGCTCCTAGTAGCCTATGGGAGGTCACTTTGGGCATTTGATGGGGCTGAGGGGACTGGGGCCGCCATCAATACTGAGTGGACTAATGAATTGGAGTTGAGTCATCGGACTTGGTCATCACCTGCGATGGCTGACATCGATGGCGACCGGACCCTTGACATCATCATCGGAAGTACTGTCGTATCCCTTGAGAGATGTGATGTTAGGCCACTTCTTGATGGCGGGGGGATAGAATTGGACCCCACTGCCCCCAGCCCTGGAGAGGAAGTGACAATTTCCGCATTTATCGAGAACTCCGGAACCGGGCCAATAGACTCTGAATTTGATGCGATCCTCTATGCTGATGGAATGGAGATTGGGAGGAGGTCATTTACATCCCTAGAACCAGTTGAGCCGACTGGGTCAGGGTCCTTTGACACATTCAGTGTCGAATGGTCGGGGCCACTAGGAGATCATGAATTCGTATTGGAGCTGGACAGTTATGGAAACCTGAGTCAGACTAGGACAGACAATGACATTACTAGCAAGACAGTCTCTATTGTTCCCACCTACAATGCAACATTCGAAATTCCAGCTGAGCCCATCAGAGTATCTCCTGGAAGTAGCACGACTTCTAGCCCCACGGTGAGATCGACTGGAAGGCTCGCTGGGACCTGGTCCCTCAGCGTAGATGATTCCGAACTTCCAGAAGGTTGGACTTGGTCGGATACCACACCTGGAGGGATTAGCGGTATCGAGATAGGCATAGATCAGACATGGTCCCCGGATCTCATCATATCTGCTCCATCGGAAGCATTGGGGTCGGACTCTGGTTACCTTTCAATGACATTAACTCTTGATGAAGACTCGAACGTATCGGTCTCTGCGAACCTTCCAATTGAGGCGAACAGGACTAGGGGGCTCTCCCTCAGGGGGCCAGACGGAACGGCACAGAGTAGTGGCTACGGGTTACCTGGGCAAGATGCATCATCATGGTTCATGATAGAGAATCTGGGTAATGCCGAAGAAGGCCAGATTCTCCTCTCATGGGATAGTACCGCCTGGGGGAATGACCTTCGTCTATACGATATGGAGGGCATAGAAAGATCGGCATTAATTCTGGGACCGGGAGAAGAGTTGGCCCTATTAGCAAATCTGGATGTCCCTTCGGATTCTCCTGTTGGGGATTCTGTCAGTACTCCACTGACCATGTGTGTCGGTACCGGAACGGAAGAAGAGACTTGTCAGACCATACAATTGACGTTCCATTCTTCGAATGTGGTTTCAGGGAAGCACATAAGGAGCGTTCCTGCCAATGGCCTGGAATGGACGGTGATTTCCGAAATGGACTCTGAAGGCGGGACGCTTACGTGGTCGCTTTCTGGGATGGGTATGGCAATGCCGGGGTGGTCTTGGTCCGGGACTGGAGACCTCTCGGTTTCGGGAGATTTGATAATCATGTCCGGGACCCCAGGGGGTACCTCTTCTGGTTCAATTATTGCGAACCTCCCGGAGGACGCACCCCCCTCATTCCACTACTTCTCAGATACAAGTCAAGAGTCATCAGAGCACCATCTAATCATCACACTAGAGGTCTTACAGATTTTCAGGGCTAACGTGACTGTGATTTCGCCGCAAGAGCAGCCATACCTGGTCGAAGTAGAGGAAGGTTCCCTAGTGGTCTTGAGGCTTGAGAATCCCGGCAATGGTGAAGACGGTTACTCACTTGGCTACTCAGTGATCTTGGATTCCAACATCTCCAGCGACCCCGGGGTTATTGTGGAGTTCTCAATCGGCCAAGTTGAACTCACCCCAGGTAGCCTCACTACAATTCCAGTAACAGTAACCCTTCCTGAAAGCACCCCTGCGGGAGTGCCACTGTGGATCGAATTTTCCGTATCATCAATGGGTGACGAGGGGGTTTCATCATCAGATACCGTGGCTCTTGAGGCGAGGCAGGACCATAGATGGGATGTCGTCGCTAGTGTTGATTCCGTGCCGATGGACAATGGGAGTATTTTCGTCATTGATCCTGGTACATCATTCTCACTAGATGTTGACGCGAAGAACATTGGAAATCTGGCGGATCAAATCAGTCTCGATGTTATGACCACGTTAGATCTAGTTGTGGGCGATACTTCCACTGGTTGGGATGCAGTGGGGGATTCGGCAGAGGATGTTTCAGTGAATCAGACAGTCTCTCTTATCATCGATTCGACCATTGCTGCGGAGTCTTGGAGTGGTTCATCGATGACTGTCACAGTTACCGCATCGTCTCAAGGGGAGGAGGTTTCTAGTTTCTCATTCACGATAGAGGCAGGCCATATTCCATCGTGGAACGCGATAGCTGATCAGGCGAATCTAGAGATTGACCCAATTGGATCGGAGATAGAGCTCACAGTTGTACAATCCGGGAACTCCCCGACGAGGGCATATGCATCCATGTTCATTACCGGAGAATCGGGGTGGAGCATAGATGAGCCTGGGGAGCTACCCGTACTTTCCCCTGGGGAGACTTCGCCACTCATCCTCAACATCACACCTCCCGAGAACGCAGTATATGGGAGAGCAGTGGAGCTTCATCTACGCCTCAGAGAAGGTGATTCCAGCGTAGTTTCCGAGATAGTCTTCCCACTCAGGGTGGCGGTAACGCATGATTTCTCTCTTTCAGGAGAAGGGGACTGGCTAGTGAGTGGCCTCGGGGGCTATCCCTTGGCCATGATCGAGAACCTTGGTAATGCTCCTAGCACGATTTCCTTGCAGGTTCTGAGTCTACCACTAGGATGGTCAGTATCAGGTAGGACCGAGGCCATCCTTGGAGTTGGAGAGGTTTCCGGCGTACCCCTGGAGTTGACGCCAAGCGAAGACTGGGATGGCAGTGTCAAGACTATTCGTATACTAGCAGAAGATTCTGCTGGAAACCAAAGGGAAATCAATCTGGACACTCAGAGGGGTGAGTTTTCATGGGCAACTTCCCCAGTCATTACATCCACTAGCGGAGATAGTGCGCTTTTGCAAATACATGGGACTGACTCGGCATCTAGCGTCATAGATTCTGATTCAGGAGAATTGGAGTGGAATGATCTTGGCGGTTGGGCGTGGCCAGCCTCCTCAAGTGGTACTGGAGTAATCTCAGTTTCATCTGGATTGAAGCAAGGCAGTTTGGATTACAGGTCAATAGTGGTAGAGCCGGCCAGCAGGGGCGCTAGTTGCGCCATTTACGGAACTGTTGGTGAAATTACTGCCACCTGTTCGATAGGCAATGGAACCGAGTCTTTCGATTATACGATGATGTTAGTTGATGACCTAGGAAACATGATGCAGACCAAATCAGGCACAGTGGGAAGAAATTCCTCGGTAATGGTTAACTTGACCTCGGGGGAATGGGGCCCCATCCCAGGGAACAGAGAAGTCTCAGTAAGATTACTGGACTCGCGGGGCATCCTAGTGTCATCCCACTCGCAAATATTCGAAGTACGACGAACGGATTGGAATGTGGGTTTGGTCCAACTAGAATTAGACGGACAGGGGGCGAGTCAGAAAATTGAAATATCCACTAGGAGGGACAATCACGAACTGCTTCCTTCCTCAGCGAGATGCAGTATTTCCATTGTAGCCGGACAGTACTCATCCATACATATTGTGGACATGACATCAGCAAATGCCCTTGCGCCAAAGCCGTCCATAGATAGGCCGGATGTAGACGATGGTGTCGAAATGATTGCCACCATAAGCTGCGACTTCCCCTGGGACCAAGACTCCGATTCTTCTGATGATGAGGCGAGAATAGTGCTTTCTGGGGGCGATGAAGTTGAAGGTGGGATTAGCGACACCAGCACTGCCTTGGCTG
The DNA here is from genome assembly GCA_002498925.1 of Euryarchaeota archaeon UBA173. Taxonomy (GTDB): domain Archaea; phylum Thermoplasmatota; class Poseidoniia; order Poseidoniales; family Thalassarchaeaceae; genus MGIIb-O5. The sequence continues at coordinate 6,992 of DAJH01000001.1, read as the reverse complement.
CAGCTGCAATAGTCATAGGCACATCGATAGCCCTGTCATGGATGGTCAGCAATTACAGAGAGGGACGAGAGATGATGGAGAAGACAAGGCTGGCAGTCGAGAAGAAAGCGATTGAGAAGAAGGCTGCTCTAGAAGAGAAGTTGTCCGAACAGGATGGGGAGGCCCCACCTGAAGCTTCGAAAGAAGAACCGCAAGACAGAGGCACGGGGGATTCTGAACCCTCGGAAATAAGTCATGACGACTCGTTCGAAAATCGCCTAAACAGACTCATGGGTGAAAGATAATTCGGGGTCCTTCAATGTCTAGAGCCCCTCCCACCCCTGCATTCTACACCTTTGACCCGATAGTTGCTGACTTGATTGAACTAGTCCCCCCTATACAGGCGTCTCTTGGCGGCGATCATGTGGAGCTGGTTTCCATGTGCCCTCTTTCTGCCGACATACAAGGTCTGAAGCAGGGTCGAGAAGCTCCATTTGACCCTGCTACATTACTGTACTTGGCGAGTGGCGATTGGGGGTCTGATGGAACTCTGGCAGAGCCATTGGATACTATGGCCAATAGGGAGAAGCTGGGCAGGTTTCCAAGTGAAGACGGCAATGTTATCTCGTACCTAATTTCATTCACTAAGCAGAAAGGAGATATGACCGTACTGCACGAGCTTCTTGCCAAACTTTGCGACGGTCTTTCGGAAGATAACCTTGGAGAGCCTGGCTTTCGAGACGGTTTCGGCGGGATGACCTTGCTTGGATGGGTTGACCCAACGGAGGTTACGGAGTTACGATCTTCAATACGATCCGGACGATGGACTACATTGGGCGATGAGCCGCTTGATGGAGGGGTCGACTACGGATTCAGACACTTACTAACGATACTTAGGTCGGCCGAGAAAAGGGGTTGTGGGATCTTGATGAGGCGTCACTCATAATCAGAATTCATTTCCAGTGAGCCTCTCATACATCTCAGAATACAAATTTGCAGTTCTAGAAACAATTTCTTCCGGAAGGGGTGGTATGGGTGGCTCTGGTGAGCCAGACTCTCTGGCATTGTGGAGTTCACTATGGTGCCCCGTACCCAAGTAGTGCTCACGAACAAATTCCTTTGACAGGGAAACTATCTCCCCTCCCTCGTATGTCTCAGCATCCCACCAGCGATCTTCATCGAGAGTCCCGAATGAGTCCACTAAAACTGGCTTCCTTCCAACCCCTAGTGCGAACTCTTTCTTTCCATCAACGTGGATTAGGCCCCTAGCAGAGGCTTCTCTCTCGATTATCTCGTCTATGGCTAGAACGCATTCCATAATTGAGTTGAGTTCTTCATCGGTCAAATTGGAAATCTGGAGGGCTTCTTCCCTGTCGAGAAGCCTGTCGAATTTCTCGAACTTGGTTGACACTTCCAAGTATGGCCTAGGGAGCTTGACACCCATCTTCAGTGAAAGGCCCGGTTCAAAACCAAATTCTTCGGACCCGACCTCGCCGCGTTCATACCTCCTCCACCCCGATCCTGCAAGGTAATGCCTGCAAATTACTTCCAGAGGGACGAAAACATTCTCCATGTCCCTTGGAATTGCACCTGGCTCTTTGATGACCTCGAACTTTTTTGCCAGACATCTATCTGGAGCATTCATCTCTATGAGGTGAGTCTCACAAATTCCCTCATCTTCGACCATTCTAAACCAGTGACAGGTAGTTCTGTTTAGGCTCTCACCCTTTCTTGGGACCAAGCTCGGAATAATTTGATCGAAGACACTAATCTGATCAGTATATCTGAATTCAATTACTGCGGGGTCGTCGGTACTCCATACCTGCTTCACCTTTCCTTGATACATCATCTCCGCCATAGCACGTTTCGGAGGGGGCACGACGATGAACATTACTGAGGCGGCATCAGTCTTTTCTGAGCACTTCCCTAACTATGAATAGTGAAAGAATGAATATTGCAAATATTCTCAAATCGAATTCTGATTCCTCCTCCTGAAGCTGCTGAGAGTCGAATAATTCTGCGGCTGAGTCTATCTCGGGGGATTCGGAAGAAGAAAGAATTACAGTACCTCCAACATGGTAGGGGGATGATGAGGTGAAGCCTCCGGGAATCTGATCTGACTTCACCGAAGACATTGCAACGTCACACAGATCTGACTCGGATAAGTCGCTGAGGGAATTGTCGAACACCCCACTATCGTGAGTGAAAAGAGTCAATTCGACCTCGTAATGACTGGCTATGCTATTCATAATTAATTCTGCCATGTCGACCTCGAAGCCGACTAATTGCTCGTTATTTCCATACCTAGTCATTGGGGACTCTTGGTCCAGCATGCAGACACCTAGATCTGAATCCTCATACAGTATTCTGTGGAGAGTGCCTCCTTCTGTTGGTGTAGGCCATGCGCCATCATAGGAATCAAAATCTGAAAAATCTAACTGAGGTCTGTCCGAGAACCAGAGTTGGTGTGTCGAGATAGCCGTACCCCTCTGGTGAATATCGGCCAGCGCAGAGTTAATTGCATACCTTAGTTCATCATTGCCGGATTCTTGGGTGTTATCGGATCTAATTATCGCGACGAAATAATCCGAAATATCGAACATCTCGTCTACGGCGATTGTGGGCCACTGAGCAATTACCTCTGAATCAGCCAGTAAATGGTGTGGACCGATTAAGAAGTCGACCTCTCCATCCCTTAGCGATCTGATAGCGAATTGGGCATTCTCGAACTCTATTTCCTCTAAATCTGAATTCTGAGCTACATACTGCGAGGACCCTTCTTCCGAAATGGTGCCAATTGAGTAGACTGCTTCGCCTGAAGCGGCAAGCCAGGAAGAAGAGAGTAAAATAGGGACGATTAGGATAGCGGCAATTCCCCTCATGGACGAATCAAGAAGTGTTTTGACTTAGAATTGGCGGTCCGCCTAGACTATATCCAAGGAAGAATGCCAGACATTGGGGCTCACCATGCTAGAAGGGAATTCTCGGCTCTCCGAACCAAGGCGAAGGAGTAGGGTGGCTCACATAGTTTCAATTGCCATGGTAATCCTTCTGCTGACTTCTGTAAACCCCAGTCAGGCTAATGAATTCGAGAGTAGTTGGGAAGTTGTAGAAAGCGGGACCTCTGAAGATCTGTTAACCGCTACTGAGTTTGAAGGCGAGGTTTGGGCGTTCGGAACCGGAGGGGCCATGCTAAACAGTGGCGATAACGGCATGTCATGGACAGTTTACGAATCGCCGACTACAGCCAATATTCTGAACTCAGCCTCGGGTTTTGGCTCCTTACTAGTTTCGGGGGATTCAGGATTAGTCCTCCTCAGGGAAAGTGGGGACGATTCATGGACTGATATTTCACTGCCAGAAGAGGATTCGGTAAATGGAATCTCACTGACTGGCAGCGAGACAGCGGTGGCAGTAGGAAATCAGGGAACAATATGGAATCTAGAGAGTGGCGTCTGGACCAAGACGGCTTTGTCTATCGAAAGTGATCTTCTAGATGTATCATTCCTCGATGAAGAGCTTGGAATTATAGTCGGTTCCGAGGGAACCATTCTATTTTCTGAAGATGGAGGAGAGAGTTGGGAGTATCGTGAGGCTCCAGAGGGAACTGGCGATGCAGTTATAGTTTCAGCAGAGTTCTACAGTCCCACTAGAATTTACGCCATTACAGATGATGGGAGGGTCCTCATCTCAATGAGTAATGTAGTGACCGGGACTGATGTAGGATACGTATGGAATCTTGTGGAATTCGAGAGGCACTACCCCGCGGGAACAAATGAGTATATCCTAGGGCCGGAGAATCTGGATGTCCAATTGACATCTATTGAAGTAGTTACAACTTCAAAGTTCCTGATGACAGGTTTTGGGGGTTACATCTCCATGAGTGTCAATGGAGGAACGATCGTTTCGCAGCAGATTAACCCTCTCGGCAATAACAGTGACTTCAACGATATTGTGATGCTGACTGGGTTCACCGGGGTAGCTGTCGGAAATGACGGCGGCATCTTGTGGACGGAAAATGCAGGTGCAGATGATCAAGCGGGATTCGTAGTTCCAGAATACGGGAATTTCGGAGTATTTGTTGATGAGACGAAGGCAATGTTCCTATCTGGATTCATCGCGACACTCAAGATAGTCGCATTTGGCATTGTATTGGGTTTCCTTCTGGGAGTCACTCTGGCAATGTGTAAAACATCGCCGATTTCACTTAGAAATGTCGTAGAGAGATATGAGCCGAGGTATGTCAGAATTGTCGGGATCCCCATACTGGCCGGTGGGCTGTATCAAATATACTCCGCCATACCTGGGGCGAGTGGACTTGGACTTCAGGGCGTGGAGTATATCTTCCTCCCGGTCGGCGCGCCTGTTTCCTTTGCCAAGATTCTACTGGGTATAGCGCTACTTTACATTGGTGCCCTATTCATCGGCAATGACAACAAATTTTCGAAAGTCAAGGTTGGGCCATTAACACTGAATCCTTGGAGAGTTAGGCCTCTGAATGCTATAGCGACGGTTTACACTGATTTCTTCAGAAACACCCCCTTGATTGTGCAGTTCCTATTCATACATTTTGGAGTTCGCCTGGGAGCCTTAATTCAAGGTCCGGGATTAGAAATTTTCAGCTTTGAGAATTTAGAAAATAATCATAATTTCATTACTGATATTATTGCCACATATGATCATTCTGAAGGCAATTATGGAACACTCATTGGAGGTGTCCTATACGACTCTGCCTTCATTAGTGCAATTTGCGCCTTGGGACTTAATTCTGGTGCATACCAATGTGAAACTATCAGGGGCGCGATACAGGCAATTCCATCTGCCCAGATGGAAGCCGGTAGGAGCATTGGCCTAACCTATCTCCAAACCATGCGAAGAGTAATCATGCCACAGGCCATCAGAATATGCATTCCCCCGATGGGCAATGAGATGGTTAATCTAGTCCTGAACTCGTCTCTTGCCATGATAATTGGATATGCTGAGTTGACCAGACAAGGCAAGTTGATTGTTGCTAGTACGTTCCAATATGCCTATGCTTGGGGGATGGTTCTGATTTCTTACTTTGTGGTGACGTGGACTCTTGCTCTGATACTCAGGTGGCTAGAGGAAAAAACTAGAATCCCTGGATTGGGCATAACTGGAGGTGAATGATATGGGAAGGGTTCTCGACGTGGAAGATCTGCACATGACCTATGCCGGCGGCGTGCATGCAGTGAGAGGGATCTCGTTCGAAGTCAATCAAGGTGAGTCAGTCGCAATTATTGGCTCCTCGGGGAGTGGGAAGTCTACAGTTCTGAGATGTATAAACCGGCTTATAGAGCCGACGGGGGGGAAGATATTCCTAAAGGGTGAGAGGATCAATACCCCGCATACAGATGTGAACGATTTACGATCTAGAATAGGTATGGTTTTCCAGTCTTTCGAACTATTCGCACATCTAAGAGTACTAGACAATATCACCCTAGGCCTTAGACATGTCAAGGGAATGAGCAAGCGTGATGCGGAAGATGAGGCGATGTCCGTCCTAGAAAGAGTCGACATGCTTGACAGGGTGGGTGCTTATCCAGGAAATCTTTCAGGCGGTCAGAAGCAACGTGTTGCCATCGCGAGAGCCCTTGCCATGAAGCCTGAGGTACTACTTTTCGATGAGCCGACGAGCGCACTAGACCCTGAGCTGATTGGTTCGGTATTGGAAACCATTCGAGGTCTTGCAGATGAAGGAATGACAATGATTGTCGTGACTCATGAAATCGGCTTTGCTAGGGACGTGGCTGATAGAATCATCTACATGGATCAAGGAGTAGTAGCTGAAGAGGGGCCATCCTCAATAATCAACGACCCCCAAACCGATAGGCTCAAGAAATTCCTATCATCTTTACACGAAGATGGGGCGGTAGAGCGAGAAAATGGCGAATAGCCAGAGTCTAAATCATTCCTTGTGCGGTCATTGCTTCAGCCACTTTGAGGAAGCCTGCAATATTTGCTCCTGCCACATAGTTTCCAGGCACCCCATATCGCTCAGCGGTTTCCGAGGTGGCCTTGTGGATCTCGACCATTATCGACTCGAGTCTCTGATCGACTTCTTCTCTGGTCCATGAAAGTCTTAGGCTATTCTGACTCATTTCCAGACCCGAGGTTGCGACCCCTCCAGCATTACTCGCCTTCCCTGGGGCGAATAGTATGCCATTTTCCAAGAATACTTCAACTGCTTCAGGCGTGCATGGCATATTTGCCCCCTCAGCAACTGCGATTACGCCGTTCTTAACTAGCATATGAGCTTCCTTTCCATTTATTTCGTTCTGTGTAGCGCAGGGTAGAGCGACGTCAACATCGGAGTCCCATAGGCCGTTCAAAGACGGTTCTGGCTCGGACTTTGAGTAAGTGACTCCGTCAAAGTTGTCTGCATACTCACTTATCCTACCTCTCTTGTTGTTCTTGAGATCCATGATCCAAGCTAGCTTATCTCTATCGATTCCAGCTGGATCGTATATCCATCCTCCTGAATCTGACATAGTTACTGGGACCCCTCCGAGATCGAGTACCTTCTCGCAAGCGAACTGTGCGACGTTTCCTGAGCCGCTGATTGCGACAGTAGAACCCTCGAATGACTTACCTTTTGTGGCCAGCATCTCACGGGCAAAATAAACCAGGCCGTATCCCGTAGCCTCTGGCCTAATCAGTGAGCCCCCATATGACCTACCCTTGCCTGTAAAAACTCCGGTGAACTCATTTGCTAGCTTCTTGTACATTCCAAAGAGGTAGCCAATCTCCCTGCCGCCAACTCCAATGTCACCGGCAGGAACATCCAGATCGGCCCCAATATGCCTCCACAGCTCCATCATGAAGGATTGGCAGAACCTCATCACCTCTGCATCTGTCTTACCTTTCGGGTCAAAATCTGAACCACCCTTTCCGCCCCCCATGGGCAGACCGGTGAGGCTGTTCTTGAACACCTGCTCAAAGGCGAGGAACTTGAGAATTGACTGGTTCACAGAAGGATGGAATCTCAATCC
>DAJH01000063.1 GCA_002498925.1 Euryarchaeota archaeon UBA173 | reverse complement strand
GTGTGAACCCCGAATCTTCCCTCCTGCTGTGGGATGAACTATGACTCGACAATCTGTCTCTGTTATCGAGTCATGGGAAGCGGTGATCATCTCGACTAGGGACCAAAGCCAGGGAGGCCTGTACTCCCTGTTCCTGAACAGCCTGTCAACTATTGTCTTCTTCTGAATATTCATTGGATTTATTGAAACCTCATCTGAGAGTGGAGCTACCTCAGAAATCCATTTCGACGTGTGAAGAAGGGCGTCTGCTTCTGACATGAATGGTGGCTTGAATAGCAGGTATGTCTTGACCCTGAGATTATTTTTTCTCAAGTATTCAACGGCCCTGTGCCACTGCTTTGTTGAGAATCCTTTGTTGGCGTGGAATCGGAGGACCGTGTCGTCATATGCCTCGAGTCCTATTGCCACCGTGCATCCGGGATGCCTCTCAGCCACCCAAGCAAGTTTCTCTGGAGTGCACATCTGGGCCTGCGCCTCAATTACCAAATGAAGTCCCATTTCATGAGTCTCCCTTAGGACTGCTTCTTGCCATTCGGGAGGATTCTCTCTATCCTCAAAAAACGTTCCAGACGTGTAAATTTTGATCATTTCACATCCCTCGAAATTTTTAGTGCGTCTTTTTGCCTCTTCCCATTGATTGAACATATCCTCCGAAGTTACGTCATCCCTGACATCGTTGAAGTAGCCACAGAAAGTACAACCGGATTTCCACCACCATGCACAACCCTTCGTCCTGAGGATTACTGTCACTGCCTGACAGGGAGTTCCATCGGGAAGATTCTCGGGAGTCTTGTAGACTGTGACTGGCTTACTGGCATCCCAAGACTCCCTAATTGAAACAGATTCAGGAGTATTCTCAGGGGCCTTGACTAGGTGATGGACCTTGGTTGACTTTGAGCCATCGCCCATCAACCCGCAAGCCTGACCCATGCACGGCCCCCGATGAGGTTCTTATTGAGATTAGTGACAATATCGAGAATATTTGGTTCCATAGTTCTTGGGCGACACTAAAGACTCGTTAACGTGTCCGAAGCACGTGTCTGGTAATCCGAATGTGGGAGTAGACAACTCAGGTGTAGTTGCTCGGCTCCTGAAAGAAATGGATCCCGACTCCAAGAAATCGCTCCAGGGCTGGTACTGGTTCGACTGGGCTAACCAGGCTTTCGCACTAACTGTGATCACTGTAGTGGTCCCGACTCTCCTATCGAGTATGTTCAATCTAGCAAATGGTGGAAGCGCAGACTATGCTGGGATGACCTTCACTGGGGACAGTTTCTATGCAGTGGTCCTTGGAATCTCAAGCGTCTTTGTTGCGATAGTCAGTCCCATCCTGGGCGCTATTGCAGATAGGATGCCGATAAAGAAGAGGATACTGAAGGTATACACGATTGTCGGCATCCTATTTACTGGTCTAATGGGTTTAGCACCCTATATGGATGATGGGTCATCATACAAATTCCTAGCAATATGCCTAATCATGGGCAACATAGGATTCGCAGGTGGTCATGCAATCTACTCTGCCTTCCTTCCGTACCTGGGGGACAAGAGACTGATGGACCATATATCGAGTTGGGGTTATGCATATGGGTTCCTAGGTGGGTCAACACTTCTCACAATTCATCTTATTGTGGGGCTAAAGCTAGGTTTCAATGACCCTAACGTTCAGTCATTTGTTTTCCTGACTAGCGCCCTGTGGTGGCTAGGATTCTCAATACCGTTCTTCAGAGACACCCCTGAACCGGACATACCTAATCCGACCGAATATGCCTCTTTCGGAGAGGCAGTAGTTGATGGCATCAGGGAGATAAGGAATACATTCTCCGAGATCAGGAGATACAGGATCTTGACTCTTTTTATGATTGGTTACCTTCTTTTCTACGACGGAATCAACGCAATAGGCGGACTTGCTGCTGCTTATGCTGATTCGGTTCTGAGGATTGACTTCAGCATGAACTTCGTTCTGCTTCTCTCAGCGAACATTGCCGCTATCCCGATGACCATAATAGGAGGAAAGTTGGCTAGTAAATACAGTAACAAAAACATCTTGGGTGCTGCACTTACTATCTTCTGCATCATTTCTGTTTTGGGTGTTGGATTCGCCCCATTGGAGCTCGAGGGGGATCACGATAGGTACGACTTCCAGTACGATTGGGATGAAGAAGAAGACGCTTATCGCCTCTCCACTTTGTACGATAGGGGGGTTGACGGTTGGGTCAGCGAGTCAGGAGATGGGGACGAAGAATTCCGCGTGGCCTTCCTAGTTTACCTTAAATCGGGAGACGATGCACGTTATCTTCTGAGTTTAGAGGAGGCTTCGCAGCTCTCTTCTGATATGTCAGGAATGACTGACCATAGATTCTCTTTCTCATTCCTCGGGGGGGATTTGGATGGTGAGTACTCAGTCGGGAATGATCACCCCACCGTAATCGAAGGTGGCCCTGTGGACTGGTGGCCGAATTTCCTGAGGGACAACTTATGGGAGCCTGCAGGACTTGGGATAAACAAGCAGTGGATAATCCTCGGAATGACCTTTGGGATGGTAATGGGGGTTGCAGGGGCCCTCTCGAGAAGCCTATTCAGTATGCTAATACCTGCTTCCAAGACAACTGAGTTCTTCGGTTTCTTCGCATTCATTGGGAAGGCTGTGTCGGTCCTAGGACCGATTATCTATGCTGTTGTAGCAGCCTCTATGGATAGCAGGATGGGGCTTCTGAGTGTGGTTATTCCGATACTGATTGGAATGGGCTTCTTCTTTGTTGTTGATGTTGAAGAGGGCATCAAGGTAGCGAATCAGGTAGACGAGGAAGCTGGGCTAGCAAATACTCAGGAGGAGGAGTGATGAAGGGTTCGTTCACTCTGATTCAGAATTTTCTTACACTGCTTATTATACCCTTTTTGGCTTGTATTGTGGGGATTGCCGCTGTACCTGCAATCGCACTTTTCACAGAGCTTCGTGAAATCCTGTCCAGTGGCGATTACTGGATCGACCACCTAGCAACAGGGATCTCTCTCGGTATGTCGATAGTGACCTGGGGAGTCACCCTGGTGATTCTTTGCGGCGCCTTGGGCGGGCTTCTACGGCCTAGGTTGGACCCAGGGAGGTACCCCTTGGAGTCGTTTCTGACGATACAATGGGCATGGTCCATGGTATTCCACAAGATTGCTCTGTTCTTCTTGCCTCATTTGGTTCCCTCGTTCATCGGCAACCTGTACTACAGGCTGTCCGGGGCCAAGATTGGCAGGGGCGCGCAGATCAATACACCCAACGTGAACGACGCTGGCTCCGTCACGATAGGCGAGAGAGTGGTGATTGGGGGGTACGCGACGATCAACGCTCACCTGACGGAGAAGGGGGAGTTGGTGATGGCCCCAGTGGTGATCGGAGATGGCGCGCTAATCGGAACTGGATCGATAGTTCAACCGGGCTGCACGATTGGGGAGGGTGCCGTGGTCGCTTCCAGAGCAGTAGTGCCGAAGTGGACGGAAATACCCCCTGGGGAGGTCTGGGGCGGGATACCTGCTAAATGCATCAGGCTCTCTGACGGAACCAAACCGGGTGGATGAATGACCAAGTGCAAGGGGCTCAAGGACGATGGGGGTGCCTGTTCGAAGCACATCATGTACAGTTCCGAGTACTGCAAGGAACACCAGCACCAGGACCCTTCAATCGTAATATGCTTGAGCGAGGATAAGAGGGGAAGGCGCTGCTCGCGTCGCGCAATGGAGGGTATGTTGTTCTGCAAGATGCATCTGG
>DAJH01000062.1:29954-34052 GCA_002498925.1 Euryarchaeota archaeon UBA173 | reverse complement strand
GGCCGCTCCGGTAGAGGAGGAGGTATTTATCCAGTCAATTCCTTCTACGACCCTGAATGATCTTATCGACACAGCTAGAGAGATGTTACGAAACGGGGAACCAGCGGATGCCCTAGAATTAGTAAAACCACGATTGCAGACTGATGGTTCGGATGATCCGATGTTATGGTCCATCTGCGGTACTTGCCTATCGATGGTGGGAAATGAGGTAGAGGCAATTCAAGCTATGGAGTACTCGATTTCCATCGGTGAAGACACGGCAAAAACGCATTACAATCTCGCACAGTTATTGAGGAGGAATGGCAGAAAGGTGGATGCAATGCAATCACTTGCAAATGCATTGCTCTCTGATTCGGAGCATGTCAATAGCCTCATTGCCCTTGGTGAAATGAGGCTGGAAGCTGGCAACTCCGATGAGGCAATATCAATCTGGAATAGGGCCCTCGGATTTGATCCCGAGAATAGCATATCTGAAAGGATATTAGAGCTAGAGTCGAAAAACAATATTGAGGATGTAGAAGAGGAGCCGGAAGCCCAGGAAGATGAGCAAGAAGATGAACCATACGAAGTACAGGTTTCAATTGAAGATACAATGGCTAACAGAATATCCATCGCTAGAGAGCTATCCGAATCGGGTGATCACGTCAGTGCTGTGAATGCATGGAAGATTCTTCTCGAGGAAGATAGGCAGTCATCCGACATATGGAATGGGATGGCCGACGCACTATCTGCTGCTGGACATGTGGATAGAGCGTTCCAATGTAGCCAGAGGGCTAAAGCAATTGAAGAGGCAATAGCCAATGATGAAGAGATAGAGATCGAAGAAGGGGCTATTGACCTTATCACCGCAGGCGAGGAAGCCAAAGAGCGACTGGATAACATAGAGCCAACAGAAAATGAGGATGTGAATATCTCAATCGAATGGTATAACAGGGGGGTTGGACTTTTGGGCGAGGGACAGCCAATAGAGGCTTTGAATTGTTTTGAGAAGGCCATAGGTAGCGCGCCCAGAGAGGAGCTTTCACTAAGGGTCAAATCGCAGGGAGGAAGGGGGCATGCACTATACCAACTCGGCAGATACGGAGATAGCATCAGATCCTACCACACTGCAATTTCGATGGATCCCAGCGGAGTTACTGCTAGGATGCTATACAATATGGGCTCATCTTATGCCGCATTAGAATTATTTGAAGATGCAATCAAATGCTTTACTCAGTCTATGCAAAGAGGTTTGGATGACGAAGATAATGAGCTATGCAGGAAGCAAATTAGCAGATGTAAAATTCTTGCTAAAGAGCAATCGAGAAGAGTTGCTAATTAGTTGAAACCCTGCTCGGTGAACTGTATATGGTCAATGACTCTCTCTTTGCGAACCCGACTAATGTCAAACCGTGTTCCCTGGCCATTTCAACTGCTAAGGAACTTGGTGCACCAACGGCTATCATAATAGTGAATCCGGCCCTAATGGCCTTGTGAACGAGTTCAAAAGAAGCCCTTCCTGATACGATTAGGAACACATCATTGGCGGGTAACTGATCGTTGGAAAATAAGTAACCTACTAATTTGTCTAGAGCGTTGTGTCTACCCACATCCTCCTCAAGGTGAATAATATCACCATTTATTGAGGCTATGGCAGATGCATGTGAGCCACCAGTGGAGTTGAATAAAGGCTGATTTTTCCTTAGGTTTTTCACGGAAGACTCTATTGTTTTCATTGAAATTTGAGGCCCCCTGTTCAACTTTGGTCCGTGTATGTGTAACATGCTAGAGATCGAGTCCTTTCCACAGATACCGCATGACGAAGTTATGGTTGATATTCTGTTGTAATCATTTAGAATTACGCGGTCAACATTACTACAAATGACCTCTATTGAATCGCTTGATGCTTTAATTTCGGATACTTCAGAAATTCTATTGATCAGACCCTCAGAATATAGAAATCCTAAGGCGAGTTCCCTGTCTCTCCCGGGAGTACGCATTGTAATGCCCATAGATTTCGAATCATCAAGCGATGAAATCAGGATACTCAGTGGCAGCTCCACTGCTACAACGTCTTCGGTTCTTGATTCACCGTGACTGCCCAGTTTAGAAACATCGAACTGCCTCTCCGTACTGGCCATGGTCTGACATTGTGTCTGAGTATTCATAGATGGCGGAGGACCAGTCAAAACCATTCAAATACCACCTATCGTAGGGAGTAGCATGGCACACAATGGCTGTGAGGGGGTTTCCCTACCTGTGGTCTCGACCCTAAAGCGTGATAATATCACAAACATCGAAATTAATCTATCTGATGCTGCTGTTAAAGCTTTGAAATCCTCCATGAAAGGTGATGAGGAAACACACGTACTAGTCGTCAGTGCCGAAGATGGCGGATGCTCAGGATACATGTACGACATGGCTATTGTAGAAGAGCCGAAGGATCAAGCATATCAGAAAGTGGAAGTCAACGGCATGACAATTCTTGTGCATGACAGGGATACTTCACTCTTGAATGGGATAAATATCGACTTCAAGGACTCTCTAATGGGTGGGGGTTTCCAAATTGAGAATCCCAATGCAGACAGGTCATGTGGTTGTGGCCAGTCATTCGGTTAGATCTTTCTCGGCTGTCTCGAAGGCCTGACTAAATTCTATTTCCTCGCCGTTTTCGATCCAATCGTTCAGACTCATCAGAGGTGAAATTCTGAGCGTTCCCAGATGCCTCGTGAATAGGTACACCATTGGATCGTGCTCTTCGACAACTTGTTTCTGAAATGAGTTCCTCACAATGTCGCTCCTCGAGGTGAAGAACGCATATTCAACAGCTACACCGATAATTGTAGCCGTATATAGTACAAGAAGTACGCTTGTAGAGAACACGACCGGGTCCCCTAGTAAATCACCCGATCTTAGCTTACTGCCATAAATTAGCTGACGAGAGAGTAGGAAAATCAGCCCTATTCCTACAGATGGTCCCAGTGCGTCGTCAACAAGTGAATGCATGGGAATAAGCCTCCTTTTTGTCGGATCGGCAAAAACTAGCGAGTTTAGTGTAGCAGCACGAATAACAGAAATCACCGATACAAGGAATATGTAAAATCCAGCACTCACCAGCAATACTTCTGACGGGCTAAGTGGCAAATATAGGACAATTAGGTAGGCAAAAATACCTAGAAAAACTGTGATTGGCATTCTGTGGGCCGACTCCAGGACCTTGTTCAATGTACCAGTACCATCATCCAATGGAGGAATCCCAATAATCTCCCACCGTGTTACCTTGCGAATTATTCCTGCAATTACGAGTAGGACTTTCTTATCAATCAATATCCACTCTATGGGCCTAAATAATAGTGATAGCACAACTGAAACAGGCAATGCGAATAGACCCAATAAGGGTGAAAAAACTAGAGCTGGCAGTAACAAGAAATGTTGTGCGCCCAGAGGCCTTAGTAGATCTGATTCAATCCTTGACTTCCGCTCATCGTCTATCAGAAGCCTTCTTGCTTCAGAGTCTAGCTCTGTTCTATATCTTCTGATTGGAATGCCTGAATCGAGGACTCTCCTCACCTTCTCTCGATAATGCTCGTGTTCAGGCTCCATACCAACCCACCACTTCCACCCGAATCTAAGTGGTAGTGATAGTAGCAGAGGAAGAAATAGGATTAGTACCCCTGTCGCCAATCCCTCAACAGGTTCAGTCACGACCACTGCTTATGCTTGGAGGATTAGAATGAACCGGTCAGTAGTGGTTCATAGCGGGTAAACATGGGGTAAACACTAGTTTCCGGTGGCATCTGCATAGTAAGCAGACACTTGAGGCCAGTCTACGACATTCCACCATGAAGCGATATAGTCAGCTCTGCCTGGACCGAACTTCTTGTAGTAAGCGTGTTCCCAAACATCGATTCCCAAAATTGGATGTCCACTAGAATCCATCAAAGGGTTATCCTGATTAGGGGAGGAACAAATGCACAACTTTCCATCATTGTTAACGCAGAGCCATGCCCATCCACTGCCAAATCTTGTCATTGCAGCTTTAGCAAAGGATTGTTGGAATGATTCGAAAGAGCCGAATTGCTCATCGATAGCGGATGCAAGAACACCTTCCGGGCTGCC
>DAJH01000062.1:0-29572 GCA_002498925.1 Euryarchaeota archaeon UBA173 | reverse complement strand
CCATTATTCCTTATTGCATTATTATCGGAGTGCTTACTAAGCAGATCCTCGATACCCAGGCCCTCCATGCTTGTACCTTCAATTGCTGCATTTAGATTGGACGTATATCCAGCGTGATGCTTGCTGTGGTGTATTTCCATTGTGAGCGCGTCTATGTGCGGCTCAAGTGCGTCGTATTCGTATTCAAGTTCAGGTAGTTCGAATGTCATATCCTTCCTCAGACTGACGGAGATGTATATGGGATATCAATTATGGCATTGCAAACTCGGACAATATTCATCATATCCCTAACGATAGAGGGGTTCATGGCGAGAATCGCTGTGACTGACGGTATTGACGAAAATGCAGCTGAATCACTCAGAGAATCTGGCCATGAGGTTGTGATAGGGCACCATGATGCTAACTCTTTAGAAAGTGGATCACTTGCGGATTTTGACATAGTAATCATTAGAAGTGCCACTAAGATGGTCAAAGAAGCTATTATAGCAAATTCAGGTGGCAACGGCTCTTTAAAGATGATAATCAGAGCAGGAGTAGGTGTTGACAATATCGATATCGATTCCGCGACATCATGCGGAGTGACTGTATGCAATACTCCCGGGGCCTCGACAAATGCTGTTGTTGAGCTCACGATCGGCCATCTACTTTCATCCGTTAGAAATATTGTTCGCTCGGATAGAAAAATGAGGGATGGAGTGTGGGCTAAGAAGGAGATGAGGGGAAGCGAGCTAAGAGGCAAGAGGCTCGGTCTAATTGGCTATGGTAGAATAGCCAGAGGTGTTGCCGAAATTGCTAGGGGGCTAGGCATGGAAATACATGCGTACGACCCTTACATGAGTTCGGATCTCATTAATGGGAATTTTACATTACATGAGGAGGTTGACTCGATTTTCAAGAAGTGTACTCATATTTCTGTTCATTGCTTTTTTTCAGATGAGACCAGGCACATGGTGAATCTTAGACGGGTATCTTTGATGCCCAGAATAGGCGCTGATGGAATAGAATGTGGAAATCATATAGTGAATTGTGCACGAGGGGGGATAGTGAATGAAGGGGAAATTCTCGAAGCACTGAAGTCTGGTAAGCTATCGTCTGCAGCTCTTGACGTATTCGAAAATGAGCCAGCTACTGGAAATTCTTTACTTGAGCATGATAGGTTCTCTTCTACCCCTCACACCGGAGCGGCAACATGGGAAGCCCAGGCGAGAATTGGAAGTGAAATTATCTCCATAGTGGAGGAATTCGAAGAGGGGCGAATCCCAGCTTCTGCATTGAACGGTCTACTCTAGACGATGCATGCTTGTGAGGGCTTGCGAAACTATTCCTAGATCCGCGGGAACTTCTATTCCCGAAATTGGTGATTTCAGAGACATCCCCTCTTCCTTCTTGGCCTTCCAGACCATTGAGTTGAATTCCATGACTTTGGCTGTAAGCTCGGAAATATCTCCAAAGTCATCAGTATTTTCCAATTCCACGGATGCTGGGAAGTCTCTGATATCAACAGCACTAATCCCGTAGATTTCTGTTGACAGGTAGTGTGTGAAGAAGGGGCATACGGGGGAGAAGACTGTTAGTAAGTCCCTGACGATCTTGTGTAACGTCCATTCTGCTGACTTGTCTCCATCATAGAGTCTTGATTTTGCCATCTCTAGCCAGTGGCCTGGGAATACTCCTGTCCAAAAACCCTTGATTGCCTGACTAGCGTTGTATATGTCTAACTCAGACCAAGCATTCGATACCCTACTCATAACCTGATTAAATTCTGATAGTATCCACAAATCCTCATTGTTCAAATTTTCAGGTGTGCTCTCGAGGTTAACTGGAACATTGAACTGACTAGCAAACCTTGCTACGTTGAACATCTTGGTTAGAACACCATAGTATTTCGACTCAATTTCTTCGGGGTTAATATGGAAGTCATCACCGACTTGTGCATCACAGGCTTTCCAGAGTCTGAAGCATTCACTTCCAATCTTGTTTGCCTTGAGGCTTACCTGTTTACCCCCGGGCCCTTTGATTTTCCATGAGCCGGTCCTTCCTCCGGCTCCGCACTCTAGAACGGAATCAGCATCTATCCCATTGCCGAGGGATTTGGACATCTTGCGACCCCATGGATCCATTCCAAGGCCGTCGACCCAGATATTCTGGAAACCGGGCTTATCGAGTAGCAATGCGCTCTTCAGGAGGGTGTAGTAAAGCCATGTTCTGACGATTTCCTTGCCTTGGGGCCTAATGGATGTTGGAAATGCCCTTTCAAACATTTCTGGGTCACTGATATATCCAGAAACATAGAGGTTAGAGTTCGAGGAGTCCATCCACGTGTCGAAAACCTTCTCCTCTCCATGAATTGCTCCAAGAGAGTCGGATAATTCGTGGTAGCTGCCAATATGTTTCCTTGTAGATCTATCCAGAACCTCGGATCCAGTAGGCGGCGAGTCCCTCCAGGGCTGCACATAAGTCCCATGTGGAGGGACTATCACTTTACTACCATCATCGGAATACCAAATGGGAACTTCGGTATGATACCACCTCCTCCTACTGATTGGCCAATCGATCGAAATCCCATCCATCCAGTCGTGAAGAAATTGCCTATTTCTTTCCGGGATGAATACTGATTGGTCGGAGAGTTCCCTCAGTCTTTCGAGGATATGTGTTTGCCTGACATACCACTCCTTTAGCAGAATGATCTCAACTGGGTTTCCCCCCCTCTCGCTGACAGGTACCTCCTGCATTCTCTTCTCAGATGACTCTAGGCGGCCGGTTTCAGTTAGAATCTGTATTGCTGCCTCTCTAGCATCTTCGGACTTCATGCCTACTAATGGGCCGGAAATATCTGTCAGCCTACCTTCGAGATCAATAGCTACAAATGGCTTTAATCCCAATTCTCTGAATACTGAAACATCGTTCTGATCTCCAAAGGAGCATACCATCAGAACGCCACTGCCGAAATCCGATTTTACAGAGGGATGTGTCATTATCTCGACGGTGTCATCACGACCTTTGACTGGCAGGGGTAGTGAAATTTTCTTTCCAACTAGATGGCTATATCTGTCATCATCGGGATGTACAACGACAACGCCACAGGCACAAATTAATTCTGGCCTGGTGGTTGAAATTATTACATCTTGACCGTCATCCGTGGTCCACCTTACATCGCATAGTAGGGTCTCCCTTGAAATTCTCTGAACTTCGGCGTCAGCAATTGTTGTGCCCTCGACGGGATCATAGATATTGGGCCTTAGGTCTTCTACGATATCCCCTCTTCTGAATAGGTCCACAAATATAGACTGGGTTACTGCACGAAAATCAGGGGCGTCAGTCAGGTATTCGTTAGCATAATCGCAAGAAAGTCCTACCCTCTTGGCCGTCTTTCTCATTGCTTGGGTGTACTCCTCGATTGTCTCCGAGCATAATTCAAGGAATTCCCCCCTCTCATAACTCCTCATCTTCTTCCCCGTCTTTTTTTCGACTGTGAATTCAATATTGATGCCGTTTCTATCTACGCCCCATGGGAAGTATACCTCCTTCCCCATTAATCTCTGGCTCCTCGCAATGACATCAATCATGCTATATTGAGCGACTGCCCCTATATGCCAGGTACCACTAGGATACGGTGGTGGCGTGTCGATTACGAATAGCTCCCTATCGCTTCTGGGGTCAAAGGAGTACCTTTCATTGAATGTAGGACCGAAATGGGCTTCTTGGATCCTCTTCTCGAGGTCTATTGTCCACCTCTTGTCCCGTATAGTTGGGTCGCCCACGAAAACTCCTCGTGAACATTCCTGAGAACTCCCGTTCTTGACTGTTCCCGCCTACGGCGGGTATGTTCTAACTGCATTCGACTCGAATACTACAGCGAGGGGTTGAAGTCCCCTCGTCTGTCAGCCAACTCCGAATAGAATGGACGAAGGAAGGGATGGGCGTAGATTCAGCGTCTCCGCAATGGTCGAAAATATCCCTATTTATGTCCGGGAAAGGGCTGTTGCCTTTCAGGCATCATTATCCAAAATTAACTCAGAATCTATATCAAACTCAATTCGGAAGGCCCCAAATTCGATAAAGCGAAATCTACTAGATTCTTCTGTTACCGATATCATTACCAAGGTGCCTGCCGTTACCGTAGTAATGTGTCTAGCAGTAACTGGTTTCTTCTCAATTCATTCTGGAGTCAATGACTGCAGGGACGGTTACAATCCGGATTGGTGTAGTGACGAAGGCGCCCTAAACGTCAATGGGGACATGGCGATATACCTCCCGCAAGGCTCAGAGGTTCAAGCCCAGATTGAAGATGTCGAGAAGGACTGGACAACTAACGTAATGGTGGTTTACGTCGAGTCAAATACGACTGGAGTCGACAAGCTCCCCATACTGACGCAGTTAGATCTCGTTGAGAACACTCTAAACACCCATAGGAATGATGCCGGGGAGCAGGACTTCGTGATATACGTACTCTCAGTTTCCACAGTAGTGAAGGAAGTTAATTCCAGTGGTGGAAGAGTGGTCAAGGCGTTCTTCTCTGGCATAGCCGAGGCTACGGGTAATAGCGACATCTCGGAAGCAGTCAACGAAACCGTTGATGAACAATCGAATCTGATAGGGGACTACTCAATTCCCGATGAGCAGGAAAGAGTCGATCAGATTCTGGATGAGATGCCGCAGAACGCACTTGACAAGCTGGTCAGAGATGTTGGTAAAAATCAGAACGAGACTGCTGGGTATTGGAATAGAGCTGTGATAATTATTGGTATAACTAGCCTCGTAGACATGGATGGTGATGGCGAGGACGATACTAGTGACTACATCGAGTTTGTCTCAAACGAAATTAATAGAATATCAATTGAGAATAATTGGGTGTGCAGGGATGAGAATGGAAAGGAGCTCAACCCGGAAAAGAGGGAGAATGAAGAATATTGTGAAGAGCAAAATTATCTAGACCTGAAAATGACCCTGACTGGACCAGTTCCACTTACCAATGCAATCACAGAGGAGTCTTTCAAGATGTTCTGGGGTGTTTTCCCGGTTGGAGTGGTCCTTGTCGCATTTGGCCTTTTCATATTCCACTGTGATCTTCTTCAGACTGGTAGGATCCGTCTTGTACAGGGCATCAAAGTAGTGATAATCTCTGGGTTGCCGACACTATGCTCTGTTTGGATTACCCTAGGAATGATTGGGCTAACTGACTATGAGGTAACGATGACCGTCATAATTGTTGGACCTATTGTGCTGGCTCTAGGAGTCTCATACGGCCTTCATATAACAAACAGGTATGCTGAGTCCAAAGGTTCGCCAAGGGAAAAGATGGCAGAGGCACTGAGCTCAACTGGGAGAGCGGTTTTGCTTTCCGCGCTAACCACCATAATCGGATTTATTTCACTGACATTAGTCCCAATGAAACCGATAGCGACGATTGGTTGGGCCCTATCAGGAGGAATTGTTGTCGTCTACATAATGACGATGTTGATGGTTCCGAATCTAACGATGATGTTGGATCTGAAGAAGCCTTCTCATCCGCCACCAAAGATTTTCCAGGTTGCTGTGGAGACACCCATCAAATGGACAAGGGTGACTCTGGCGATATTCACTATAGCGATGCTAGTCTCTGCAGGCATAAATAGGCCCAATGTGGAGGAGAATATCGATCTGTTAGAAATGGCTCCAGGCGGTGTCGATGCAGTAGACAAAATGGGGGTATACTCTGATGAGTTCAATGCGGGGCAACCGGGATTCCTATTGATTCGGGGGGATATCTCTGCAGACCCTAACCCACTGCCCAACGCTGAGGCGGAGCAAAGCGACCCCTATGCCAACCTGGAAGGTATTTCACAGCTAGAAACAAAATGTAACTCCGTCGAAAATACGACAGCAGTATCCATAGTTTTCCTGATGAAGGCAATAGGGGTAGGGGTGAATGTCACTGGATCTCCGATTTATGATTTGATAAATGGCACAGGCATACTTCCCGACCCAATCAATGATGTGGCTGAATTAATCTTTGACAACGAACAATCGGGCAACGTCTCTTTCTGGAGTGCTATGAACTACCTGGATCTGCAAGATACTGGTGGTGTTCAGGCTCAGAATTTCTTGATTTACGTATTTTATAACAGCATGACAGATGAGATGAGGGGGCTTTTCATGTCTTCTGATTACCAACGGAGCCTGATTTACATAGACATGCCATTCATGGATGTCAAGGCAACATCGAAAGCAGTGGATTTAGTAGACGAGTACGCATCGCAGGAAACCGACGGAGCTATCGATTCGACCCCATTAATCGGAGTCGCCTCCATTACAATCGAGGTGAATAATCTAATTGTGGGATCACAATGGTCGTCTCTAGGGTTTGCACTACTATTCACGGTCTTGACCTTGGCCCTGGTATTCAGAGACGTACGATACGCGATGCTAACGACTATGCCTGTAGGGTTTACGGTAATGATGCAATGGCTAGCAATGGATAGCTTGGACGTTCCGCTATCCCTAGTTACTGTGATGATTGGCTCCATACTAGTTGGTGTGGGTGTCGACTTCTCCATCCATATTGCGAATAGGATAAAGGAGCAAGGCGGCACTATAGAGGCCATACAGACAGCTTGCGCGAGTACGGGAATGAGCTTGTTTGAGGCGGTTACCGTAACAGCATTTGGAATGACTTGCGCATACCTGATACCAATAGCTGCAATCAAGCCATTCGTAACTACGATAATCATACTGCTTCTTGTAGCTGCCATATCAGCGTTGATCCTCCTCCCTGCCATATTTACAGCTATGATCAAGGCCAATATCGGCCTTACTGGCGGAGTGAATACGATGGTCAAGACTGCGGGCCTACGTAGGGCTATAGCAAGAGACGAGGCAGATGTTATTGATGCGGCGATGGTTTTCGGTTCCTCAGATGATGCATGGTGAACGACACGTTGATTCACCTAGCGTCGAGTCCGGAGGCATGACTGGACTATGGCTAATGAAAAGCGAGCCCCATGTGTATCCATGGGAGCAGCTTGTTGAGGATACAAATACGCATTGGGATGGCGTAAGGAACTACCAAGCTAGGAATACTATGAGGGACCTGATGAAAGTTGGGGACATGGTACTTTTCTATCATTCAAATTGCAAGCCACCCCATGTCGCTGGTGTAGCCAGAGTATGCAAGGAAGGCTATCCAGACTTCACTGCTCAAGATCCTTCATCCAAATATTTCGATCCTAAGGCGTCGCCCGAAAATCCGAGATGGGTAATGGTTGACATAGAGGCGGTTATTGCGATGCCTGAAATTGTCACACTACCAGAAATGAGGGGAAATCCAGCTCTAGAGGGAATGCCTCTGTTGATGAAGGGGCAGCGACTTTCCGTGCAACCCGTCCCAGATGACTGCTTCGACGTCGTATGCAGGATGGGTGGATTACAAGGCATCCCAACATAGTGGGCGCGTCCTCGGTGGACGTTCGTCACCGCTGGCGATATGTCACCGATCTCCTCAGCCCCGTTATCCCAAGGCATCCAGCATCCCCGGTCGGGCTGCTCGCTTCCGCGCCTGACCTGGTTCCCGGGCATAGGATGGTCACAGCTCCCCTCCGGGAGCCGATTCCAACAACCTGCATCTCTTGGGGACGAGGCGTCGACGTCAACCGGCGGGTCGCCAGCGGCTCGTCTACGCCGCCCTCGGACTTCAGGTCACCATTATCGACGATTTGTGAATAATAGAGTACGTCAACACCCCCCCTAGCCCAGTATGTGCGGGAAGCGTCCCCATTTCAAAGAATCGGGATGTGTGCTATTGCGATGCTTCGTATTTTGAGGGACATCCAGTCTGAATCTCGTGTGCCTCAATTACCCATAATCCATCAATGATATGCAAGTCCCCTTTGATTGCAATCATGTTGCCCTCGTCGAACCCGTCTGGTATCACAGTGCTGGAGTAATCAACATACAAAACATGCCTTACACCTGAAATTGAAAAGGTAAAATTATCCGTTTCCAAACTACCAATTGAGACCTCTCCCCTTACGTGCAATTCACCCTCATATGCTGTAGGATCATCCATGACCTCATCGATTGAATACTGTACTTCGGGCTCAACAGATACGAACATCAGAACTAGTAGCAATGACATGGAACACCCGACAATGAGGAGCCTTCTTTTACGAGTCAGGGTGAATCGCATAGGGTCCGCCATAGCAATACCTGTGGAATATGATTGATGAGATTTCTGATTGGAAGCTCAGGTGTTATTGTAACCAACCGCTTCTTCGATACTAGAGAAGCCACTCTCTCTAACACGGGCCCTCAGACCCCGAACAATATCAGAAACGACAGATGGACCCTTGAAAACTAATGCGGAATAAATCTGCATAAGTGAGGCGCCAGAAGTCAATGAGTTCCATGCTGATTCAGTGGAGTCGATTCCTCCAACACCCACTATCGGAACCTTTCCCCCGGTTGACTCGTATAGCATGGAAACCACTTCTAGAGACCTCTCCTGAAGTGGTCTTCCCGAAACACCACCATTCTGGGCAAATGCATGGCGGGACTTCGTATTCTTCGGTACTGGCCTCTTCAACGTTGTATTGGTAGCGACGAGCCCGTCAATACCGTTTCTGAGGGCTTCATGTGAGGACGAGAGGAGGTCCTCATCGGAAGCATCTGGAGACAGCTTGAGGAGCATTGTCTTTCCACCGCCCTTCATTTCCTTGACCGAGTTGCATGCCTTCAGTACGGAACTGAGGCTGGATTCCTCATGTAGGTCCCTAAGCCCGGGGGTGTTGGGAGACGAGATGTTCAAGACGAACATATCCGCATGATCCCAGAGTGCTTCGAGAGTGGCTGAGTAATCGGCAGGAGCCTGTTCATTATCCACCTTCTTAGATCTTCCAATATTTGCAGCTACGGGAACATTGGGCCATTTTCCTGAAGCCCTTCTCTGTATCAGTTGGTCTCTGACTGATGAGGCACCTGGATTGTTGAATCCCATGCTATTGACTAGCGCCTGTTCGGCATCGGCCCTGAACATCCTCGGTTTGGGATTGCCATCCTGTGGGAACCTGGTGATGCCTCCATACTCGACCCAAGAGAACCCGAGGGCGGGCCACGCTGAGAGAGCGGCAGCTCCCTTGTCCATCCCAGCTGCGAGTCCCAATGGGTGCCTGAAAAGTCTCCCAAAGACATGAGTTGGTAATTCCGGTGATTGATACAAGGCATCGAGGGTCCTCAATCCGATTGATGACTGTCCAAATCCGGAAAGTGACCTTATGGCCATGCTGTGGGCCCTCTCGGAGTCCATGCGACTAATAACCGGACGAGCGAACATACTCCATCCAATTCCCATAAACAGAGCCGTGATGCTATACCCTTCAAGAGTTACGTACCCTACGCCCCCATATGGGCGATTGGACCCCCTCTATGTATGAGGCGGCGAGGAGGCTACTCAGATCTTCTGGAGGGGTGCTTTACGTCCCTAGTTCCTGCACTGAGTCAGCGAAGTCATTAGTTCTTGGAATATCCGATGAGGTGCCGTCTATGATTTTAGAGCCTGAAATAAATTCCCTAGATACTATGGAAGAATTTTTCTTTGAGACTAATACGGGGATTGCCTTCAGTATTTCAGCAGTCGAACCTGGACTAGGTACTTGCTGGGTGAAAACGGACGCAAGAGATATCGAAGAAATATGGAATGAGTTTTGTGAAGTCACACTTCAATTAGCTGGAGCTGGATATCCCGGCTGTATAGGATGCGGAGGTCCCGGATCAGATGAGATATGGGATGAGGTCAATGCTAGATTTGCTTCCTGAACAGGTGGCTCTCCTCGCGCGCGCGCCACACACACCTGCACGCGCGCGCGTTGGAACGGACTATTGCCACTCATGTTTATACGGGTATCACTGAGCCCGAAAGAAACGTAGTACTCCATACTGATTGGGGCTATGGGTGTGAAATCATGAAACTGATGATACTCGAATCCGGTACCAAGGCTAAGACGGTGAAAAAGTATCTTGGGAAGGGGTGGATTGTAGAGGCTTGTAACGGTCATGTTCAAGATTTGCCAACAAGAAAAAGCGGTAAGCAGGGATCAAAGGCGATGTGGGCCTCTGACGGCACGAAGCTTCCAGACCCTCCTTGGGAGTGGACAGATAGAGCGGAGAATATCATCTCCGGAATTATTAGGAAGGCAAATGGAAAGGGCGTGGAAGAGGTTTACATTGCTACCGACCCCGACAGGGAGGGTGAATTCATTGCATGGAGGCTCAGCATTATTTTCTCTGACTTCCCTACTGTCAGAAGAGTGACGTTCAATGAAATCACAAAGCTGGCTGTTGAAGAGGCGATTTCTAATCATAGCGATGTAGATTCTAACTTGGTAGATGCTGCCAAGGTTAGGAGATTCATGGATCGACTTGTGGGATACAGGTGCTCTAAATTTGCAAGGAGTTGGAACCTCAGATCAATGGGGAGAGTCCAAACTCCCACGCTGGGATTCATAGTTGAAAGGGAATTGGAGAGGGAGGCCCATATTCCCATCCCCTACCATAGCATTCGTGCAACTAGCGATGGTTTCAATTTCAAGGTGAGGTTCCATGAGAAAGATGAAGATGGTGCTTGGTTCGATGATGATGGTAAGCACTTCCCGGATAGGACATTTGATGGCGACCTTGCGGAAAATACTCATGAAGCAATTTCTAAATCAGGGATGCTAACTATTTCTTCAATCAAAGAGGGGAAAACCAAGAGGAAGGCCCCTGCGCCATTCACTACTGATACATTACTCCAGGCAGCGAGTTCTTCACTCGGATGGTCAATGGGCAAGACCAGTAAAATTGCCTCTGATCTGTATCAAGCGGGTCATATCACATACATTAGGACAGATTCAACAAGGACTAGCGAAACGGCTAGAAATGAAGTGAAGCTTTTCATCAAGGAGAAATATGGAGAGGACTATCTAGGGCCCGGTTCTCTGGGCCCGGATGCTAAGAAGGGCTCATCTAATGTTCAGGATGCTCATGAAGCAATCAGGCCTACGAACCCTTCATCGGAAGGAGTCAGTGGAATGGAAGCCGACCACAATAAACTCTACCGGCTAATTTGGAGTAGGTTTGCTTCAAGCCAGATGTCTGAATCAATTAGGGAAAGAAGAGATTTGAGGGCATCGATAGATGGTACGGAGCAGGTAATGACTGGAACTGCATCATGGCTAGTTCACCCAGGTTGGGAGGAGGCTTCGGCGGAATTCTTGGCCCAGCCCCGTAAGGACCAGCCTAACTTTGATTTATCAGTGGGAGCAGAATGGCCATTGGACGAGGGAGAAGAAAACCCTCTCCTGACCAGTGATGAAACTAAACCCCCACGCAGGTTCTCAGAGAGTTCGATAGTTAAGCAGATGAAGAATGCTGGAATAGGAAGACCTTCCACATATGTCAGTATCGTGCAACGAATTCAGGATAGGGGATATGTGGAGAATGAAAGTGGTTCTCTGGTCCCAACGGACAATGGTAGAACTCTTTGGATAGATGTGGCGCCAATATATGGTTCCAAGGCTGGAGGGATGGATATTCTTTCTGCTTCATTTACATCCGATATGGAAAATAGTTTAGATGGAATTGAGTTGGGTGAAAAGGATGCTGTTTCTATCTGGGGTTCTTTCTCAGAGGACTTCAAAGAGGCCCATAACAAGGCGATAGAATATCGTAGAAGGACGCCGACTCCCAAACAAAAATCGTTTATCGAGAGCAGGATAGTTGGGTTGGAAGATGATGTAGTCAAGACCCTGTTGCAAGGGAGGGAAATCGGGGATCTTAGTGGTGAAGAGGCTAGCGATCTTATTGGCACGCTAAACGAATTATCGAAAACAAATGGGGGACCTCCTGCTAGCGAGAAACAGATTAGCTACCTAATGTCCCTTATCGACAAGTCGGGAATGTCTCTTTCAGAGGCTTTGAAACTAGTGGATGTCGAGGACTTTGATGGACTCACAGGTGGACGTGAGGGCAGTGCAAGTGAGCTGATCGGAAAGATGAGGGATGCAAACTCATCTCTACCAGCAACAGAACCTCAAATGGAACTAATCAGAAATATGTCTGAACAATTAGGAATTTCTATGCCCGATACCCTCGCTATTGCCGATGTTGCGACTGAGGACGAAGTCACAAAGTCTGATGCTAGCAACCTGATAAAGAAACTGAAGAGCATGAGAAGAAAGCAGGGCAAAGGCAAAAAAAAGTAGAGGGTGGTTAGTATCATGAAGTTCCACTACGACGTGGCCATAGTCGGAGCGGGACCTGTTGGTGGCTACTTGGCTCTGAAGCTAAGAGAGTCGGGTCATTCTGTCCTGTTGATTGAGGAGCATGCGGAGGTTGGTAGACCATTCCAATGCGCTGGTTTGGTCAACCCCGATGCAATGAGTAAGGTATCACTAGAAGAGACTGCGTTGAGTATTATTTGGGGCGCCAGGATTCATGGCCCGTCTGGGACACCCGTAGAGATTGGAAATCCGGAAAGGGTAAGGACATGGTCAGTTTGTAGAAAGAAGTTCGATGAAAGAGTAGTCGGTAAATCCATTGATGCTGGAGCCGATATATGGTTATCTAGCTATCCAGAAGATGCTGAAATTGGACCTGATTCAGCTTTATTGCATGTAAACAAAGATGGTGAAACTGTTGAGGTTGAATGTAAATTAATCTGTGGCTGTGACGGAGCTCATTCATGGGTCAGGAGGAAATTTAGATTTGGTAGGCCAAAGGAGATGATGGTCGGTTTCCAAGTTGAAGTAACGGGTTATCCAGGAGTTGAGGGGGTACTCGATATGTATACAGGAAGCAGTATTGCGCCAGGATTCTTTGCTTGGGCAATTCCATCAGGAAGCACCACTAGGATAGGCATGTGGAGTAGACCGGATTTACTTGATGAATCCTCATGCGAATCACTGCTGGGGAAACTGATGAATGATTCAATTTGGTCCGAGAGATTCTCTCAATGCAGAATAGTTGGCAAATTTGGTGGTCCTGTCCCTAGTGGTATGTTGAAGCGAACAATTCGTCCGAGAATAGCATTATTTGGTGATGCTGCAGGCTCATGTAAGCCAACTACAGGAGGTGGGATTGGACCCGGATTTGAACAAGTTGACATTATGGTTCCCGATATTTCTCGAGCCATCATCTCGGATAATCATTCGGAGGAGAATATGATTAGGATTTCAAAAATGCTAGATCCAATGAGGAGGAAGCATAGGAAGGCCAAAGCACTCAGAGATGCATTTGTAACAGAATCAACTGACCGGGAGCTTGATGAGATATTCATGATTTGGTCCAAGGAAGAAGTCATAGAAATAATCAATGAGACGGGAGAAATTGACAATCCCGTCCCTCTGGGCATTAGACTATTGAGGGAAGTTCCAGAATTTCGTAGGGTAGCGAGTAAGGCTGCAAAGGCATTAATTTGGGGTTGAACTATGCATCGATCTGTACAGAGAGTAAGATATCCCCCCTTTGAGCACTACAACACCGAGCCCGATAAAATCCCTCTTGTAGAAGTGATATTAGAGTCGGAAAATGTACCGCCACCAGAATTCAAACTTGGTTCAGAGAATAGTTGGATGGTTGAATGGAGGAAGGAAGCGGAGGGTGATGGCAGGATGCCAATTATTCGTACCGAAGTAACCAGGGATGTCCTTCCATTCCTGATGAGGACGAGGAATGGATGGTATATTGAGCCCGACCCAATTCACTCACTAGCAAGACGGATGATATTTCCCTCTGTAGCGATATTGTCGATTTCCCTTATCCTTCATGCACTAGAGCCCGCATTGATTGAACTTCTCGGTGGATTCGCTGAAATTATTTACTCCCCCATTAGAATAGGTCCACTAGATTACCCACTTCTCATTCTGGTTTCATTCCCGGTCTTCATTATGCCCATAATAGCCAGAATATTTGCAAACCTAAGGGATATCAGGAGGCAGGAAGAATATATTTCCAGGCCCATCGGAAGTCCGCAAATGATTATCGGGGAAATGGGGCCAAAATCAATAGAGATATCTGAGTTTGCGCCTCCCAATGGATTCACGGCCAATAGATGCAGAATTCAAGTCGGAGTTGCAGTTCCAGAGAGAAGAGCTATACTCGAGTCTGCGAATAGAAGCGAAGCTGGACAGCCTGCCCCGGGCATGTCAACAGCACTACCCGAAAGAAGGATTTCGACAGCGGATGAACATGGGACTGGAGTAGGGGAATCATTACCAATGACCGTTAGCAGGGGGCGTATCCTTCTCTTAGAGCCGATGAGGGTTCAAGATAGTGGACCATGGGTTAAAGCGGATTCAGGGAGAATAGTCCTCGAAGGGCCGGAAAATTCGTGGCCTGGATCGATATATTCTGCGATGATTGCTGTCCACTGGGAAATTGTCGTTGAGGGCGTGACAGACTCCGGTATGAGGGTGAAATGGGTTAAGCCACTAATAGTTGAGAATCGAGAAGACGTCTCACTGGATGAACTGCCAGTCAGAAGTGGGAGAATAGAAGGTTAGTCAATTCTGAAAGGGAGGAGGTGCCACTGCCTCAATTTCGAAAAGTCTAGTCGCCTCGAGTAGATTGTACCTTGAGTCCCTCTTTCGAGGAATGAATCCTGCCATAGAAATTATTCTCTGGAGCTCAAATTCAGAAGCTTCGGTCCTATCAGTACCAGATGCCGAGACGACATTCTCTTCCATCATAGTTGATCCCGCATCATCGGCGCCCCCAAGGAGAGCTATCTGGGCTACCTCAAGGCCCATGGTAGGCCATGATGCCTGTATGTGTCTGATGTTATCAAAGAACAGTCTTGAAACTGCTAGATGCCTCAAATATTCGCTTGAAGATGCTCCTAGTTCGACTCTATTTGATCCTCTATTCCTCTTTCCGAACGAGTTGTTCTCTAATTGAACTGGCCAAGATATGAAAGAGGTGAATCCCATCCTACCCTCTGAAATCGCTCCATCTTGCATTTCCCTAATCCTATCCATATGTTCCACCCTATTTGAGGGGGTCTCACCGAAACCGAACACATTGGTAGCAGAAGTTGTGAGTCCTAATTTCTGTGCTTCGCCCATCACCCTGAGCCAATTGTCTGCTGAGCCCTTCAATGGAGAGATGTCCATCCTCACATCATCCACCAGCATCTCGGCACCGCCACCAGGCAATCCATCCATTCCAGCCGCCTTCAGTTTACTTAGTACCTCAAATGTACTAAGTCCGCAAACGTCAGCAATACCTTCAATTTCTATTGGTGAGAAGCAGTCAAGGTCAATATCGGGATGCCTGTGGCTAAGTTCTGATAGTAAATCTGTATACCAAGAAAGTGGGAGGTCGGGATTAACTCCCCCTTGCATCAGAATTCTTGAGCCGCCTATTTTCTCTAACTCGGAGATCCTTTCACTGATTTGTTCCACGGACTGAGTGTATACCTCTGGGTGACCCGGGGGCCTATAGAACGAACAGAATTGGCAATTAATAGTGCAGACATTGGTGTAGTTAATGTTCCTATCAACTAGGTACGTCACCTCATTATCGCGAATCATTTGTTTTCTCCTAATATGGGCTACATGTAACAGTTCATTCAATTCTGCTTCTTCATAGATCAGAATGGCTTCTTCTACAGTGAGTCTTGGCGGATTTGGGGAAATCTGACTTTCTATGATATCAGACCAAGACACATAAATCACCTAGATTTACCGACAATTGATTCGATCTCAGCAATCGATTTGGGGCACCCCGAAGATAGAACAACTGGTCCTTCTTCGGTTATTAGCACATCATCTTCAATCCTAATGCCAATCCCTGCATACCTCTCAGGAATTTCTACATCATCCCTCCAGCTAGCGAAGTAGAGTCCAGGTTCGACCGTGACAACCATCCCAGGTTTGAGCACTGGTCCTGGCTTCTTATCCCCCTTTCTCCCACCTCCTACGTCATGGACATCCAATCCCAATAGGTGACCAGTGCCATGCATGAAGTAGTTCCTGTAGGGGCCATCTAGATTCTTTCCTAGGGCTTCTGATGCACTACAATCCAAGATTCCTAGTTCGACTAGTCCTCGGGCTAAAACGGCAGAGGAAGCTTCGTGCATGGACTTCCACGGAGAGCCAGCTATGCAAGCTTCAATTCCCGCAATTTCAGCCTCGAGAACAAGATTGTATATCTCCTTCTGAGGTTCTGTGAACGTACCGCTGACCGGCCATGTTCTGGTTATATCCGACGCATAGCCATGAACCTCGCACCCGGCATCTACCAGAACTAGGTCACCGTCAACGATTGTTTCTGAGTTACTGGAATAATGCAGGATTGTCGCATTCTCGCCACCTCCAACAATTGATGGGTAGCTCCATTGACTCTCTGAGTCAATGAAGTGCCCCTCGATAATGGCTTGAATCTGCCACTCCCCCATAGAAGGGAATGTTTTCTCCATTGCCAACACATGAGCAGAGGAAGCGATACTGGCTGCATGCTGCATGATTTCTATTTCGGATTCGGACTTTGTCGTCCTCATGATGTCTAGGATACTCCGTGGATCTTGAATATCTGACAATTCAATTACGGGACCGTTCTCATGATCTTGATTCAGAACGATATTGTCTATTCGATTGTTCAGTCCTTGGACTATTGATGGCTTGAAACCGGAAGAAATAGCATTAAGGATGTATGTATCTGCATCTTCTATAGTGAGTGATTGGTCAATTGGCCACCCATTTATGGCGCCCTCGGGACCTATCCTCTTACCCTCCCATATCTCTGAGTTAGTGTCTCTGGGCCTTACAAATAGAGTGGTCTTCCACTGACCATCAAGAAAAAGGGCTGTGAAAATTGAGTCGGGCTCTTCCCATCCACATAGATAGAGCATGTATGAATTTGCGCGATATCGATAATGGGTATCGTTCGATCTTACTGATTTTGGATTATTGGGAATTATGACTAGGGAGTCCTGAGGCATTTGCATCAGAAACTGTTCCTGTCTACTTCGGTATTCGGATAGCTCGAAGGGCAAGCCTTGCATGATTCTCAACCCTCCGTCAATGCCCGTGTTCTTGAAATGTAGTAAAATAAATCTCAATTTTGTTCGTCTGGCTGCCACTTGGGTATATCTCCCCCGGAAGAGGAGTTCCTCCTGAACAGGATAGCAGAAGCAAGGAATGCTGCTGATACCACCAGTACTACAAGGCCCAGTGGGAGGTCGTCTGAATAGTCGGGATGGACTAGTTCCACTGAAATAAATGCGTAGTCATCGTTATCGTCTATTACCTCAACCGTTAGTATTAGCTTCTGAGATTCGTTTTCGGGCCATGAAAACGTCCTCTCGCAGCCCTCGTACACGGGGCTATTATCTATTTTCCAGACACACCTTAGTCCGTTAATATCATTGGTAGTATCCATGGACTCTGAGGCGTCGATATCCCAAGATGACCCTGAAGAAAGCCTCACACTGTCGCCATGAGTCGCAGATTTTCCATCTACAACTAATTTCACCGTAGGAACTACATTAGCGATATTGATCGTTCTTGATGTTGTACTGTGCAACCCGCTCGCGTCTACAACCCTGAGTATGATCTCGAACTCTCCTGAGTAATGGGTATCCATTGAAAATGTACTTTCCCCCTGGGTAATAGCAATTGGCGCGGACCCAGGTCTTGATTTATCTAGAACGGTCCAGATACAGAATAAATCTCCCTTCCCCCAAAATCCGTCATCAGAAGAGCCTCCGTCGAATAGTATAGCTGAATCGCCCTCTTGAGCGTCGGAAGCACCAGAAATTATGGATACGGGAGGGGAATTATCGATCCTAATTGATACACAATTGGTCAGAGATTCCGTTTCCATGGTAGTCGTGGTCCAAGCAGAATACCATCCATCGTCAAATTCTGAAACATCGATTATTGAATAGTATTGGCCACTTGAAGAAATAGAATGTGGGAAATCGGACGAAGGATCTGTACTTCCCTGACATGTATCCGCTAAAGAGTCTGATGACAAAACTGAGAAGGTCATTATTACCGATGAGGAATTTGAATCTGACCATCCCGAGAATGCTATCTCACTTTTTGCCCATGATTCCCCGACTGGCTCATTGGGGAGAAGTATTGCACCGGAAGAATTTCCAATGAATGTCGCAAGCGAGGAAGAGACACTGATTCCATCTCCATGCGATACAGTGGCCTGGAGTACGCATGAGCAGTCTCCGACGAGACTAGTTTCAATACTAATTTCCCAGTTCCATTTCAATAAGTTTCCATAGTCTACAGGTTCGCCAAACGACATGACTCCTCCACCGATGACGAGATTTTCGCTTGTTGTCTGATCTACAAGGGACCACGAAGATTCTGCAGTAGGCTC
Source organism: Euryarchaeota archaeon UBA173 (assembly GCA_002498925.1). Classification (GTDB taxonomy): domain Archaea; phylum Thermoplasmatota; class Poseidoniia; order Poseidoniales; family Thalassarchaeaceae; genus MGIIb-O5. The sequence continues at coordinate 11,224 of DAJH01000062.1, read as the reverse complement.
CAATGAAGAAACCAGGGAGCCGCTAATGACCGTTGGTTCGGAAATGCGCATCCCATTTTCTACATCGAACCCTAGGAAAGACGCTTCGCTATCATCAGCAGCTGCAGCCTGAGCAGATACGGTAAGTACCAATGAGGTCAGCAATGCGAGGAACAGGGCCTGTCGTACCACGTTCTTGGCCCTATAGGATATGTCTTGAACCCGTTGGGTTGATGCTTCTCACCTATCTGAGATCTGCAGCTTCCAAGACAGTTCTTCTAGCCAAACACCCAGAGTATCTCTGTTAACGAATTCATGGCTAGATTCAGCCGTAAGTACGCATTCGCAGGCAGCGGCAGCGAGTGATGCGGCATCGAAAATATCTAGGCCGTTTCCAAGAGCAGCTGCCAATGCTGTAGCGGCAGCATCGTGGAGCCCTATCTGTTGTCGAGGGGCATTGGAGCGGCAAGGTATCGATAGTTCGTCACCATCACGGGGATAGAGGGTGATACCATCGACCCCGCCTAGTACTAATATCGCCCCCCAGTCATAGCTGGAAATTAACTCGGATGCAGTATCCGATGAATTATCCAGCATAAGCCTCCTCCTCTGAAGCTCGAGCCCTCGCATACCAAAGATCACAACATCTGCACCCCTGCTTCTAGATAGTCCGGTTAATTTTGGATCAACTATGCAGGGAAGATCTAATTGCTTGGCCTTGGAGATTAACTTGGATGCCCCTGACTCGGTAATCACCCCCTTGTGGTAATCAGACAGTACGATCGCCCTACTAAGGGGGATTGATTCCAATGCGGCGCTAATTAGGTCGTCGCTTACTGATTTGCTTAGTTCATCAAGGGGCCCTCTGTCCGCCTGAAGTAAAACCTGACTCTGGTCTAGCAGGCTTTCCCTACTCCCATAAAATCTAATTTTTGTGAGGGTCTTTCTATTGGGAACTACTGAGATTCCTTTTGTCGAGATTCCATCTCCCGATATCATCTCCAGAATTGTGTCTCCTTCATTGTCATCGCCCACACATGAGAAGAAGTCAACATCCATTCCTAGGGAGTTTAATCCCCTGGCGATATGAGCAGCGGCCCCTGGTGATTCCTCTGATCTAATTATTCTCAATGCTGGTACTGGGGCAGTAGAGTTGAGATTATTCGCATATCCATGATGGTACCTATCTAGCATCACGTCCCCTATCAGAGTCACCCTTGTCCCCTCGACGTCTTCAAGCAACGAGCTTAGCCTACGTAATATCTCAGCCTCTGTTCCCACATCGTCTGGTGATTCCATGGTTGATGCGCGGGGGTCAAGGCGAATGATACTTACTAGACCGACGGAATCAAGTTTGGGATGCCATCGTAATGGCATGGAGCGCGTCGAGGGGGGGTGGGTTTACGATGGTCCAGCGGCGGATAGGCTATGGCATAAGTCAGCCATAGGTAGACCGGAAAATGGGGGGTCATTAGTACTCTCAGCTTCTGAGTTGATTTTCTGCAGGGATCACAGACATATCGATTTTCCCAGTGAAGACTGGTTACTAAGAATACTAGAAGAAGATGGTGGGGCGATACTTGAAGGAGCGATAATGGAGGCCCTTAGGGTACCTGGAAACAAGATTGTCCTGAAGGGCAACCTAGAGAGTATTGGACTGGATCATTCTGAAGATTCATGGGGTCTAAGATGGGGTTCGGATACGCACCCTAGGAACGATCTTCCTGTTGCCGAGGTGAGATGGTTCACATCGGAAGAGGGTTTTGATGTGAAAGATCTGTATGAATGGACTAAAGAGGTTGAGGGCAGAGGAAGGATAGCCGAATCCATAGTGATTGATGAAGAGATGTCCGTAGTGACTTACCATCTTTCAATAGCTGACCCTACTGGAAATCTTGAGCCTCCTTCCGATGATGTTTACAGGAATATTTCTAGATACGAAAATGTGGAAACCTCCACAGGTGGAGCATTCTTTGCGCATGCAAATGAGTGGCCATCTGAAGTAATCGGGGTACCCATTCATGGTGGTCGACAGCTTGATTGGGTGGAGAGGGAACTGGTTTATGTCCTAGGAGACCCCGAATCTAGTGTCAGATTCGATAGTTTTTCCACGGGTCTGACTGACTCTGACCTTGGTATGACGAGAACTGCTAGCCTGTTGAAAGAGCTGTGGAATAGGGGACTCAATACTCGCCCTGGATTCAAATTCGGAACTACTTGGAGGTGCTATGCTGGCTCTGTCGGAGATGGGCACGCACCGTGGCTAGTCAATGACCCAGATGATAGTGGAAAATTAATCAGTGATTGGGCGAAAGCCTGCTTGACTTCCAGACTTGCTTCAGGTGTTAACAAACATTGGATATGCCCTATCCACCTAGGTTCTGGGAGCTGGAGTTTCCTTGAAATTTCAAGGCCTCAATCAGATTCGAGATGGAGTAATCCCGGGAAAAGATGATCATTCCTTCTTTGACCCAGTAACCATGGATATTGCCAGAAGAATACAGACCAATGGGAGTCCATTTGACGGGGTGGAAAGCCATGCCAGCCATCCTTCGCCAGTGAAGGGAGATTCGGCAATAAGTAGGATGTCGATTCTCTGTTCCAATCCAAATTCATCCTGGAAAACGACCTGTCCCCTGGCGTACATCCCAGATTCCATTAGACCCATAGGGTCTATCTCGACAATCAATGGGTCACCTGGGTTAATCTCTCCTTGTTGGGGGATCGAAGCAATTCTACTAGCTGCGCCCTCTATAGCGATATCATATGCCCTTGGGCCGTTCCCCTCATACTCCATTTCGAGTGATATCGATGAGGGCTGATCCCATTTAATCACGGACTCGATTGTCTGTGATGGTATCCTATTACCGATCTTCTGCCAATCCGATCTTATCGAGACTGGGTTATCTCCTTCGCAGCCAATAGTCCCAGTCAGGGTTCCCAATGGCAGAGAGGTATCGGAATAACGGAGTATTGGGACATCCGATGTTCCCGCAGGAATGTCTATCTCGACTTCCGTAGGGGCTCCCAAATCTACGCTGATGTTAAGAATTAACTTACACTGTACTGGGGTGTAGATGCTAGCGAAGGAGTTCTCCCCCTCGAGAAGTTGTATTGGGGTCCTCTGAGTAAGGACCGAGGTTGTTGGTGGGCTGGGTATTGAAATCCCTATAACAGCTGAATCTTCGTTAATCTGGGAAACAGTTGCTGTCCAATGTACTAGCCTCCCCCTATTGTCCCTAATCTTGATTCCAGTGGAGCCGAATGTTTCGTTTATCGAGAAAGTGTCACCTTCACTTCCCGAATCCCTATTCCTGAGCAGGGCGTCATCACCATCTGCTTCGATTATTCTAACCCAAGCATTATTTGGATCGTGATTAACTGTGTTGTCATCAGAGTTGCCATTGTTCAGGTCTTGATACTCTACTAAAATTCCATGACCGGGCAAGGCTGAGTCGAAACCATTGTCGGAACGAAACGAGATGAGGACCCTTTCTCCTGGAGCGGTATCAAGTGAAAGAACCCTGTTTCCCTCTAATACACGCCCTATAGAGTTGATTTCATAGATTCCATCTTGGGAGATGTCTACGTCAAAAACTCCTGGTGCACCAATGAGATCGAGAGTTGCAGAGCCTGGCATGGAAGGAGTTCTCCCGTTGTCATTCCAATTACCGCTGGCCATAATGTCCCAGTCACCGAGCCCATTCCATGTGCTCGATGGAAGGTCTGAATGTACATCATAGAGATCGAATGCTCCCATCTGATGAAGCATCTCATGGACGACAGTCCCAATACCTGAATACAGGGACGAAATTGTGTAATGGCTAATTGTCCATTCACCCAACTCTACTGGATTTTGGAGTTCGGAGAAATGGCTCCATATGGATTCAGAGGAAGCTCCCGATTCTTGCGCCGCACCCGAATGTAAAATCAAAATTCTATCGACAAATCCATCGCCATTATAGTCCCATCTGGATAGATTTTTTCCGCTTAATAGGGCATTTACTGAGTCTTCGACCAGTCCTTCTACGCCCCTCCCATCTATCCCATAGTCCCTCATTTCAGGAGAGTCTTCACCCCAATACCCCTCATCCATAGGGGAAACCCAAATATCCTCGGATAGCGTAACTTCCAGAGACGAAGATCCAGCGGACATGTGCCTAACATATTCGGATGCTGACAACTCTGGCGAGTCGTCTTCGTCTATGTCAAAGATGGAGTCAATTTTGGCATCTGAATGTGGCTTTTCGGGAAATGCAACCCTTAGGACGAGCCATTCCTCATTCTCTTGGAGGCCGACTAGATTCGAATCTTCTACATGATGGCCATCCTGTGGGTCGGCGGTCTGATTTACAATATCCGGGTTCAGATTAATCAATGCCCCTAGGAGGAGGAGGACTAATGCAACCGCATATCTTACTGACTTCACGGTATTCCGGTATCAGGGATGGCTTTCAAGTAAGTGTAGTTTTGAGTAGTTTGGTGTGATAAATACCAGTATCGGCTATCGGCGAATGGGCATGATCTTGGAGGACATGTCCGCAATGAGTATTGCAACTACTGAGATTGCCAATCTTAGGCCGTCGTAAACTACCGGGAGAGTCAATATGAGTATCCCTGCAGAAATTAGCAATAGCCGAATTCTGAACCTAGTATCATTACCTTCTGAGCCCAGTAACAATCGCGACATTGAGAGTGAAATTGCCGTAATCGAACATACTAATAAAATCCAGGTAATTCCGATTGCGAGAGAAACTACCTGTGTGATATCATACCTATTTTCCACTCCATTGATCGAACCAACTGATTCGGCAAGGGAGAAAGCAGCTGAAACCCCCACAGTCCAAATGGCGAGGGTAGCCAGAGGTGCAATAATTGAGAAACAAGATAGGACCGTGAAAACCCACTTCCTCTCATCCCTGTATAGTCCTGGCCTCATGAATCTGTAAAATAATATTGAAAAAATGGGCAGAACAGATAGAGAAGAAAGTAGCAGTACAAGGGTCCATCTGACCTCAACCCAGTCCATTGGAGAGTAAATGGCCATTCCGGAACCTGAGTCGGCATAAGAGAGTGAAGAAGACCATTCATTGATGATCGATGTGGAGGTTGTTGTCCACATCGCTGCGAATATAATTAGCAGTAGTGAGGTTTTCCTGAGAACTGAGTGGAGTTCAGTGAAATGCGAGTGGAAGTGGTACTCAGACATGTCACAAGCGATCCTTGACTGTCTGTTCGGCCCTTGCAGCTAGTATTGTCCTATAGACGCCGTAGGCGAACATTGCGCTGGTGAAAAATGCGCAACCTATCAAGAAGCCAGTGAGATCGGTGACATTAGTGCCCTCTTCGACGACGGCCTTTGGTGGGAAGTAAATAGCTGAATCTGATGCTGTCCAGTTAACGGCGACCAGGAATGATGCGATGCTCAATATTGATCTCCATATGGCCTGAGGGTATGCCAACTCCATTGCGAGGAACTCTGGTCCATCGTCATACCTCCTCTCTAAAATTTCACGTTGGAGGAGAGCGCCGAAAATGAGAGCTACGAGACTTGTCCAGAAAAACATGTTACCCTGTAAAAAGACTGAATGTGAAAGGGCCTCTTGCCTTTCGGCTTCTCTCTGGGCATCAGTTTCTTCTATCACAAACAGCGTATCATAATCACCTACTGAAATTGTCCTAGTATCCAAAGTGGCTCCCGATTCCTCGGATGAAACTGTCCCAGGAGGGTTAATGGAGAACGAAAGAATATTCCAGTAATCTGTCTCATCTGGCAGTCCTCCGCCATCTACAGAATTACCTACTAGCCAGAAATAAATTGGTCCTACGTCCTCGGAGGGGGCAGTCCAAGCCACATGCCATACACCATCTGAATCTGGTTCTGAGTGGGAGATATCATCGGGGGCGCCGTCAGCTTGCCTGATATCCTGATCGTCCGACCAACTGAAGTTTCCATTGGATTCAGAGGTCATCAGGAAACCGGCCTTTTTGTTACCATCTCCGCCCGAGAGTGTAAGTGCGTCTGCCACGGTGATTGTGAAATCATAGACCCCTCCGGGCTCATACATTACTGGAACTCCAGTGACCATTACTACCACTCTGGCAGAAGTCGCCCCATTGTTGTGACATGAGCACCCATACTTAACGGTCGGATCGCCATCTCCATTCTCGTGGCTGGGACCAGAACTCATCCCCATAGCAGGAACTGCAAGAAGCGCGAGTACTGCAAGTACCGCGATGAGTCTTTTGACAGGCGAGTTCATGGTAACTATCGTGCTGTGTTCGGCAGTGACGGACTCATAACCGTTGCTTGGGTTCATTGCATCCAACTCCAATTATAGGTCCTTGATAGACGAATTGAGTTCATTCATCATTTTCTTACCGTCACCGAATAACATCATCGTCTTGTCCATGTAGAATAAGTCATTATCAACTCCTGCGTATCCTACAGAAAGGCTCCTCTTGATGATAACCACGACGCTTGCCTTGTCGACATCGAGTATTGGCATCCCTGCGAGAGGCCCTTCTCCTGTTCTGGCGGCAGGATTGGTGGTGTCATTAGCACCAATGACCAATGCTACATCGCAATCGGGGAACTCAGAATTAATATCATCCATTTCGATGAGCCTCTCGTAAGGAACGTTTGCCTCGGCCAGAAGGACATTCATGTGCCCTGGCATCCTGCCTGCTACGGGATGGATGGCATAGAGGACCTCGCAACCTTCGGACTCCATCAGATCTGCGAATTCCTTAACTGCATGCTGGCTCTGACTTACAGCCATTCCGTATCCAGGAACTACGATGACCCTCTGGGCACCATCTAGCACCATGGCGACCTCCTCGGGATCACTACCCACCTTGGTCCTAGTCAGCTGATCTTTCTCACCAGAGCCGCCAAATGCCTTGAACAGTACATCGAAAAGTTCCCTATTCATTGCCTTGCACATTATGAAGGTGAGAATCAGGCCCGCTGCGCCTACCATTGAGCCTGCAATGATGAGTACATTGTTCCCAATGACGAAACCGGTGAATGCGGCAGCAATTCCAGATAGGGAATTGAGTAGGCTGACAACAACTGGCATATCTGCCCCGCCGATGGGGAGAACGAACAGAATTCCTAGTAGACCTGATGAGAATGCCAATGCGTAAATCCACGATTCATCCGATGGCTCTTGGATTGTCATCCAGATTAAAGCGAAGGAAGAGACTAGTAAAATAGCCTTCACAGCATTGAGCCAAGGAGGCCCCCACGTAGGGAATCTTACCCACTTTCCTGTGATCGGGACAGTGAATCCTCCTTTGAGCTTGAACATTGCAACGAGACTGCCCGTCAGGGTAATCCAACCGACTATTCCGGACAGCCCTATGGCAATCCATATCGCATAGAGCTCGACGCCTGGATCGGGGATATTGGATTCTTGGATTCTCTTCATCGCCTCAGAAAGTCCTACCAAAGCCGATGCTCCGCCACCGAATCCGTTGAAGAGAGCGACTAATTCGGGCATTCCAGTCATTTCGACCCTAGTTGCCATTAGGTATCCAATGACTGCACCAAGTAGCAGTCCACCAACAATGAGCTCCCATCCTATGATTCCCTCGGTCTGCAGTTTTGCTAATGTGACTAGGACTGCCAGTAACATGCCCATCGCACCGAGACTGTTGCCCTCGGGAGCAGTCTTGGGGCTTGACAGCCTCTTTATGCCAATGATGAACAATGAAGCGGATATCAGATATCCAATGTCCCAAACTACTGGATCGACCATCTAATCACCACCCTTCCTTCGTCGGCCGGCAATCATTCCAAGCATCTTATTGGTCACCATAAAGCCCCCTACAACGTTGATTGTTGCCATCACCAATGCGATGAAAGCCAGTAATGCGGCTACGTCCGTATTCACACCTTCGAAAGTTGAGTTGGACAATATCAGAGCGCCGACTATGGTAATTCCGGAAATCGCATTTGCACCCGACATCAGAGGAGTGTGGAGGGTTGGTGGCACCTTGCTGATGAGCTCGAATCCGAGGAATATTGCCAGTACGAAAACGGTGATGCTGCCCACTAAGGCTCCAATGGTTAGGCTCATCCGACCACCTCCCCTAGTCTTGATTGCTTGGGATGGATTTCTCCTCCAGAGCATATCAGAACTCCGCCCATTCCTGGTATATGGAAGTCGGAGCCCTCAGGAGCGCCCACCAATATGTCATCCTCCATGTCTATCTCCAGATTTCCCTCCTTGACCATGCTCGAGACAAAGTTAGTGAGATTATTCGAGAACAGCATACTTGCAGTCGCTGGTATAGTTCCGGCGAGATTCTCAATGCCAACAATGGTTACGCCGTGCTTTCTTGTTATCTCTCCGGGTACAGTGAGTTCGCAATTGCCTCCGACGTCAGCATTCATATCGATTATCACAGCACCTTCCTTGAAGGACTCGACAGCAATTGAAGGGACAGTAATTGGGGCGGGTCTACCGAAAATTCTAGCAGTAGTCACGATAACATCAGCGTCACTGGCAACCTCACAAACTGTATCATTGACTTTTTGAATAAATTCTGGAGTTAATGGTTTAGCATAACCGGATTCATCCTCAAAGTCATCCATCCCATCAACCTCGATGAACCTGCCTCCGACAGACTCTATTTGCTCGGCCGCGGACTTCCTGACATCTGATGCGTACACTACCGCGCCGAGGCGCTTAGCTGTAGCAATGGCCTGTAAGCCTGCAACTCCGCTGCCCATGATCACGAATTTAGCTGGCTTTACTGTTCCAGCGCTAGTAGTCATCATTGGAATGCCCTTGGGGACATGTGCAGCGCCAAGTAGTACAGCCTTGTAACCAGACAGGTTATCCTGGCTTGAGTTGACGTCCATTGCCTGCGCCCTCGAAAGCCTTCTTGGGATCATATCCATACTCATCAGCGTGATACCTGCATCCACCGCCTCCCTGACTCTTTCTGGGTTTCGGAATGGATCAGCTACGCAAGCAAGAATTTTACCTGGCTTCATCGTTGATATCTCGGGCATCCTGATTGAAATAACGATGTCCGATGACATGGCATCCTGCCTAGATACAATCTTAGCTCCCTTTGAGATGTACTCATCATCTGAGTGGTTAGCATTACTCCCTGAACCCGTCTCTATGGATACTTCGAATCCAAGCTTCGCCAACTTAGTGACAGAATTGGGGACTATGGAAACTCTGTTTTCTCCTTCTGGCTCCTTAACTACTCCCAAGCGCATGGTATCGACTCCAATTGGGCCGTAGGCCCAAACAGATAGCCATTCGAAAAGAAGACGCTTATTGAAGCCGTCGGCGCGGGGACTTCAGAGATAGTGGCGAGAAAATTCATCTCTATGGGAGATAGGTTTTCACAAAGTGCTAAGTCCCCGTCCTATTGCCGAACAATGAGGGAGACCATGGGAAGAGGGGCTCGAAAAATTACAGATAATGATGCTGGGGATTATGAGATGAAAGAGCCGATTCGTGTTGCTGTTACTGGGGCCGCGGGCAATATTGGATATGCCCTACTATGGCGAATTGCGAGTGGCGATTGTTTTGGAACAAATCAGCCAGTCACCCTACAGCTACTGGAGATACCAGCTGGTATGCAACGTTTAGATGGAGTGATAATGGAATTGAGGGATTCCGCATTTCCTCTAGTTCATGATATGGTCGGTACGGATGACCCCCGTGTGGCATTCGAAGGGGCCGACGCGATTTTCCTGGTTGGTTCACGGCCTAGGACAAAGGACATGGACAGATCGGATCTAGTAGCCGCAAATGGTCCGATTTTCGTTGGTCAGGGTAAGGCGATAGATGCGGTGGCATCACCTGATGTGAAGGTCATAACTGTGGGTAACCCTTGCAACACCAATGCACTGATTGCCAATGCAAATGCACCGAGTATCCCCTCACGTCAGTTTACCGCCATGACTCGCCTGGACCAGAATCGGGCTGTGGGGCAAATGGCTGAGCGTGCAGGAGTAACTGCTTCAGAGATTCGTGATGTATTCATCTGGGGCAACCACGCTAACACGATGTACCCGGATCCACGTTTCGCGACAGTTGATGGCAAAATAGCAACTGAAATATTCGATACAGGATGGTTACAAGGGCCATTCCTAGAAACTGTGGCAACAAGGGGGAAAGCAATTATCGTAGCAAGGGGAGCGTCCTCCGCAGCTTCAGCGGCCTCCGCAGCTATCGATCACATGCGTGACTGGTGGCAAGGTTCGAATGGGCGCATCGTTTCAATGGCTCTTCCTTCAGAAGGTTGGTATGGAGTGCCTGAGGGACTGGTGTTCAGTTTTCCATGTCGGTGTGAGAATGGTGATGTGATTGTGGTGGAAGACCTCCCTGTAGACTCATTTGCGCAATCAAAAATAGATGAAAATATCACTATGCTTTTGGAAGAGCGGGAAGCAGTTAGCGAACTTTTGGGATAATAGTTAGGTGTACCAATGGGAGAACACGTTTATCTCGAATCTGACGGTAAATTGCTACTGGTATATGATGATGGGACGGGGCCTGCAATACCGCAATCTGGCAGAATAGATTACGATGTAGATTCTGAGATAATTCGCCTTCCAACCAAAGATGAAGTTGACAATTTTGGAATTACATGGGATGCTATAAGAACTAACAAGTTCAGACTCGGACAAGAGGAACATACTGTCACTCACGGAAAACCTGTGATTGACTGGCCTGGAGAGTGGGCTTGGAAGGACTCCGTTATCAGTGATAATGCAGTGGACCCTGTTGCTAGAGAGTCAGTTTACAGAACCATTCACAGAGTCGTCAGTAAGGTAATGGTCATTAATTCCCGTAATCAAGTACTGATGGCCAAGGTTTCTCGCGGATTCTTCTCCGGATGCTGGACCCTACCAGGGGGTTTCGTAGACTATGGGGAACACCCCAGGGAGGCTGCTGTCAGAGAAGCCATGGAGGAATTGGGGATTGAGATTTCAATAGATGATCCGAAGGGAGAAGTTGGTGATGCATTTGGGAGCGATGATGGTGCGATAATCAGGGAAGAGATCTTCAATGAAGACGGGATTAACTGGGTTTCATTCACGTACAGATGTAGCGGGGAATTCGAGGAGAGGGAGATAATCCCCAAGGATGATGAGATAGAGGAGGCGAGATGGTTTAGCAAAACTGATGCCCTCGGAGTGGCAGTCTCAATTTTCGATATAGAAGCGATTTCCACAATTGATTAGTGGTGGGCCCGCCTGGATTTGAAC
>DAJH01000058.1:5313-12977 GCA_002498925.1 Euryarchaeota archaeon UBA173 | reverse complement strand
GGGGGCATTCACGTCAGGACCGATGGCGTAGTTCTAGAGCTAGAGGAGCCTGTTGTTAGGTTGGGAGAGTCATCCTGCCATCCGGTGCTAGTGTCCCTGTGGTCCGACCATGGAATGAAAATACTCAGTGAGATGTACGGACTCAGCGGGGAAGAGGCCGACGAAATACTGGCTAGGCAGGACAAGCGCAAGCAGGGTTTCGGTGCCTTCCTCAGAGAGCTGGGAGAGAATCTTGACACTGCTCAGCGCCTAGACCGGCTGCCATGGGATAATGGGGCCTTGCCCGTGCCCCTGAGTATGGCTGATAGGCTGGTACGAAAAGCCATTGACGACGGGGTTGCTTCGACTGTCTCCATAGCGAGGAAGGGGAAGGGGCTGGAGTCCGCTATGGGCTGGGCGTGGCTGGTGGTCCACGATAGGACCGAGTCTGATGCGTGGAGATTCGATGAGGCAAGCAGAGACAAGGGCGGGGACTGGGTGCCTGCACTGAGGGCGTTGTGGGACGCTTCGGAGGATCTGTTACTCAATGACAGAGAGGACGCGGTTGAGGATTATAGGAACGCGATGAAGTGGCTAGCCGAGTCGAGCGGTTCGGAATGCCCGGAATAGCGATATCAATGTGGCATAGCTATCCATATTGCCACAGCGAGCAAGGATGCCCCCATAACCCGGTTCAGGTTCTTGGCAGAGGATGGAGTGGAGAACGCCCTCCTGAGGAGGGAGCCGAATGCCGCCCAGGACATCACTGCGGGCAGACCGAAGAAGAGGTTCATGACTACCAGGGCGATCTTCCCAGAGAAGCCTGTTCCGAAGAGTCCGCCGAATGCCGTCATAAGTACCAGGAAGTGGATCCATGCCTTGCCGTTGACAATCTGGAGGGTTGTCCCTGTGAATATCCCTAGCCTTTCATCGCCCTCCTCGTCGATGGAAAGAGGAGGGGATGTAGCGACCTTGTATCCGAGGTAGGCGATGTAGGCTGCGCCGAAATATGTCAGGAGTTCGAAGGCGGATTTGTTGTCCTCAATGAATACGGTAGCCCCCCCAACGAATACCCCCAGTGTTGACCACCCTATCGCCATCCCAGCGATCAGAGGGAGTGTGTCACGGAATCCGTGCTGGGAGCCGTGTGCTGCGCAGAGTACGTTGTTGGGGCCGGGCGTAAAGCACATTGGAACTATGAACGCCAGTGTGGCGACTAGCAGTTCGGTGTCCATACGGACCACTCATGCCCTTGTCTCTAGGAACTTGTTTGCGGCCTTCAGGGCGCCGTCGATGTCCTTCCAAAGGTCCTCAACGTCTTCGATGCCGACGCTCATTCTCACGAATCCAGGGATGACGCCTGCTTCGTGCCTGACTTCCTCGGGGACGAACATGTGGCTGGAGTTGAACGGACACTCAACTAGGCTCTCGACGCCGCCGAGGCTGGTCGCTTCGAAAATGGTATCCAATGACCTCATGAATCTGAGCGCTGCTTCATCCCCTCCCTTGACTACGAATGCTAACATCCCGCTTCCCTTTGGCATAATCCTCTGTGCCACCTCGTAGTCAGGGTGGGATTTTAGGGAGGTGTGTCTGACGCTTTCTACCATGTCATGCGACTCAAGCCTCCTAGCAAGTTCGGCTGAATTAGAGGCGTGGACTGGCATCCTCGTGTGGAGTGTCCTCATTCCCCTCTCGAGCAAGTAGCACATGTGGGGGTCTGCCGCACCGCCATAGTGGATTTTGCTGAAGAATATGTCAGCTATGAGTTCCTTCTTCCCCGCAACCAGCCCGGCTATCAGATCGGCGTGGCCGCCGAGGTACTTTGTCCCGGAATGCAGGACGATATCGAACCCCATCTTAATTGGGTTACACCCCCATGGTGATGCGAATGTGTTGTCAACGACAGAGACGGCTCCGTTCCTCTCGGCTATTTCTGCCATTGCCTCTAGATCGCATACCTTCAGTACGGGATTTGTCATCGTCTCGACGTAGAGAACCTTCGTATTCTCTTGGATTGCCTCCTCGTAGGAAGCCGGGTCCCTCATGTCTGCCATAGTGACTTCGATACCCATTCGCGGCATTATTTCCGTCAGTAGCCCATATGTCCCACCATAGCAATCGGCGCTCGCGACGATATGGTCCCCGGAAGACAGGAGTGTGAAAAGGGTGGTCGAGATCGCTGCCATGCCGCTGGAGAAAACCTCAGCATCCTCTGCTCCCTCGAGGGCTGCTATTTTGGCGGATACTACCTCAGAGTTCAGGCTTGAAATTCTACTGTAGATTAGTGTGTGTTGCGCCCCATCGGCCCATCCCTTGTAACGCTCATCTGTCAGCTTGTAGGTGGAAGTGAGGAATATCGGCGTAGCCGCCGAGCCTTCAACATCCTGCATACCAGAATGCACTGCCTTTGTTGCAAACCCCTTGTCGGTGTCGTCCCCTTGCATACATCCCGGAGAGGTCATTGGGTCATCAATCATACGCTGGAGATGGCCCTGTTGTCTGGACATGAGTCAATTTCTTTGTCTCTGGGCCTCTATGGCGACTGCGCTCAACGGAGCTTGGAGATTGAAAGAAGGGACGAAGCCGGTCATTGGAATCCTGATTACCGAATCCGATTCTCGGAGTATCTCCTCTGGAATCCCATGCTTTTCACCGCCCACTATCAGTACTATGTTACCAGTCAGGTCTGCATCCCATGGATGAGAATCCCCTACATCCTCTACTGAGATTATCCGAAATCCTGCTTTCCTGGCCTCCCTCACCGCTTCAAGGCCACTCATCCAGTGAACGGGGATGAATCGGTGCGCCTTCATCGAGGCACGCTTCGCGGCCTTTCTCTCCTGATTCGTTAACTCGGCATCAATCACTACTGCATCGGCGCCGGAGACTTCTGCCGTGCGAATACAGAACCCTATATTCACAGGATAAGCGGCTCCGGCGAGTAACCAAATCAGGCCCCCATGCGATAGGGTCTGATCGAACGTAGACTTTGGGTCTCTGCCCACGAGTCCAAGAACGTCTGGGATGCCTTCTGAGTTGTCTCTAGACATCCTCCAAAGATCGTTCTCGGAGCCCCTGATGACTTTGATCCCTCTTTCCTCTGCAATGGAAACTATTTGCTCCAATTTAGTGGATATGGCTTCTCTTTTTACCAATAATACCGAGATATTTTCATTTCTATGAATGGCATCTAGAACCTCGTCGACACCACATCTCTGCATATCATTCACCCGTTACTTCCGAAAGTGCGCCGATGCTTCCTGCGATGTTCAGGCAAACGGCTACTACTGGCCCTATCAGCAGAGCGAATGCCACTGTTCCCACGCCAACTGAGCCGCCTAGGAGCCACCCCCCTGCGACCACAGACACCTCAATCGCACCGCGTACCCTCCCTATCGGTACGCCGGTTCTTCTCTGGATACCTGTCATCCAACCGTCCCTGGGGCCGGGACCGAGGTTTGCCGTCAAGTAGAGCCCGCTTCCGATTCCGACCAGTATTACGCCCACGATGACCTGTGCCAATGCGAGTGCGAAACTATCTGGTGTAGGCAGAACTGGGAGCATGTATTCAATTGCGGCAGCGATTAAAATCGCATTGAGGATTGTTCCGATCCCTGGCCTCTCACGGAGGGGGATCCATAGCAATAGCACTGCTATGCTGACAAGAAGGGTTGTCTGGCCGATTGATCTGCCTATGTTTATCGAAATCCCATCTGCTAGTACCGTCCACGGACTATTACCAATTCCTGCAGCTACCAAAACTGCGTCGCCCGTTCCAAATATCCACAGGCCAGCACAAAGCAATACCATGGTATTGAGTCTGGGTCTTGTCTCCATTGGGTCGTCTGAGCTCCACCAGGTGTGTGGGACTTCCTTGGCGGGCTTGATCAGAGAGGAGATGCCCATGTGGCACGAAGAGCGTCTCAGCCTTGAACCCAATCGTAGTATTCTTTCGTGGATTCAGCGCACCACCAAATAATCTGAGGAACGTCATAGGAATGCTCGGATTTGATTTTGGATATCAATTCAATTTTATTGGATTCTGAGGTTTTTATTTGTATATTCCATTCAGGAGTGCTCTGAATTTCATCTTTCCAGCGAAAGACAGAGGTTGTTCTCTTTATGTCAGCGCAAGCAGCTAGATTTGAGTCAATTATTGATTGACACCACATCCCCACTTCGGCTTCGTTCAGTTCGCCGGGGAGAGTGGTTTGAACTATCCATACCGTGTTACCCATAACAGCGGGAAGGTGTGTTCAGCCATGAATTCGTTGGCATACCTTGAATGAGTGGTGCGCCTTGCATTGTAACGGCGATAGCATGGAGTCATGGGAGGAGCCCATCGAAACTGGGGAGGTACCAGAGGATGGCGTGGTCTTCGACGTGATTGTGGTGGGGGGCGGTCCCGCTGGCTCTGCTGCCGCTGCTTACAATGCTCTGAATGGTTGCAAGGTCCTGCTAATTGAGAAGGGCGTCTGGCCGAGAGACAAGATTTGCGGAGATGCAGTCGGTGGGAAGTCGCTTTCACATGTGAAGGAGTTAGGGGTCAAGGGCATGATCGAGGATACCCCTCATTTTACCGTGGATTCGATAATCTTCGGCAGTGGAGGGGGCAATACTGTCAGAGTGATGCTTCCTCAAGAGGAGTTCGAGAAGAAGGAGGCTGGTTACTCGCTTCCCCGTTTGCAATTCGACTATATGATGTTCAAGAGGTGCTCGGAGATCGTAATGGAAAACGGGGGTTCGGTAATCCAAGGATTCACCGTGAAAGACGTCCATCTGGAGGAAGGCCGTGTTTCGGGAGTCAGCGGTGGTTTCGGGAGACGGGGCGACGAGGGCGTGCGTCGCTACTCCTCCCCTCTTACGATTGGTGCGGGCGGTTACAGTTGCCCTGTGGCAAAAACGGTGACTGAAGTGATGCACGGCGAGCCTATGAGGGATGATGAGCACTACTGTGGCGGTTTCAGGGAATACTGGGAGGGGGTTGGCGGTTTCAGTGGCACCGAAGGACCCATCGAGATTCATTTCATTGACGAATTCAACCCCGGGTACTTCTGGCTCTTCCCGGTCAAGGAGGGCGTCGTCAACGTGGGCGTTGGCATGGTCTTCGCTGAGCAGAGGAAGCAGAAGGGGGACAAGAAGTCCCTCAGGAAGATGCAAGAGTGGGTAATCAATAGCCATCCTGGCTTCAAGAAGCGCTTCGAGAATGCGAAGCTTGTGAAGGGCTCAAGCAAGGGATGGCAGCTTCCCTTCGGGTCCCCCAGGAAGGGCGGCCAGCCGTATCAACCCAGAAGGTCTGCTGCCGCAGGGGCCATGTGTGTCGGGGACTCTGCAAGCCTGGTCGACCCATTCACCGGAGAGGGGATCGGCAACGCATTGCTCTCGGCGAAAATGACCTCAAAACACTTCGACAAGGATGCTCACTCCGGGGGTTTCCCTGAGGAGGCAGCGGCTGCGTACATGGAGGAGCTCTGGGGGGCTCTGGGGCCCGAGCTGTCCAACTCATACAAACTCCAGCGATGGGCCAAGAAGAAGTGGCTCATGAATTGGGTGATCGGGAAGGCTGGTCGCAGTGAAGAGCTCGCTGACATGATGACAGGCATGATTGCAGACAAGGAGGCATCCAGGCAGCTCTGGAGCAAGTGGTTCCTGTTCAAGACCTTGATTCTTTCATGAGGGGATTAGATGGAAGGAAATATGGATAGCTCTCTGGAGGGCATAAAGGCCATATTTCTGGATCTTGATGGGACGATATACCTCGGTGGAGAGCTGATTGAAGGGGCCCTATCCTTCCTTGGTCGCCTGAAAGATAGCGGCATTCGAAGATTCTTTCTCTCGAACAACTCGAGCAAGTCGGTTGATCAGTATCTTGTGAAGCTGCAGTCATTGGGAATTCCCTCTACTGAAGAGGACGTGCTACTTTCTACCCATGACCTTCTTTCATGGCTCAATAATGAGGGGGTAAAGGAGACCTACCTAGTTGGTACGGAGGGGATGAGAGAGATGCTGGAGTCGGTTGGAATCAGTACCCAATCTGAGAGCCCCCAATATGTCGTTCTTGGTTACGATACGGAAATTACCTACGAGAAATTGAGTACGGCCTCAATTCATCTACACAAGGGGGTTCCAATGGTGGCCAGCCACCCTGATGTTGTTTGCCCGTCCCCGGAGGGGGGGCTTCCTGACACCGGAGCATACATGGATCTCTTCGAGGCGACCACCGGAGTCAGGCCCGTACATGTTTGCGGTAAGCCGAACGCGGGAATGATTCTGCACAAGGTGGAGGAGCTTGGTCTGAGGCCGGAACAGTGCGCAATGGTCGGTGACCGCCTGTACACGGATATCGAGATGGCTGACAGGGCTGGTGTTCATGGAATTCTAGTACTCAGCGGCGAGGCAACAATGGATGATTTGGAAAAATCATCTCAGCGCCCTAGTCTTGTGGTTGAGTCCGTGGCCTCTTTGTTGTGAGGTGTTTGTCAAAACACCGAGTGAGAGCGCGTCTACCTAGCCATAGAAATACCATTCTTCTTCCGGCGGGGCATGGAGGCGTCTAGTTCACCGTCCTCAATGCAGAACCGTGCCTACTACAAAATGGGGCTTCTGGTATACGATAACGCGAAGGTAGTTCTCGTACTCACGCTACTTCTCTGCGCTGGACTTGGAAGTCTCATGACCCTGGAGCCGAAGTATGCTGAAGGATACGGGGAAGGGGACCTCGAGTCTGTCCATGGTTGGGAGGCCGTCAGAATGGGGTTCACCTCCGAGAACGAAACCGAGAAAATGAGTTTCTACGTCCTTTTCCATCACCCTAGTGGTGAGTCCGGTGACGAGGCCGTGAGGGAAGCCATGCTGGCCACGGTCGCGGTTCTGGATGGGAGGGAGGAGGTCTCCCTCGAGTATCCATGGCTTACGAATGAGGCGAACCGATCTAAACTAATCAGTTCAGTAGACCCCTCTTGGTCTCGTATCAGGATTGAAATCAGTATGGATCGCGACAACTCAAAGGTGCTTCTGAAGGAAGTCATAGACGACATTCGGCTACCTGAAAATTCTCCAGAGGGGATGGAGAAGTGGGTCACTGACAATCTGGCGATCGACGTTACATTCGATTTGACACTCAAGGAAGAGTTGGTGCAAGCAGAACTGATCTCGGCCCCTCTGACTTTGATAATACTGCTTTTCGTGTTCGGAAGCGTGGTGGCGGCGGGGTTACCGGTGCTGACGGGCGTATACACGGTCGTCGCGGCGGTAGGCATAGTGACTGGACTCACATTCGTGTTCGACGATATCACCGTTTACGCCAACAACATAGTTTCGCTTCTTGGTATTGGTTTGAGCGTGGACTACTCTTTGTTCATTGTCAACAGATTCAGGGAAGAGTTGGACAATGGGCACGATAGGAGGACAGCTGTCGCGATGACCAGCGCTACGGCGGGCCGTGCCATTTTCTTCTCGGGCCTTACTGTAATAGCAGGCCTCCTGGGGATGCTTTTCTTCGATAACACTGGATTGCCCTCGCTTGGTTGGGGGGGCATATGCGCCACATTCGTGGCACTGACCTCTTCGATAGTCCTGCTTCCTGCCTTACTATCTCTGTTGGGAGACAGAGTGAACTCTCTGAAGGTGCCTTTCTCTGCGGGAACGCGTACCAGTGACTCGGGCTTCTGGTCGTGGATAGC
>DAJH01000058.1:0-4928 GCA_002498925.1 Euryarchaeota archaeon UBA173 | reverse complement strand
GGTTCCCCTTTCCTACAGGCCGAGTGGGGGATAACATCCTGGAAGGCCCTGAGTCCGGATGACGAGTCTCGAAGGGGCATGGAGCTAACCGATGAATACTGGCCGGAGGACGTTGCGAACACAGCATTGGTAGTGTTCGAGATCGAGGATGGTGTGGAGTTCCTGTCAGAAGAATATCTCAGATCACTGCACTCATTCTCGAAGGAGATCCTGGCTATCGAGAACACTGGGTATGTGTACTCATACGCACATTTCGACGAGGGGATGAGCGAACAGGAAGTAGTTGATTTCTGGGACGATGCGAATGATGACGAAATGTCCCCTCAACAGGCGCAGATGGTCGCTGTACTGAGGGAGTACCACTTGGAGAGCACTGTGGGGGACGGGGTTGTCATGATTGTAGTGGGGATAGAGGGGGACCAGACCAGCGAAGAGTCGCGGCAGGTCGTCAACAGCATCAGGGGCCTTGATAGCAAGGAGGAGCAGTACGGGGGTGTTTCCACAGTTTACGTAGCGGGAATGGCTGCATACAACCAAGACGTCCTAGATGCCGTGATAGAAAGCATGCCTCTGGCTTTGGCGTTCATCCTGGTTTCCAGCTACATCCTAATCTTCCTTCAGGTCAGATCTGTCATTTTGCCGCTCAAGGCGCTCGTGATGAATGTGCTATCGGTGGCCGCCTCCTTCGGGGTGCTGGTCTGGATATTCCAGGAAGGGAACGGCGCTGAATTGCTTAATTTCACCCCACAGCCCATCGACCCCACTACGCCTGTGATGATTTTCGCTATTCTTTTCGGACTCAGTATGGACTACGAAGTTCTAATGCTTTCCAGGATCCACGAGGAGTGGGAGAGGGTTGGAGACAACACCAAGGCCGTTGCAGTAGGTTTGCAGAAGAGTGGTCGCATCATCACCTCTGCGGCGTTGGTCATGGTAACCGTGTTCTCTGCATTTGGTCTGTCTTCTGTATCTCTAATGAAGCAGTTTGGTTTGATGCTGGCTCTCGGCGTCGCGGTTGATGCGACTATTGTGAGGGCTTTGGTTGTGCCCTCCACCATGCGTTTGATGGGTTCACTGAACTGGTGGGCCCCCAAGTGGCTAACACCCTCTACTGAGGATGACGGGGAATAGGGCGCTAAGTCAAAGCGCAACGCCCACCCGGTGGGCCATGGTAGACGGCACGGTAGTGGTTACTGGAGCGAGCGGCTACATCGGTAGCCACGTGGTCGCGAACCTCCTGAGTCGTGGACGCAGGGTCAGGGCCACGGTCAGGGACCTCGGAGACCCCATCAGGGTGGACCATCTCAGGAATCTCCCCCTTACAGGAGGAGGAGGGCTGGAGATCGTCGAGATGGACTTGCTCGATGCTGCTTCGGTCAATGATGCGATTGCCGGATGTACTGATTTGATACACACTGCCGCTGCAGTGAGAATTAGTGCCAAGGACCCACAAAGGCAGATTGTTGATCCAAGTGTGATAGGGACCAGAAATGTGGTCTCCGCAATAGATGCTGCTGGAACTGTGGAAAGGTTCGTTCACACCTCGTCTACCGCAGCGATCCGGCCAATGAACTGGGAGGACGGCCAGACATTGACGACAGACACGTGGGCGGATGACGCCACATTGGATGAGAACCCATACGGACTGGCAAAGGTGTTAGCAGAAAGAGTCGTCAGGGAGTGGCACGATAGCCTGAACGGGAAAGTACGGCCGAGGATGGTAACAATACACCCCAGTGTTGTCTTCGGCCCCCCCCTAAGCAAGATTCACCTCAGGGGGTCGTTGGCCTTCGTGATGGCCCTGGTCAGGAGGGACATCCCCGTCGTTCTGCCGATGCAGGTGAACATAGTGGATGTCAGAGACGTGGCCGAGGCCCATGTGAGGGCCCTTACTATGGGCGAAGACGGGGGGAGGTATCTGACAGTTAGTGGGGACATGCAATTCAAGGAGGTCTCGCAAGAGCTAAGGAAGGCGCATCCCCAATTCAAGACCCCTACATTCACACTGCCTTACTCTGCTGCTCTGATAGTATCCCTACTACACAAGAAGTTGAGTATATCATGGGCGAAGCAGCATCTCAAGAGGAGGCTCTACTGGGATGCCAGCCCAGCAGAAAGAGACCTTGGGATGAGCTGGAGAAGCCCCCGGGATTCGCTATTGGACTCCATACCGCCCATTATTGACAATGAATGGATTTAGACATCCATTGGATGGGGTTTTGAAGGGTGCTTTGGAGGGACTTCCATGAGGACAGGCGCGGCCCTACTTGTGCTGGTGCTTCTGAGCTCCAGCCTATCTGGTTGCTTCTTCTGGGAAGATGATGGTCCGAGCGAGTCCGAGGAAGTCGGACTTTTCGTCTTCGATAAGCCCATCCCAACTACTACTTGGTACCATTATCCAGGCACAGTAAACGAGCCGTGGGCGGTCGACGCAACAAACCAGATGGCGGTGTCCGCAGCGAATATCACGGCAAATCTGACGGGTTCTAACGCACCATTCTTTGCTAACGCTACCTACTATGGGACTGGGTGGGACACTTTCGAGCCTACCATAGGAGTCACATCTTCCGGTGCGATCTTCTTCACCAACTACAACGGATTAGGAGATGGCACGCACATCATACGGTCGAAAGATCAAGGGCAGACATGGGAAGATGTGGGTCCTTTCGGGATGTCTGACGACCAAGGTCAGACGCCCAACTCAAACGACCCGTACCTGTATGTGGACAAGTTCAACGATCGACTAGTGAAATTCGACATGCACGCATTGACGGCAATGTTCGTAGAGTATTCTGATGACGACGGCGAGACTTGGAGCGTCCCCTTCCCCGTAGAGGGGTACTATGCCCCTCAGGACCACCAAAGCATCGCTTCTATGCCTCATGAAAATGCATTGGTTGGTGATGTGGTCTATGTTTACTGCATCAACACTGGCTCGCCTGCTTTGGGTGCCCAGTGCTCTAGGTCCATGGATGGCGGACACACATGGGACCCTCAGAGGATAGGTTACCCCACGGAGAGCTTTGGAAACCAGTGCTCGGGTCTGCATGGGCATGTCGCGGGGGGCTCTGATGGCTCAATATACAGGGGCAACCCGTCTTGTGAGGGGCCGGCCGTCTATGCTTCGCATGATGGTGGTTACACTTGGAGCGAACACACAATCACCACCGAGGTAGGAATGCAGCAGGGCTGGCATTCCCATGAGGTCGCTACTGCAGTGGACGAGGGGGGGAACGTGCACGCAACATGGATTTCGACGGACATGATGCCATGGTACGCATACTCCAGGGATCAGGGGGTGTCTTGGAGCGTCCCCATGATGGTCGCAGCCCCGGGGGTCAATGAAACCGGTTTCCCAACTATCTTCGCTGGAGATGAAGGCCGCGTCGTAATCGGATACATCGGTGAGGTGAATGACATCGCCAACGAAAATGCGACGGGGGGGGTTGGTTGGGGAGGCTATATGGCGATAATGACCAATGCCTTCGAAGAACGCCCTCTGATCACCAGCGTGGTGGTCAACTCACCGGATGACCCATTGGATGTAACCTCTGATTGTGGGAATGTCAGGTGTGGTGGCTTCGGCGATTTCATCGATGTTGAGTTGGATGACGCCGGACGTCCTTGGATTGCACTGGCGCACAATGCGGCCGGCTTCGAGGAGGCGATCATTGGGACTCTGACCGAGGGGCCAGCGCTCTACGGGGATGTCGTTGCCCTTGATGCGCTCCCTAGTGGGGGAAACTCAACGCTCAAGATGGGGTGATGCTACCGAAGGGCATGCGTTCAGTCGTGGTTGCAGTGGTGCTGCTGATGGTTTCGGCTCCGCTTAGCGGCTGTTTCGGGGACGAGCCTGAGGAGCCGGATGAGGTCGATGGCTTCGATTTCGCTGATTTATGCCCATGGGGAATCGCCAACAACACATGGTATCACTACTCCAATGCCACGGACGCCACGAAAGTCTCCGGCGAGCTCAACGGGACTTCGGTTCTAGTTGGTAACAACGCCCCCTCCTGCGCCATAGGCACTTACTACGGGGTTGGCATGACCACCTTCGAGCCCACAATAGGGGTGACTTCTTCTGATAACCTGTACATGTCCAGTTACGGCAATGGGGTTGGTGGCTCGACCGCCATCGTTCGTTGTTCTGGCCTGATTGGGATGGTCAACATTAGCGACTATGACTGTGTTGATGTCTACGCACCGCCCTTGATTCCGGTTGTAAATTCCAATGACCCGTATGTCTACGTAGACCCGTGGACTGATCGTATAATGAAATTCGACATGCACGCATTGACGGCGATGACCGTTGAAACGTCGGATGACGAGGGGGAGACGTGGTCTCTCCTCCCAACCCCTGCCACGGGAACTTCGGTTCAGGACCACCAGACGATAGCCTCCTCGCCCTATCCAACTCCGTTTCACCCGACGACGTGGGTATTCTGCATCAATGGCAATTGGCAGTCACCACTTTGTTCCTCGAGCTTCGATGGTGGAATAACTTGGACACAGCAGGTTCCAGGGGCCCCTCTAAACTGCGGTAGTGGCGGGCTGACAGGGCACATCATGGGTTCCGAGAATGGTAATTTCTACAGGGGGAACAGAGGTTGCGATGGAGGAGAGGGGTACTCGATATACCGGAGCACTGACGGTGGCCTAACATGGACCGAGCACCCACTGCCGACTGAAACCACAGGAACCGCGGAGACATGGAACTTCGAGGAGGCGCAGGTCTACCCCGACTCGGAGGACAACGTCCACGCGATGTGGATGGGGTCTGACAACATGCCTTACTACTCCTACTCAATGGACGAGGGGGATACGTGGAGTTCTCCAATGATGGTCGCACCGCCCATCGGTTTGAATGGTACTGGATTCCCTGTAATCGCCGCAGGGGGCCCAGGGCAGGTGGCTCTTGGTTACCTGGG
>DAJH01000021.1 GCA_002498925.1 Euryarchaeota archaeon UBA173 | reverse complement strand
AGAGACTGCAACTGAGAATGTCGTGAGGACGTTAGTCTCCTCAATCATCCAACCACCCATTAGCGGGGCTAGAGGGATGAAAATCAGAGAACCTATTGCGTCAAGGGAGTTAACTCGCCCCCTTAGGTGCTGGTCTACGCTATCGGACATCGTGGTCCGCCATATTACCCCAAGAGTACCGCCAAGCACGCCCTCTAGAAGTACGAAAACAAGAATCAATAGGAAAGGGATAGGCATTGCCCACATCAGCATGCACCATGCTATCCCCCCAATTAGTACATAGAAAACTAGGCCTCTAATTTCCTTCGGAACTGGTCTTATTCCGCCAATGACGGAACCGATCATAGCACCAGCCGCTCCCACGGCCCCGAAGACTCCGAACTCTTTGGCACCAAGGCCATTGTTCTCGATGATGAAGGGGACTCCAATTTCGATAGCGGAGTCGCCGATATGCCAAATCATGAACATCGCTATTCCTGCGAAAAGCCATGGCTGGGTCTTCACGAACGACCACGCCTCCGTGACCTCTTCGCGAAGATTACCACCCTCTTCTCTGTTGACTGGGACCTCAGGAATAGTCCAGAGGACCAACGCACTGAAACCGAATGTTATGACATCGAGAATAAGGCATACTTCGATCCCCCAAGTAGCAACTGAGAAACCTCCAATCAAGGGCCCTAGCATCCATGCACTAGTCATTGCCACGCCTCTTATGGCATTGGCTTGAGGCAGCAAATCCTCCTCGACAAGGTCTGGAACCAGGGCCCCAATGGCTGGGATTGAGAATGCCCCCGCACCCCCTGTGAAGAAAGCGACAACAAGAAGAGTCTCGATTTCCCCAAAACCCAGTACTAGAAATATCACAGCTATTGATACCAATACTGCTTGGGCGATATCAGCCACCAGGGCAACCGTTCTTCTGGGCATCCTATCGACTACCATGCCACCATATAGTAGCAGAGGGAGATGGCCGAGGAAATACGATGTGAAAATCAAACCGTATTCCTTGGGACCTCCGATTTGCGCCACCGTCCACCCCATCCCAATGAAGAAAATCGCAGTCCCAAGCATGTTGATTCCGTTGCCAATGACAAGCCTCCTGAAATCGGCCACCCTCCATGCCTCTGACATTCCCATGGGGACTCTTCCACGAACCATCCTATTCAATGCCATTCGTTCTATTTGGAGGAAAACTGAACTTTACGAGATGTTCAATTGAGCGGAAATAAACAACATCTAATTAGATTCAATAGTCAAATGTAAAATTTTTATTATAAATATGAAACATTTGACTAATTAGTAGATAATGTGTAAATAAAATAATCATATTATTACTAATTTAATGTTCAATCGTTCAGACTATAAACTACCTTTTCCCGGCTGGGGGATATGGCAACTAAGTCGAAATTAGAGTACATATGGCTGGACGGTTTTGAACCAACACAGAGTCTGAGGAGCAAGACAATGATAGAGACGGATTTCTCGGGAAATCTCGAAGACTGCAAGATGTGGTCATTCGATGGTAGCTCGACCCTCCAAGCAGAGGGAGGAGCATCAGACTGCCTTCTGAAGCCCGTTGCGATCTATCCCGATCCAGATAGGATGAACGGATATCTTGTGATGTGTGAGGTTAACAATGCGGATGGAACTCCACACGACACAAATGGCCGTGCAACCATCGATGAGGATGATGATGACTTCTGGTTCGGCTACGAGCAGGAGTACTTCCTTTGGGATCCGGAGACCGACCTCCCTCTAGGGTTTCCACGTGACGCAACTCCCCAGGGCCAGTTCTACTGCTCTGTCGGCGCTGAGAATGCATACGGGAGGGAGGTAATAGAGACTCACCTGGACATGTGCCTAGAGGCTGGAATAAACGTCGAGGGAATAAACGCGGAAGTGGCTGTTGGACAATGGGAATTCCAGATTTTCGCCAAGGGTGCAAAGAATGCAGGAGACGAGGTATGGGTGGCAAGGTACCTAGCGGAGAGGAATGCCGAGAAGTATGGCCTAGCAATAGAGTGGCACCCAAAGCCTCTGGGTGCAACCGACTGGAACGGATCGGGGATGCACGTTAACTTCTCAGATACGACACTCAGGACCTGTGGTGACGAGGCTATTTTCAACAAGGTCTGCGATGAATTCGGAAAGAACATCAAGAAACATATGGACGTCTATGGTGCTCATAATGAGCAACGCCTCACCGGTCTTCATGAGACTCAGTCGATTCACGAATTCTCGTATGGGGTGTCTGACAGGGGCGCTTCTATCAGGATTCCAATCGGCACGGTCGAAGACGGATGGTGCGGGAGGTTGGAAGACAGAAGGCCGTCTTCGAACGGAGATCCGTACAAGATCGGTGCTGTGGTTATTTCCACTACCAAGGCTGCATACTAGTTAGTCCAGCTTTCCAGAAATCCCCCATCGCGAGTCATGGCCCACACTAATGCGAATGCTGGTGAGAATTCCTCGCGCTTGTTATTGAGGAGGCGCGATAGGTCCTTTCCTGCAAACCATCCAATCTCTGAGATTTCATCCTCGTTAACCTGGAAGGGGCCATCGTGGAAGGTCCTGTAGACCCATGTGAACTCTTGTGCCGTTTCTTCGCATGCGTCTATCTTGAACAGTCTCTCCGGAGTCTCAAAAAGGTCAATCCCAATCTCCTCACTGGCCTCCCTTACTACACACTGGTCATACGATTCTCCACTATCGACATGCCCCGAAACAGATGAATCCCACCTTCCCGGAAAGGTGTCTTTCTGGATAGATCTCTTCTGCAGCAGGACTCTGCCACCGGAATCGAATACAAGTAAGTGAGTAGACCTGTGGCGGTGTCCAGATCTGTGCACTTCGTCTCTGCTAGCTCTTCCTACAACTACGTCCGAATCATCCACTATATCGAAAATCTCCTCTGACATCAGGATTCCTTTCTAGTCCCAGCAATTGAAACCACTTCATCTGCGCATCCCCATGACAAAGTCACCCCTGCACCTCCGTGGCCATAGTTGTGAATGACCCTAGTATCGCCGATAAACTCCTCTTCAAGACGAACTTCAGTTCGAGATGGCCTCAGGCCCACAGTCCCCCCTACGATCTTGCTTCTATCCAAGTCGGGCCAAATCGCCTCTACCTTGCTTAGAATCAGATCATTGTCCTCGTCTCTAATTTCCAATCCCCAATCACCAACCTGGGCCGTCCCTCCGAGAACTGTGACATTAGTCCTGGGAATCGTATATGTCAACGTCTCCGGCTGTTGATCAAAATGACCAATTCCAGGATCCTGCTCGATGAAGATGATCTGACCTCTCGCTGGTTTGACTTCTTGATCGTCGCAGAGATCTCTTGCTCCCAAGCCTACGCAATTTACCACTACGTCGCCCCCCAGGGTTCCAAGATCTTCTACGAATCCTTCCTCGAACGTTCCCCCGAGATCTTCGAACCTGTTCTTTAGCCATGGCATGTAGTAATGCATGTCGATCGCCGGTGCCCTGAATTCCCATCCGAACACATAACCATCAGGAATCTCACTGCTCTCCAGAATTCTGAATGCTGCTATGTCGTCACTCCAAGGGGGCGGGTCAACATCGCTCCTCAGGTACTCTCTCCCGTCTATCATTTTCACACCTGCTTCGGGATCGCTATCACAAAGTGACTCGAGAACATCGTAAGTCACAATGCCCCATGTGTCTGCCCTATCTGCAGGCTTCACAAGGAATGGATACCAAATCGCTGCAGCCACATCAGATACAGTCTCTGGACTGAATTTGTCCGAAACGATGCGAGCGTCATGACCACTCTCAAGAAGTCTAATCCCGGAAGAAAGACCAGATACCCCTGCCCCTACTATTGTACATCGCATGACCCGATACGCGTCTGGCTTATGATTAAACTCCAGAAATACACTCTATTCGTAATCAGTCAAACTCTTCAGTTAGGACCCCTTTCCAAGGGTATGCCCAAGGTCAGACGCCCGAAGAAGGGTTGGGTCGTCCCAAAGTCTCGTAGACCAAGACCGGCGAGAACAAAAGACCCAAGGAAAAGACGACTCCCCAGGTGTCCGTCTTGTGGTCAATGGAGCATGAAGAGGGACGAATCCAGAAGTGAGTCTTTCTGTACCTCATGCGGAGTAATATCCTAATGGCAAACCCCAATATCGTACCCCTA
>DAJH01000017.1:22423-29279 GCA_002498925.1 Euryarchaeota archaeon UBA173 | reverse complement strand
AGCGGCCTCTAGCATGACCTCCTCTTGTGCTTCTGTGTGATCAAATAGTCTGGAAATCCTGACTAGCTCGTCTACATCACCCACTATCTTGACTGCCATGCGAGCCATTTTAGAGGCCCTCTTCGGATTACTGCTCTCGAGCAATACTGCAAGATTAGCTGCAGTGGCCCCATGACCAGGGCTAATCGAGTGTGAATTCTCAAATGCATCAATTGCCTCATTCGTCATCCCCCTATTGGCTTGAACAACTCCAAGGCCGTACCAAGCAGTGGCATTTGTCGGGTAAACTATCACGGCCTCATTGAATTTTTCAGCGGCGAGTAGGAGGTTCCCTGCATCTGCATACGAACGAGCGGCATCAAGAACTTCGGACACTCCCCCATCATTCATGCTTGTACGCTCGTTGATTGAAACATAAGCATTGGCTTATGATGTACAGACACATAGTTGAAGTCCTCATGCTAACAGGGAGCATTATGTCCGAGCCGATTCGCATCATGGGGATTTGTGGAACCTACGACCTAGACTCTGCCAATGGCAGGATGCTCGAGCTCCTGCTCGACGAATGTAGAAAGCTTGGTGCCGAGACTGTGGTTTGGGATCACGGTGCTAAGCCACTGCCTCTAGTTGGAGCTAAGGGGAGTTGGGATGATGTAAATGTGAAGGAGTTCCAAGAGCTTGCTATATCTTCTGACGCCTTTATCCTCTCCAGTCCCGAATACCATGGAACCATGAGCGGGGTAATGAAAAACAGTCTAGACTGGCTATATTCCAAGCATACGTCTGGAAAGGTGTTTGGGTTGATGAGCACCCTTGGTGGCCAAGCAAGTAACAATACCCTGAATCATATGAGAATTGCAGCTAGGTGGATTTACGGATGGGTTGCCCCCGAACAAATTGCAGTTCCTCATATCAAAGAAGCGTTCAATGAGGATGGCACCCTCATCGATGAAAAGATTCAGGAGAGAGTATCAGATCTAGCCTCCTCGGTAGTAACTAACACTGCAAAGCTCAGGAGATAGTGATACTCTGAATAGACTCCCTCATGGCTCAGAAATCCTGCTATTATTATGCATGATTTGTGGTGTTTTGGCATGGTATACAGATACATTTACCGAACGTGAAGACCTAGTCAAGGTTTTCTCTTTCGTAGGAATCGCATCAATGGTGGGCCTCGTTACATGGGTACTGGTTGAATAACATGGAAATCCCTCTTGAGTCATACCCTACTCGTGCTCCTGTTCATTGGTTTGTAGATGAAAAAGAAAACCCAGATGGCTTGGTAGTGATTGTTATTGAGAAAAATTTCACCCCTCTCGAGTCTATTATCGCTAAACTATTTCGAGCACCGGATAATCTCAGGAGGCCCCTGGATAAGATGAATTCTGCGTTATGGAAGTTAATGGATGGGACGGTGACATTTAGTGAGATTGTGAGTATCATGGACTCTCAATTCAACGAGTCCATAGCACCTGCTAGGGAAAGATGCAGCTCCTCAATTTCGAAAATGACCGATCTCAATCTGGTAATTATCAGGACTAGCCCGCTTAGTGGGGACTGGGATATAATGCATTCAGAGACTAGCCATCATTTAGATTAGGGGCTTCCAGTCTTACTTTCTCGTCTTTCTTCGCTTTATGAATCGCTGAGAAATATATGACTAGAGGTATAACAAGCATTAAGCCGAAGCAGCCGACTAATGTGGCCATGCCATAAACTGACTCCTGAACTGGATCAATACTGAATTCTTCGATGGAAACGAACTCGTGGGTTGAGATATTTAGGAACACATCGATCCCCGATGAGTCGATTGCATCTCCGTCACTGTATATTCCGACTCTCCAAGTAATCACACCCGCCTCTCCGTCAATAAGGTCGACAGCGGATTCCTCGGCCTCTGCAATATCGTCAGCCTGGAGGTATCCCAAACCCCCCACAGGTAGAGATATTGATACAATGCCTCTCATTATCGTGACATCATCCTCGATTACTAGCTCATGAGTTGTTGAGTAATCGCACACTTCGATGTACTCTGAGTAGTCTCCGCTTATCTCCTTGCAATTGAAAGGATAATCCACATCTTCCCCAAGCGACGGCGAATGATACCACGAAGCCCCTTCAGATTGAACGATAAGAACGGAGTCAGCAGGCGCGCCGACAACAGTAGCATTGATCCATGTGATCCCCTCATTAGTTGTGACGTACCATTCGGCAATCGAAGCATTATCTTGAGATAAATCTAGCTCTGTATGTTCGTTTGTAGTTTGGTACCCATAGTACTCGGAATCTACTGTGTTCGAATATACCGCGTAACCTAGGATGATAATCAGGGTCATACCGATGCCAATCATGGTTCTAAGCATGTTTGGATTCTGTGACATCGACTTGCGCACGAGTTAACGAGAAGACTGCTAGATTTGAATCCTTGTCGTCCCGAATCACACATACAGCACCCAAGCAGTGGCTCGATGCTCGTCATCACGATTAAATAGGGACTCTAAGACGGGCGGCCGCTTGGTGAGCCTATGACTACGTATCACGATGTTCCGGCCGACCTTGTGATTAACGAATTAGCTATCAGATTAGCTTCCGTAGAAGAGGTAATGGCACCAGAGTGGGCTTCTATCGTGAAGACTGGGACACACAGAGAAAGGCCCCCAAACCAAGATGATTGGTGGTTTATCAGATCCGCTGCCGTTCTACGAAAGGTCGGAAAGCTAGGCCCCATCGGCGCTAACCACATGGCCCAGCAATTCGGTGGCCCCAAAGACAGGGGTGTCAAGGCGAACAGGGCAGTCGCTGGATCTAGAAACATAGCCAGGAATATTCTCCAACAGCTTACTTCAGCAGGCTTGGTAACAAGTAAGATGAATGCAGCTGGAACGGTAAACCATGGCAAGGTGCTTACCGGCGAGGGCCAAGCCCTCCTAGATGACGTGGCTAATTCTGTTCTTGATGCCGCGATTGAGAGGCATCCAGGACTATCTAACTACTGAGGCGTGATTATGGCAAGGCACAAACCATATGCGAAGAAGAGGCGCCTGATGAAGGTGACAAAGCAGAATCGTAGGGTTCCAGTTTGGGTTATGTTGAGGACCAATAGAAAGGTGAATACTCACCCAAAGAGGCACATGTGGAGAAGGAGCAAGCTGCAGAGGTAATAACATGGCTGAAGTTAAGGAGATGACTATCCCCCTTAGGGCCGCTTGGGCCGTACCAAGAACTCGAAGGGCAAACAGGGCAATGTCCGAAATAAGAAAGCACGTTGCACGGCACATGAAGATGACCGAGGATGAGGACATTTGGATAGACGAGGCTGTAAACCACTACATCTGGTCGAGAGGCATGCAGAAGCCACCAAGGAAAATCACAGTAGTTTGCACACGCGAAGAGGGCTTCCCTCTAGAAGTCAAACTTATGGAGGAATGAAAATGGGTAATATCAGGCCGTCTTTCGTCAAAATAAGGGCCATAAGGTTGATTGAGCTCTACCCTGATCAGTTCACTGACGACTTCGATGCCAACAAGCATCTAGTAAGCGAGTTTTCAGATGTCGACAACAAGAGAATGAGAAATTGGATTGCGGGCTACATTACCCGCTACAAGCAAAGACGCGTAGATTGAGGGCATCACTCATCAGTAGCCTCCCCCTCGTAGATACATGGGCGGCCGCTTAAACGTCGAGTCGCCTACTGATTCAGAATCGCTCTGTATTATTTTGGTTGAACCGAAGTATGATGGAAACATAGGAGCCGTAGCTAGATCAATGAAGAATTTTGGCTTGAGTGATCTCAGGATAGTTGGAAGGAAGGGTGAATGGAGTGAAGAGGCCCGTAATAGGGCTAAACACGCTCAGGAGATTCTGGATAATTGCATCCTCTTCGAGTCCCTAGCAGACGCTACTAGCGATTGCTCAGCGGTGATTGGTACTTCTGGTAAGAGGGAAGTGGGCGATAAGATATCTTTCAGACATTTCATGCTCCCCGATGAATTACCGAGGAAGCTTGAGGGTGTTTCGGGACGGGTCGCTTTTATTTTTGGACCTGAGGATATAGGCTTAACAAACGAACAGCTACACAAATGTGACCTCATGGTTACAATCCCAACATGGGAAGGATATCCAATACTGAATCTGAGCCATGCAGTAAGTATTCTATGCTATTCATGGTTCATAACGTCCATGAATTACGATTTGAGAGAGTCCGAGGAGAAGAGGTTACTGGACCCCGAACTACGTGACAGACTGAGGGCTGAGATTAACAGACTCTCTGACTCGATGCCAACCAAAGATCACAAGAGAGTAGGGATTGAGGAAACCTTGCTGAGGGTCATCATGAGGGGGCTTCCGAAGGATGACGAGATACACAGGATACTATCTGTAATTTCAGAGGCAGCAGATGCATTCGAAAGAGATGTGGGAACTGTTGATACCGAGTCAAACTAGAGAGTTTTTAATTGCCTAGTTCCAACGCCACCTGGCCCCATCCACAAATCGGGTTTGTTTCCAAGGATGGCGTCCAATTCATCCATATCATCTTCAGTCATATTCCTTGCAATATCTATGCACCCCATATTATCCTGAATCTGGGAGGAAGTTGTTGCACCCATCAAGATGGTTGAGACATTTGGGTTCTTCAAACACCAAGCCAATGCTAGTTGAGCTGGGGTGCATTCCAACTTAGCGGCATAATCGACGAGATTTTTGACTACTTCGAACTCACCCCTATTCTTTCGTTCCTCGAGATCTTCTAGGAGCCATTCATAGCCTTCTTGAGTGGCCCTAGAGTCATCAGGGATACCGTCTAGGTACTTGCCGGTAAGGAAGCCGGACCTCAGTGGACTCCAAATCGTGGTACCAATATTGTATGGTTGATTGAATAGCGGGAAGTATTCGTTCTCAAACCTGTTTCTGTGCAGCATATTGTATTGCGGCTGCTCGAACTGAGGGGGCTCGAGTCCCTCACTCTTGGCTATCCAGAAGGCCTCGGTAATTTGCTGTGCTGACCACTCACTGGTCCCCCAAGCCGTCGCTCTACCAGAACGTACCATTTGAGTCATCGACCTGACTACTGTAGAGGTAGGAGTATACGGGTCTGGCCTATGACAGAATAGAAGATCCACATAATCAAGCTGTAGACGCGAAAGAGAGGCGTCCAAACCTTCGATACAATGCTTCATCGAAAGCCCTGATTCAT
Source organism: Euryarchaeota archaeon UBA173 (assembly GCA_002498925.1). Taxonomy (GTDB): domain Archaea; phylum Thermoplasmatota; class Poseidoniia; order Poseidoniales; family Thalassarchaeaceae; genus MGIIb-O5. The sequence goes on along the minus strand of DAJH01000017.1, from coordinate 24,085 downwards.
TGACACCAGCTCCACCCCAGAATATCTTGGTTGTAATCACTAACTCGGAACGCCTCCAGAGCTCTGGCTCTTCTTCTTGGAGTTCCTTGAGTGCGATTCCAAAAATCCTCTCTGCCTCTCCATTGGGATTTCCGTAAGCCTCTGCATGATCGAAGCAGTTCACTCCGGCATTACGTACCATCATCATTAGCTCTTTCGCGGTATTGACGCCCTGTTGCCCAGAAAGCCGATCTTTTATGCCGTATGTTGCCCAGAAACCATATGATAGAACCGACACCTGTATGCCGGTATTCCCCATCATTCTGTAATACATATTTTCGTGAGTCATATGGTTCCGAGCAGGCTTCCCTATGAGAACCCTCTGAACGAATATGCAGACTCTATTCTCCGTACCAGCTTGCCCATGATTTCGGTGTTTCCCTAACGTGAAATGCATATAGTTTCAGATCGTTTCCGTAGACAGAAGATATTTGCTCTTCCACTACGTCGAAGGCCCATTTAGCTAGATTCTCTGCTGTTGGTATGAATGGTACTACAAACGTACGGTGATTATCTGACATGTGCGACAGTGCGCGGATAGCTTCCTCGTCGCCCTCGTATACAATGAACGCATGGTCAACCATATCATGAATGTAAGTTGTTAGAATTTTTGAGACGTCAGAAAAATCCATGACCATGCCTTCATCGGAGACTCCTGTCTCTGTTATGATATCACCTTCCAGTTCTGCTTCCCAACGGTATCTGTGCCCATGCATATTGCTACACATGCTCTTGTGATTTGGCACCCTGTGTCCAGTATCAGTCTCAATCCATCTCTTTATCCTCGAACCCATATTATCCCTCCTCGAAATCTAGACATATCGAGTTTATACAGTACCTGGGGCCACTACTCTCGTGAAATAAGTGTCCCAGGTGCGAGTCACAACCACTACACCTGACCTCTATCCTCCTCATACCGTGCGAATTATCTGTCAGCTGTATTATTTCAGCTTCTGTGGACTCTTTCGAGAATGCGGGCCAGCCACACCCCGAGTCGAATTTACTTTCCGACAGGAAGAGCTCCTTTCCGCATTCAGCACAATTGTAAATTCCGTTTTCGAAATGCTTGTCATAATCCCCAGTAAAGGGACGTTCTGTCCCGTTCATCTTCATGACCTGATATCTTAACTCAGCTTTCAGGGCACCTTCCAAGACTTGTTCCCAATTATCCACATACTCAACTGGATCCATTCTGCCTATGGCATGGAACGCTAGTATTCTCTCAACATCTGCACCGCTAGTTCCTGAAGACCTTCCAAGCGAATCGGGATTATACGATGTATTTGTATTTGCGAAAACAGTATCGAAATCAAGTCCGAGTAACTTACAAGAATTTAGGGAGTCTCTGAGGATTGCCTCTTTGTTAGAGTCGATATAGGGCAACTTTAGTGAAATTCTATCGGAGTCCCAGTTACCGAGGGAGAAAGCCTGGGAAAGGGACTCGTAAAACTCGGGTCTACAGTCTGGATATATCGCATGATCGCCAGAATGTACACCTAATGCGATTTCAACGTCCGTGTCCTCTTCCGCAGCTACACTGAGAGCGTATCCATAAAGTATTGATGTGAATATGGCATTTCTATTTGGGACTACAGTGGCCTTCATCTGCTCTTCCTCATAGTA
>DAJH01000017.1:14494-22016 GCA_002498925.1 Euryarchaeota archaeon UBA173 | reverse complement strand
TCGACTGAGATTCCTAGTTTACTGAAGTACTCAATATTAGTCCGGGCCCTCTCAATCTCAATGCTGTGCTTCTGCCCATAATCGTAAGAGATGCAGTTTACTTTGTACCCCCTTGAAAGTAGGTGTAACAGAAGACCTGTGCTATCCATGCCACCAGAGAAAGCCATCACAGCCCTCATTATAGGACACCCATCCATTTGTGTGTCTGCAGGCTCAGCCTCCAACCATGATGCGTCTTGACAAGCTCCTCTACTGCCCTGAAATTGATGCCGTTCTGCTCTACATTTTCGGATTCGATATAGCAAGGTTGTAGATAGTGGTGATTGAAGCCCTCTCTAAGATCGTCATACATCTCCAGATCTTGTCCGCAGTATACAACTTTTAGCTCGTCACCAGTTCTTTGTTTGATTGAAACATTCGGGTATAACTGGTCCTTGGGGCTAACGCAAATCCAATCGATAATAGGGTCTACTTCTAATGTGCCATTGGTTTCAATAGATAATGAAATATCATACTGTTTCAACCTCTTACCTATAGCATCCAGATCTTGCATCGCTGGCTCACCGCCAGTGAATATAACCCTATTACAATCATAGGATAGCACCCTTCTGACAATTTCGTCTATTTCCATCTCCTCGTATTGAAGAAAATCAGTATCGCACCATTCACACCTTAGATTACAATTGCCGAATCTAACAAAAACGTGCGGAATTCCGACATGGAAACCCTCTCCTTGGGTAGAGTGGAATATCTCTACGATTGGGTATGTTTGCATTTTTTCACCCTTGTATTGGAGGATTTCTGATTAATTGCAATAGTTCAGTTCTGGCTTCCGGCTTCTCGAAAAACACACCCCTCATTGCACTAGTTGTCATCACTGCGTTCTGTTTCCTCACACCCCTGCATCTCATGCAACCATGCTGGGCCTCAAGAATAACAGCACAACCCAGGGGGCCGAGATGCTCTTCTATATCATCGGCAATCGACATAGTAATCCTCTCTTGGTTCTGTAGCCTCATTGCATGAGCGTCCAAAAGTCTGGCTAGTTTACTAATTCCGACAATCCTGTCTACGGGAATGTATGCAATGTGCCCCCTACCGCTGAATGGTTGCAAATGATGCTCACAAGTGCTGTGAAACTCCATATCTCTGAGAAGAACGATTCCATCGTAACCTTCGGCATTGAATGTGGAGTCTAAGATCTCTCCAGAATTTTGACTATAGCCTGAGAATATCTCATCATACGAGTTTACCACTCTCTTGGGCGTTTCAGATAGCCCCTCCCTGAGTTCCCCTTCGCAACCCTCGATGTATCGTACTAGCGTATCTACTGCTTCCATAGCGTCATTCTTGCTAACCATCATTCACCACCCCTTCCCCTACGCGTGTCTATCGCATCAAGTTGGTCCAGCATTTTCCTACATGCAGTTCTTATCGCGTCAGCGACGCTGACGAATTTTCTGTGGTCACCGACGTGCTCCTTTAGATCGGCAAGAATCTCACTAGGCATGTCAAGGCTCACTTTGGGCATGATTATGGCCGATGGTGCATATTGATAAATATTACCAGAGTAATATCAGAGTAATACTACCTATGACTCTCTATAATGGAATCGAGATTTGGGTGCTTGGAACGAAAAGCCTCTCCCCTAGATACAAGAGAGTGCATCTGCTGATTGACTTCGGATTCCCCTATATCATTGGAAATCATGCTCGATAGAACGTTGAGTCCACCTTGAATAACGCCAGCCTCAAGAAATGCGTCATTTGTGATTTGGCCGGAGTCCCTCAGTAGCGACAATGTATCGGAAAGGAAAGCGACCTCCTTGGAAACGTCTTCCGCGCTAGGCACCCCATCCGCTGTAAGCATAAGGATTGATGATAACACAAAGCGGCGACCGCCGTTCCCTTTTTGATGCTTGTCAATGGGACTCTACTAACTCAACCAAGACCCCACCAGTAGATGCGGGATGTATGAATGCGATTCGATGACCATCAGAGCCCTCGACAGCAGCCTCGTTGATCATTCTGATTCCGTTACCAATGAGTCTAGAAATCATTTCGTCGATGTTTTTCACGGATACAGCAATTTGCTGTACGCCAACCCCTCTTTTGATAATGAACTGGCCTACTGGTGTATCTTCGCTAAGAGGCTCTAGGAGCTCGACCCTAGTGGCATCTTCTCCCTTCAAATAACGTATCTTTACTCCCTGGCTCTCAACTATTTCATCACCTGAGTCTTCAAAACCGAGCATATTCCAGAATTTCGAGGATTTCTCTATTGAACCAGTCGCTATACCTATGTGATCTATTCTCGTCATTTCAAACACCACTCGGTGAAGTCCAAGTCCCGAACACGTCTCTCATAATTCCATTGACCTCCCCTACAGTAGCCTCACATTTGAGTGCGGCTATCAGTGGTTCCATTATGTTCTCATCACCAAGGCATGACCGCCTTAGATCATCTAGGCTGTCAGAGACCTTCTTTTCATCGCGTTCCGTCCTTAGAATCTGAAGAGAATCTATCTGTCTAGTGACCTCTTCTGGGTTTAGCCTCTGCCCCTCGTGCATTGTTTCTTTATTGGAGACATTCTTGTTTACGCCGATTACACCTATGCTGCCATCCTCAATACCCTTCAGATTCTTCCATGCACTTTCATGGATCACACTTTGCTGGTATCCGGACTTAATGCACTCAAGGGAACCACCCATCCTGTCTATCTCATCTATCAGCATCTTTGATGAATCATATATCTCTGATGTCATACTTTCTACTACGTATGAGCCGCCAAGAGGATCCGGGTATTCGGGCACCCCTGTTTCGCTCGCAATTAGTTGCTGCGTCCTTAGAGCAATAGTTACAGCTTCGTCTGTCGGAAGTCCTATCGCCTCGTCGAAACTGTTCGTATGGAGTGATTGCGTCCCTCCAAGAACCGCTGAAAGGGCTTGGTATGATACCCTCATGATATTATTCATTGGCTGTTGTGCTGTAAGAGTCACTCCGGCGGTCTGTGTATGGAACCTGAGTTGTTTGGATTTTTCTTTGGAGGGAGAAAACTCCTCCTGAACAAGGTCGTGCCACAGCCTCCTTGCTGCCCTAAACTTCGAAACCTCCTCGAGTAGATTATTATGGCAAGCGAAGAAGAATGACATTCTCGGTGCAAAGGCATCTACATCCATCCCAGACGCAGTTGCGTACCTCGCATATTCAAGGGCGTTGGATAGCGTAATGCCTACCTCTTCAACGGCCGTGCACCCAGCCTCCCTCATATGGTAACCACTCACTGATATCGTGTTCCATCCAGGGGTGTTCCTACTGCACCATTTCATTAAATCGGTAGTTAATCTGAGTGATTCTTCGGGAGGGTAGATGTACAAACCACGAGCGATGTACTCCTTCAGAATATCATTCTGAACGGTACCTCGTATATCCCTCCTGTCTACGCCCATTTCATCGGCCACTGCCACATATAGTGCTAGCAGTGTTGTTGCTGGTGCATTGATGGTCATCGACGTCGAGACTTTGGATAAGTCAATTCCATCAAGTAAAACCCTCATATCCCTAATCGAGTCTATTGAGACGCCTACCTTTCCAACTTCGCCTTCAGACAACGGATCATCTGAGTCGAGCCCCAATTGTGTTGGTAAATCGAAGGCAACGGATAATCCAGTTTGCCCCTCTTTGAGTAGCATAAGGAATCTTTCATTGGTGAGTTTAGCTGTCGAGAATCCAGCATATTGCCTCATTGTCCATAGTCGTTCAGAATACATATTCGGATGAATACCCCTGGTATAGGGCGCCTCGCCAGCCTCTTCCCTTGCACTATCTCCGGTCATTTACACTAAGGCGAGCGAGATTAATGAAATGAATGATGTGATGACAATCACCTCCTTACGGTGTAATTGTCGACAATTTTGGACATCGCGTCAAACTGAGTGTCATCGAGGATGCCTTCATCATACTTTTCTGAAAGAAACTCTTTCGCATCAGAAACAGTCTGCCTTTCCCCCTTAGCCCAAACTGAACCTAGTATACTAGAACGATGTTCTTCGGCGACTTTGATATCCACTAATAGCCTTCTTACCTCGTATTTGTATTCCATATGCCTACTTCGATCCAGTCTCTTCTTTCGTTCGGCTGGTTGGAATGAGGGTTTGACCCTTCGCCTCCTCTTAACCTGGACTGGGGGAGCAGTACTTTCAGGCGCCTTTTTTACAGTCCTTGCCCTTTGTTGCTGGGAGGCTCTGGCCTTGCTCTTGTCGATAATATCCTGGGCCCTTTTGCTAGTTTGGTTGTCTGCCTCTTCTGTTTCGCCGCTTTCTGTTTCAGATGAACGTAGACCTATGCCCTTACGGGGTTCCCTCAGCAGTTGCTCTTCTATGATAGACTCCTGAACCCCTTCAATTACCGGCTCAGTTAACTCTACAGTGTCCTTTTCACTCTTCGTGGCTTTGGATTCTGGTTCTTTTGCTGGAATTGGAGCTGCTTTTGGTGTGGCTGGTTGTTCTACCTCGGGCATCCTAGGTGGTGGCGAACTGGGTTGACTAGGAGGCTTACTCTGCGAGGAGCCCGACTTGCTGAATACATCACGAGGCTTGCTCCTCGGCTTCCTACGCCTCTGCACTACATTATCTCCTAGCGACTGCTCAAAGGGGTCTCTCATAAGGCTTCTCTGAATTAACTCCATGTGATGGGCGTGGAATCAGTTCTAAGCATTGGATTGATTGCACTTTCTTCGAGTTTGGTTACTCTCCCCATTTCAATTTCTCTTCGGCCTAATTCAGCTATCATCGTACCATTGTCGATGCAGTATTGCTTTTCCGGCCAATGGGCAGTCGCACCCCTCTCCTCGCACATAATCTGGGCCATCTCTCGAAGCCTTCCGTTGCATGCAACCCCTCCGCCTAACAGAAGCTCAGATTTTCCGGTATGGGCGAGAGCCCTCTCTGAGACCTCAATACAACTAGCGAACGAGTGTTCCTGAAGGCTCCATGATGCGGCTCCTAAACCCTCTCTCTCTGATAGTGAAATAGCAGCAGTTAGAATTCCCGAAAATGCGAGATCCATGCCATGTACGGCATAGGGCAACTCGAGATTTGACGTTGATGAACCCCCATTGGACCATTCAGAGGCTTTGCTCTCAATTACAGGGCCCCCTGGAAATGGTATCTCATGCGTTCTCGCGAATTTATCCAGCATGTTGCCTATTCCAATATCCAGTGTCTCCCCCAATACCCTGTATCTCGATCCGGCCCTCGCAATAACCTGTGTATTTCCACCACTGGCATAGAGTAGGACTGGATCTTCACAACCAGTTTGGTTTCTTCCGACTTCTATATGCGCCACACAATGATTGACTCCGATCAGTGGCACTTCCCATGATTTTGACAATGTTCTAGCAAGCGAAGCACCCACTCTTAGGCAGGGTCCGAGACCGGGTCCCTGACTGAAAGACACGGCCTTAACATCTGATTGTGAGAACCCCTCCCTTGAAATTACACTCGAAACCAAATCCGATGCGACTCTTGAGTGGTGATCAGCTGCCTCACGTGGATGAATGCCGCCGTGTTCGGGTGTGAATACAGAAGATTCCGAAGGCATCAACTCACCACTTTCACTAACCATCCCAATGGATAGTGTGTGAGCAGTGCTTTCTACGCCTACAATGACGCCTTCCATGGGCCTGGATGGAGGGAGGGCTTTCAAGTATCGCGGCTATCGGAGCACGTGCGAACCATAATTGTGAATGCCGGTGAGTTGGCTCACATGTCTCTCGGTGATACGAAAGTGCCCTTAACTGGGAGTGAAATGGGTGATAAAGAAGCTAATGTCCATGAGTCGGGGTTGGGTTTACTCATAGAGTCTGGAAAAATATCCAGAATCAGCGGTTGGGAAGAAATAATCGATGAGTATGCACCATCATGGAGACATGATCGGGACTATGACAATCAAAGAGCAGAATATGATGAAGTGAATATCATAGATGCAAAGGGTGGCGCTATAATCCCAGGTTTCGTAGATTCGCATACCCATCTACTTTGGCAGAGTGATAGATTCAATGAAATTTCATTGCGCCAAAAGGGCATGACATATTCTCAGATATCAAAATCGGGAGGAGGCATAGGGAAAACTGTTCGAGAAACTAGGGGCAGTACAATTGATCACCTAGTGGAAATAGGGCGAGAAAGATTGGATATGGCCATTGAGTATGGAACTACTACAATGGAGGTGAAGAGCGGATATGGACTAAGTGTTGAGTCGGAATTGAAACTACTCCAAGCAAGTGGAGTGATAGCAGATAAATCGAGGATTGATATTCATTCCACATGGTTGGGGGCGCATGACGTTCCCCATGATAAGAATAAAACTCAGTATATGGAGGAATTACTGACGGAACAACTGCCTCTGGTCGCCGAACAGGGAATTGCAAAATGGGTAGATGTATTCTGTGAGCCTGGGTGGTTCACACTAGAAGAAACTGAGGATATCGTTAGTTCTGCCAAGGAATACGGATTGAGTCCGAGATTGCATGTTGACGAATTTGAAGACTCTGGGGGTTTATCCCTCGCAGCCGAATTAGGCGCATCTAGTGCCGATCACGTTGGTCATTCAAATTCAGAGGCCAGAAGTTTAGCTAGTAAGAGCGGTACAATGCAGACTTTTCTCCCAGGTACTCCATACGTTTTGGGATCTAAGGATTACCCGCCCATTACCGACTGCGTCCAAAACGATTGGGCATTTTCACTAGCTACGGATTTTAACCCCAATTGCTGGACCCTATCAATTCCATTCATTGGCTCCCTTGCAGCACACAGGTGTGGAATTGATCCCATTAGTGCCCTGGCTGCAGTAACAAGAAACCCCTCCACAACTCTAGGCTACGGTGATAACCCCCCTGTTGGTACGATATCAGAAGGTATGGATGCTAATCTGAATATATTGTATACAGAGAATGTGGATGCATGGTGCCAGGTTCCCGGAATGAATCCCATATCCAAAACTATGGTCAAAGGCTTATTGTAATATCTTAACCATAGTTTCATCACTATTACTACCATTTAACTATTACATATCTATATTTACTATTTTTCATTCACGAGATATACTTCAAAAAAAGAAATCGCCAAAATGTGGGAATATTGCAAAGCGCGTGTGACCGATAACAGTAGTTATCAGAAAAAGGATTTGCTGGGAATGATTGTGTAGCCCCTCAGTGTAACGTTTTTTCAGAAATAGTAGTAATTGGCATAAATTACCCCGCATATGCATTCATATGTTGGTAACAGATGTTAGGGGCGTGTCGGTTGTAGAGGGTTACTGTATGACCTGCAAAAAATATGGTGTGATCAATAACCTCGAGATGGTAAATATGAGAAATGGGAGAACCAGGGCAAAGGGCATTTGCTCATACGAGGGTTGTGCCGGTAGAATCTCAAAAATTGTTTCTTAGCTCATTCCTCTGGGGAGAATCATTCATTTGTATGGTACGTATCGGGAGATTACTGGGCTCGTGGTCTAGGGG
>DAJH01000017.1:0-14192 GCA_002498925.1 Euryarchaeota archaeon UBA173 | reverse complement strand
TGGTCTAGGGGTTATGACGTCGCCTTGACATGGCGAAGATCGCAGGTTCAATTCCTGCCGAGCCCACCAGTAATTACATACCTATTACAGTGTGATTTCATTCATATGTAATTCTAAGTTTCCCAGCACCCTTCGATCTAGAGTTAGTGATTGTAATATTTTCAATATCAGATGTGTTTGAAACATGAGTCCCGCCACAGGGGCATAGATCAATACCCTCTATTTCCACTACTCTAAGAATCTCGATAGAGCTGGGAATCCTGTCCATGAATTTTGTATGCCTCATTTGCTCATGAGAGAGGATTCTTGAACGGTCCCACTCATGTATGGAAACATCAGAGTTACTTCTCAAAGCATCATTTACTGCCTCTGACATGTCCTCTGCATTGAATTGATCTCTATCGGGGAACAAGAGGTCTATCCTAGTGTATCCGTCACTAATCTGATTGCCCACGGTTTCTGCTCCATACAATTCATTGGCCAAAGCTGAAAATACGTGTTGGGCTGTATGCATCTTAGTATTCCTGTTTCTGCGTATGGAATCAATTTCGCAAAGCACCTCGTCTCCGGAACTGAAAATCGATGGATTTTCCATTGGATGTAGAATATTTTCTCCGCCCAATACTTCCGTAAACTCGGATTTTTTATCGGATCCGGTCAGAATTCCAATATCCCCTGGTTGACCGCCTCCTCGTGGGTAGCAATATGACTCAGTGAGATATATTCCATCGTCAGTAACACCAGAGACGGATGTTCTGAATGCAGGGGGATTGGTACCCGGGTGTTGGGTCATATGCAATTTTTCTTGCATTCAATCACCGAATACCTCAGTAATTCCGCCCGTTAGAAGTGCTTTCGATAGTGCAATGCTATCATTGGACATTGATCTGTCAGTGGTAAGTCGGGGAACAATTTTCCTTACCCACTTATGGACCTTAGATACGCCGTGACCCGGCATTTCTGAAATCCTATCCAAGGCCTCAGCAGAACAAATCAGCTCGTTGGCAATTACCTGTGCTAGGTACCTGGAGCTCTTCATTGATCTGTGTGCACCCGTCGCACCCATGGAAACATGGTCTTCCTTGCCCATACTAACGGGGATGTTGCTTGTAGTTGCGGGAGATGCCATAAGGTGTAATTCTGAGATGATAGCGGCAGAGGCATACTGGACTATCATAAGGCCGCTTTCCAAACCCTCATTTGTTGCTAGGAACGGTTTTTGATTGCTCCACTGGGGATCTAGAATCTGTGCTATTCTACGTTCTGAAATACTAGCTATTTCATGACATGCGACTGCTAATCCATCGCTACTAAGTGCTATGTATTGACCGTGGAAATTACCACCAGAAAGAATGCTTCTCGTCCCTTCGGAGAAGACCAGCGGGTTATCTGTGGCACTGTTGATTTCAATTGACATTATTCTACGTGCTTCACGTAGCATATCGATTACGGGTCCGTGAACCTGTGGAACGCACCTGAATGAATAAGAGTCCTGAACCCTATCGCATTCAGCATGGGAGGAATTAATTTCGGAATTAGACAGGACTTCCCTGATTCTGGCAGCGGATATGCTCTGACCCCAGTGAGGCCTAGAGTCGTGAATCCTGCTATCGAAAGGCACGTGTGAGCCTTTAATTGCCTCCAATGAGCAAGCGGCCGAGAGGTCTGATGCGAACATGAGCAGGTCCATGTTGGATATTGCTTCGCACATGTAGGCACACATCTGGCTTGTACCATTTATCAATGAAAGACCCTCCTTTGCCTCGAGCGATATTGGTTCGATTCCGTACTTCTTCAGGGCCAATGATGAGTCGGTTGAAATGAGTGAGTCGTCGTCCAATACTTCGCATTCCCCCTCGCCAATTAATGCTAAAGCGAGATGTGAGAGCGGAGCTAAATCACCTGATGCCCCCAAAGATCCAATTCTTGGTATAACTGGGCAGACTCCAGAATTAATCATTTGAATCAGTGTTTCAACGACTAAAGTGCGAGAGCCTGATTGCCCACGACAAAGGGTGTTGGCTCTAATTAGCATCATCATCTTTACATGATTATATTCCATTTTTTCTCCGACACCACAAGCATGGCTTCTAATCAGATTCTCCTGTAGTGACTTGAGGTCACTGTGATCTATCTTTACAGAAGAAAGGGCGCCAAATCCAGTGTTTATGCCGTAGACGACCTCATCACTCTGGATGATTTCCTCTACGACACTTCTTGAGCCCTCCATCCTACTCCTAGCTTCATCTGATAGGGATACCTTGGTTAGGTTTCTACCGGTATCGACAACATCCTCTATTGTTAGATTGAAACCGTCAATAGACAACTCGCGCATGGTGCACGCCGGAAGTAATCGCAAATAGACTCATCGAGAATCGAATATATCATTGATTGTGGATTCATCCACGTCATTGGGCATTGTTACATCTAGATCGTCATTCATCTTCATTGCCCTATTTATGGACCACCGTGCAGCCTCATTTCTAGCCCATGACCTCCGAGCAATACCATTATTCACATCCCATGAAATCATAGATTCGATATTTTTCCTGCATTGTTCCGTTCCATCGATGAGCATGCCAAATCCTCCATTTGTTACCTCGCCCCAACCCACACCACCCCCATTGTGGATACTGACCCATGTTGCACCTCTGAATGAGTCTCCAACGAAGTTCTGAATAGCCATGTCAGAAGTGAACATAGAACCATCGTAAATGTCGGAGGTCTCCCTGTATGGGCTATCTGTTCCACTTACGTCGTGGTGATCCCTGCCAATTACTATGGGGGCGGAAATATGCCCCTCGGAAATGGCATTATTGAGTGCCTTGGCGATGGAAACTCTTCCAGTCTCATCGGAGTATAGGATCCTGGCTTTGCTACCGACAACAAGCTCATGCTTACCAGCTTCCTGAATCCACCTCAAATTATCCCGATATTGTTGGACGATCTCTTCTGGACAGTCCTTGATAAGTTCCTCGAGAACCCCCATAGCGACCTTGTCGGATTCTTCGAGGTCTGACTGTAGGCCAGAAGTACAAACCCACCTAAATGGGCCAAAACCATAGTCGAAACACATGGGCCCCATAATATCCTCAACATAAGAGGGGAATGTGAACGTTCCATCATCGGCAAATACGTTTGCGCCGGACCTCCCAGCTTCTAACAGGAATGCATTACCATAGTCCCAGAATCTCATCCCCTTTGAGCAAAGTACGTTGATTGCATTCGAGTGAGTTCGGAGAGAAGAACGGACGTGTTCCTTGAATTCTTCAGGATTCCGAGATAACAGTTCCTTTGACTCTTCGTAAGAAAATCCAACCGGAGTATATCCTCCGAGCCAGGGGTTGTGTAGACTAGTCTGATCACTTCCTAGGTCCGGAGTAAGGTCTGCATCGATAAGGGCCTCTAGCAAGTCCACAATGTTGCCAATGTAGCCAATCGAGACTGCTTCCTTTTTTTGTACGGCGTCTCGTGCCCTGGTGATTACTGTATCAATATCCGCGTATAGCTCGGAGAGCCAGCCTTGGTCGTGCCTCTTCGAGGCTGCATCCGAGTCTACCTCGGCGATAACGCAAACGGCACCAGCGATAACGGAAGCCTTTGCCTGTGCGCCGGACATTCCACCCAGTCCCGATGTAACATACAAAACACCCCCAAGACCTTCTGTGGGCGAGGTTCCGAGGTATTTTCTTGAAGCGTTCATGATTGTTATCATGGTACCGTGAACAATGCCCTGTGGGCCAATGTACATGTACGAACCTGCTGTCATTTGGCCGTATTGAGTAACCCCTAATGCATTCATCCTCTCATAATCATCCTGAGATGAATAATTTGGTATGACCATCCCATTTGAGATTACAACCCTGGGGGCGGATTTGGACGAGGGGAACAGTCCAAGTGGGTGGCCGGAGTTCATGACCAAGGTCTGTCCATCATTCATTTCGGATAGATATTTCATGGTCAATTGATATTGGGCCCAATTCTGGAAGACAGTGCCATTTCCTCCATATGTAACCAGTTCATGGGGAAACTGAGCAACACTCGGATCGAGGTTATTTTGAATCATCATCATTATCGCTGCCGCGCTTTCGGAATTCGCATTGTAGTATCCCAATGGCCTAGCTTGCATCTCGTAATCCGGTCTGAATCTGTGCATGTATATGTGCCCGAATTCTTCTAACTCAGATAGGAATTCCTTTCCTAGTTCAGCATGCCATTCTTTGGGAAAATATCTCAATGCATTCCTAATTGCTAGGGTCTTTTCTATCTCGTTTAGAACCTGAGGCCTAGAAGGTGCATGCGGTACACTCGGGTCTAAAGTAGCGGGAATGGGCAATTCCCGGGGGATGCCATATGTCTGTCCATTATCCGACATTACCATCCCAGCCTTTCTCTGATAACTGTGCTGATCTTTGCATAAGAGGCATTCACATCATCTTCTAATGAAGATAGCTCAGAAGAGATATTGGCAGATTCATCCCCATCAATAGAGTCGAGGTTGATCCTGACATTCATTGAGGCAATGATGAACGAGGCCCTTGCTAATTCTGCTGATGCTGCCAAATCTGTAAGAGCGTTGGAATTACCGAATTTTGCCAATTCGAGTGTAGAATCTAGAAGTGAAAGGGATTCTCTAGCTATGGACAATGGTGACTTAGCTGCACCAATAGTGGCCATTTGAATCGCAGTATTCCGCAAAGAGATTTCATCGTCATTACTCCGGGGCATCCTATAGGCCTCCATAACTAGATCGAAAGACTCGGCATCGGCGTCTGCCATTGCCATGGAGTCATTCATGCCTTCGCCAGACATTGAGATTATGTCTCGAGCTGCCGCATGTCCATCGATCCACCTATCTCTGCTTAGTGTTAGCCTGGAAACCATTACTGCCAAAGCGTGACCGTGTGCTAGTACTAGGGCAGATACAGAACCTCCGCCTGGGGTTGGATTGGAGGAAGCGATGTCTTGGAGCGTCTCCGAGTAACCTTCATTCATATTATTCACCGCCAGATATTGCCCACTCAATAATGCTAGTTTGTGGATCGAACTCTCCAAATTCGTTGAGTGATAAACCAGAAATTGCAAAGTTTACCAAATCTAGCTCATTTACGTTATTGGAATATCCATGATATTTACTCCCTGCAGACAACATAGCATCCAGTGGCACCAATCCCACGAGTTCTGAACCTGTGACAGAATAACCGAGGTTTTCTGCTTCAATTCTTATTGCCTCGGTAACATCATGAAGCCCTGTAGTACTATGATCTAGGAGGTTCATTGAAACTTGAGCAGTATCTTCGTCAAACATCCATCCGGCTGCTTGTAGGGACTGAAACTTTCCAGGCGTTCTCAGGGCCTTCCCATCCTTTCCCAATACCTTGTCCCCATTATCATCCCTAACTAAAGCACCACTAGTTCGGATTTTAGAAGCTATCGAGTTTGCTATTTTCTTATCGTCAGTATTGAGGTTTACATTGTAAGCAATAAGAATCTGCCTAGCACCCGTAGCAGTAACCCCCATTGTTGGTGGGAAGGTAGTTGGCCCGTAGTCAGGAGTCCATGCGTCTGATGACATTTTTTTCTCCATGCCCTCATACTCGCCTTTCCTAATATCCGGCAATCTCACCCTCTGTTCATCCCTAGCTGCCTCAGCATACAAATAAACAGGAAGGCCAAATTGCTCAGAAACAACTTCAGCGTATCTTTCGGAAAGCTTGACGCAGTCTTCCATAGAAGACCCGCTAAGGGGAATGAACGGAACTACATCCACTGCACCCATACGTGCGTGTTCTCCTGTATGTTCCCTCATATCAATTAGCTCGACAGCTATTGATGTACACTCGATAACGGCTTGCAGAACCGCCTCTGGATCCCCCACCATTGTGACAACTGTCCTATTGAAATCATACCCCATATCGACATCCAATAGCTCCACGCCAGGCGATTCGCTAATTGGCTTAGTGATCATGGCAATCACTTCGGGATTCCTGCCCTCACTGAAATTTGGCACGCACTCAATAAGGGCTCGACTCACGACCCGCGATAGGGGGGTGGGAAATAGGGTTACTGTTAGTCATACAATCTGTCATTGGGGATGTTTGATTGGCTGCCTAGGTTTCTTTCCATGGCCAATAGGGCCTTTGAGAAATCTGATTTAGAAATCTTCTTTCTCCCCTCACTTATTGCCGTAACACCGGCTTCTGTTACCAAAGACATGATCTCTGCCCCGCTGAAGCCTTCTGTCTTCCTCGCTAGAGAATCCAAGGATACACCCTTTGTCAGGGGTGTGTTTGATGTGTGGACGCTTAGAATTGCAAAGCGTGCATCTTCATCTGGCATTGGGACTTCAACAACCCTGTCAAATCTTCCAGGGCGAAGTAATGCTTCATCAAGAAGCTCTGGCCTATTTGTTGCAGCAATGACTTTGACATTCTCAAGGGATTCGAAACCATCTAACTCAGCAAGTAATTGCATCAATGTCCTCTGAACCTCTCTATCGCCTGATGTTGCAGTGTCAAGTCTCTTGGATCCGATTGCATCTAACTCATCGATAAATACGATAGCAGGAGCCTTGTTCCTTGCTAGATCGAATAATTCCCTGACCAGCCTCCCACCTTCGCCTATGTACTTCTGTGCTAGTTCAGATGCGACAATACCTAGGAATACAGCATCCGTAGAATTGGCTACTGCCTTGGCGAGTAGTGTTTTCCCGGTACCAGGACTACCCGTGAGAAGGATGCCCTTCGGGGGTTCAATTCCGAATGTTCTGAATGCCTCGGGATTTCTGAATGATAACTCCACTGTTTCCTTGAGCCTCGATATCTGCTCATCGAGACCCCCGATATCATCGAATGTAACGTCCGGCCTATCTATTATCTCAGCAGTGACAACCAATGGATCCCATGAATCATCTAGAATCTCAATGACAGAAAGTGTATCTTGATTCAAGGCGACCCTAGCACCAGAGACTAGTCTTGAAGAGTCTATCCTATTGTTCACTGATACAAGAAATACGGTACCATTGGAGCTCCTGACAATTGCCCCTTCATCAGTTACATCCTGTATGTATCCAATGATCATTGGTGGGGATCTAAGATTCCTGATCTCTTCCTCGAGTCTGCTTGCCCTCTTCTTAACCTGTGCGACCTCATTTTCAAGAACCATTTTTTCGGTTAACAACTGATGGGCTGATTCGGACAACTCTCTCATCTCAGATTGGAGCCTCCTTACGGATGATTTCAGTGACTCCTGATTATCATTGGGCTGCGAGTCGGACTCTGATGCCATGGTTGTGTGGCAGGGTACGTAGATTTCATACTTTCACCCCAATCCATATGGTGTATATGCCCCAGTGAGCATCATGGGCACGTGTGAGATGTGCGGGACAGAGCGTATCACAACGCTTCTAGCAGAGGTTTCTGGGACCAAATTAAGATGTTGTTCCAGGTGTATCGATTCCAATAACATGCTAGTTCTGGAAAGATATATGCCAAAACAGCCTAAGGCTGCTCAGACCCAATCAAATGTAGGAACGGGGAACATTAAGATGAATAGACCGGAGAAAGAGATTGCATCTGATTTCCATCTAAGAGTTAGGAAGGCTAGAGTCTCCAAGGGGTTAGAACAGAGAGAGTTAGCAAAGAGGATTAACGTCAGGCTAAACGACATTCAGAAAATCGAAGGGGGGATTGTTCCTTCCGATTCAATGGCGATTAAGATTGAAAAGGCGCTAGGAGTTATTCTCCTCGTAGAGGCAGAAGAAGATATGGAACGTTCTGTAAACGTGCCAAGCGGTCGTGGGATGACTATAGGAGATGCATTAGATGAATTCCTCAACAAGGATGAATGATGACCCAATACCATTACATGTGATCCATTTGGATCAAGATGATCCGCGTAAATGCAGTGCTAGAAGGATGGCCAAGGCTGGAAGCGCAATCCTACACTTCGACGTCAGAAGGGCTCCAAAAAGGGGTTTTCTCCTTGATCCCAGTAGTGGCATACTTATGGGCCCGGATGATAAGATAACTGTGGATAGAGGGGGGTCGATTGTAGCATTAGACTGTTCGTGGAAACGAGTAGATGAATCATTAGATTCCATAAGCAGGCATACAAGGCTACAGGGCAGGACATTGCCTGTATTACTGGCGGCAAATCCAGTTTCATGGGGGAAGCCCGGAAGGCTTTCCACGTCTGAGGCGTTTGCTGCATCCCTGTACATACTCGGAAGGGAGAATCAGGCAAGAAGCGTACTCTCATCATTCCCTTATGGTGATAATTTTTTCAATCTCAACAAAGAGCCCCTAATGGCGTATAGAGAAGCTAAAAATAACGTAGAATTATCTGAATTACAGTGGGAATTCTTCGATAGACCGACTAACGCACCGTAGACCCAGGAGTTATCTCCCCATCTGGTGTTAGGAGTCTGACATTACCCTCGCCGTCGTCTGCAGCTAGGATCATTCCCTCTGATAGAACCCCTCTTAATTTCCTAGGTTCTAGGTTAGCGACATATACAACATTTAGGCCAAGTAAATCAGACTCTTGGTAAATTCCCTTGAGTCCCGCACAAACGGTCCTTGAGGATCCCGGGGCGTCTTCTATCTTGATCACAAGTAATTTGTCTGCATTGGGATGGTCTTCAACGGAGGTAATCTTGCCTGTTTTCATCTGAACCTTAAGGAAATCATCGAACTCTATGTAATCAGCCCCACCCCCGGGGTTGTGCCCAGGGTCATTGTCGTTACTGTCTTCAACTATTGACTTCTCATCGGCAATAATCTCTTCCAAATCAAGCCTAGAGAACAGCGGCTGTGGATTTTCAGGGTTCCAGTGGAGTTCAGAGTTTGTATCGAGGGAATGGTCCCAAAGCATGGAGTCGATATCCTCAGTCTCTCCCAACATTGACCATAGTCTTTCAGACTGGAAAGGCATGAATGGCCTGGTGAGTATAGACAGAGTTCTGCACAACCTCCATGCCATAGCAAGTGCCGAGAGTGACTGCTGGCGTTCTTTTGACTCTTCTGAAGAGATATGTTTCCAAGGAGCTGCATTTTGAAGTAGAACGTTACCAATTTGGGCTATGCCCATAATCGATCTCAGAGCCTCTTTGAACCTCTGCCTCTCCATTGAGGAAATTGCAGACTCGATTATGGCTTGGGACTCTTCGATTATTTTCAGATGAGAATCAGTATCATCATAGTGGGAAAGTGGATTTGAGTTTGTATGAGTTAGCCTGTGGGTCAGAGTCATTACCCTATGCACAAAGTTTCCATAAGTGCCAATCAATTCATTATTGACCCTATCAACGAATTCCTCCCATCTGAAGTCGGTATCATGGGTTTCTGGCATGTTTATTGAGAGATAGTACCGCAATGAGTCGGCATCATATTTCTCGAGAAACGAGGGTAGCCAAACGGCATGCTTCCTACTTTTACTGAACTGCCCCCCTTGAAGCATCAGATACTCATTGGATGAAACGTTAGATTCCAAAGCCAGATCTCCAGGTTTTACCAGATGAGAGATTTTGCGACCTGAGTGTGTTGAGTTGATTCCCATAATGATTGCAGGCCAAATAACCGTGTGGAATGGAATATTGTCCTTGCCCATGAAGTAGATGTGCTTCGGCATGGTACCATCGTCTGAAACCTTCCACCAGTTCTCCCAAGCTGAGGATTTATCTGGATGGCCGTTAGTTTCAGCAAATCTTTCGGACCATATTCTCGCACAAGTGTAGTATCCCTGAACAGCCTCGAACCAAACATAAACCCTCTTCGTAGCCCAATCCTCACCACTCATTGGCAACTCAATTCCCCATTCAATATCCCTGGTGACAGCTCTTGGCCTGAGTCCCATATCCAGCCAATTCTTAGTCATGGAACGGACGTTTGGCTTCCAAACATCATTCCTTAGTGAGGCATGTGATTCTAAACTATCTTGGAACATTTCAAGTCTGAAGAACAGATGCTCAGTATCCCTGACTTCGATAGAAGCTTCGGGATCTAATTTAGAAACTGGGTCAATCAAATCGTGGGCTTCGTATGTCGATCCGCACTCATCGCATTGGTCGCCCCTGGCATCAGAGGCCCCGCAGACTGGACAGGTTCCCTCGACATATCTGTCAGGGAGGAACCTTACTGTGTCGCCCGATATAGAGCAATATTGCTCCATGGTTTGCTTTGAGAGCATTTCCGAATCCAAAAGATCAGTGAAAACCTCCCTTACAAGTTCCTTGTGCCTAATGTCTGACGTTCTATTGTAGAGTGTTCCACCATACTGTATTCCTCTGCTGTCTACATTAGTAGACCATGCGCATCCTAGATCTTTCAACGACTTAAGTGCCATTTCGTGATATTTGTCTACCACTTCTTGGGGGGAAACTCCGAGTTGTTCGGCAGTTAGTGTGATCGGGGTTCCATGCTCATCAGAACCACTACACATGAGCACTCTCCTACCTCTTGCCCTCTCATATCTATATTGAATATCTGCAGGAAGGCAATTTCCAGCTACGTGACCTAGGTGTAATGGGGCATTTACATATGGCCAAGCCATGAAAATGGTGACATAGCCTCCATCCGACACGACTCTAGGGGTCAGACACCTATTTATGTCGCAATCGGTCGTAAGAGGTACGGGAGCAGCCAATCGTGACTGATAGTGACGTACAATTCGCGCCCAAAACAACCGTGAGGAAAACTAGTTGGTAGACTATACATTGATCATAGCGTATGCAACCCTAGCATTGGGAGCTTCATTCCTATGCAGCATACTGGAAGCTGTGCTACTTTCGACCACACATGGGCATATTGCGGCATTAAAGGACACTCATCCATCAATTAGCGAACGATGGAGCGAATGGAAAGACGATCCTGAAAGGCCACTAACTGCTATACTTACTCTCAATACGATTGCACACACAGTAGGTGCTCTCGGGGTTGGTGCAGAAGTACAGACCCAATTTGGGGGAGGGACAATAGTACACATAGCCGCTGCAATACTAACCTTGGCAATTCTCCTACTGAGTGAAATCCTACCTAAGACCATTGGCGCATTATACTGGAGGAGGTTGACCGTACCATCAGCTAGGGCACTGAATGCAATGATGGTACTGCTATGGGTGATCGTCAAGCCTATTCAGTTGACTAGGTCACTGTTGCCTGATGTTGAGACCGAGACTGTCACCAGGAACGAGCTTTCGGTATTGGCGGACATAGCCGAGGAGACGCAAGTAATCGAGGAGGATGAGGAAACGGTCATACACAACCTACTCAGATTAAGGGAGATTCGAGTTAGTGAGGTAATGACGCCCCGTGTAGTTGTCACATCGGTAAATGTTGATGATACAGTTTCGGATGTAATGGGTAGCATTCCGATAATGATACACGGTAGGATGCCCGTAACAGGGGATTCAATTGATGACGTCAGAGGAGTAGTTCTCAGAAGCGAGATACTACGAAGAGCTGCTGTAGACGATCATGATAAGAAAATGTCAGAAATTGCTAGGGAGGTAATCACCTGCAGAGATGATGACTCAGTCGATCGTGCATTGGATGTATTGCTTGAGAATAAATCACAGATTCTCATCGTGAAAGATGAATTCGGCGGTACTGAGGGGCTAGTTACAATGGAAGACGTGATAGAGACCCTTCTAGGTGTCGAGATTGTAGACGAATCCGATCAGGCGGGTATTGACGATGGCGTGCACCACGAGGACATGAGGGAGCTAGCCAAGCAACGCATAGAGGAAAGCGAGTGATTAGGAATCTTCTTCCTCATCAACTACGAATCCCTTGGTCTCTGCATACTGAGCCATTGATTCGAGCCTCTTCATGAATTTCGATCCGTCGGTTGAGGTCTCAGTTGATCTGACTAGCCAGACGCCACCAAATGCAACTTCCCACAATCCGAGGTTATCCTTTCTGGTTCTGCGGAAGACCCAATCTAGGAAAGGGATTAGGATTATTGCAATCGATAGCCCAACTGTGATTTTCGTTGCAGTAGTCCACACCGTTCCTGCCGAAATAGCGATTAGTAGACCGCCGAAGAATATGAGATATGCCGGGATATTGATATTCTTTAGCATGTGATACAAGAAAATCGCAGAATCGCCACGAGAATTGACGAACTTAGTACGAGAAATTACATTGCCCATTGAGCTCTTGTATTGGATTGGCATTACCGCCATATTGAATATGGAAAGAATGAGCACCAGAACCAGCGGCCAAGTTATGTCGGTATATGTCAGGACCAAGCCGAAAACAATCAATCCAATAATTAGGCCAAAATTGACTGTGAAGTCGACAATGAACCTAAGAGAACCTCTGGCGCGTCCTGCAATTTCGAAGCCATCAGGAAGCTCCTTGACTGAAGATCTGGGCTTCTTCTCCTTCTTGACCCTGGGCTTCTTCACCTTCTTGGCCTTCTTCTTTTTCTCTTTCTTTGGTTTTTTGGCTGCGACGGGTGATGGTTCTTTCAGAACTACTTTCTCAGCCACAGCAGCTGGAGGCTCCTCGTCATCCTTGCTGTCATCTGCAATCTTTCCTGCCTTCTCTAATAGACCCAAAATTTCACTCTCCGTATATCTCACTCATTCTCTGAAACACCTGAAAACCGGGAGAAGCGACGAAATCGTTTATTTCACTCTCCGGTAGGTCCCCAAGTACTGTGTTGATCATCGTAAAGAACTCGCTCCTAGTTTCCGTATTGCAACTAGATGGGTCATCTCCCACATTCTGGAATAGCGAGAACGAGTCTGACTCGATGAAGTTTTGAACGAAATCCTCGGGCATGTTGCCCAGCAGCTCATTGACGATGGAGAAAAATTCTGGAAACTCGTCTTCCGAATCTCCAGCGTCTTCCGAATCTCCCCCATCTTCCGTCTGATCTTCGGATTCAGGAGCTGAAATTAGCTCAACTATGGGCTTAATTGCCAACATATCCTGTTGCTGCTTCTTTCTAAGCACGATGATCTCCCTGTCTAGTTCTGACCCGAATCTATCGGAAAATCGGTCTAGGAGTGTCCCTACCTGGCCAGATGAAATTCTGTCTATGTGGCCATACATGCTATCCCTGTTCCCAGATGGTTTCACTTCGTCGCCTAGTTTCCTCTTCTCCCAATGAGCCTGGAAATCATTGGGCTCAATGTCTTGCTCATCACTGGGGGCCCTTGGTGCTGGAGGTGAATCATCAATCAGGTCCTCAGCATCTCCTTCTGGTAGAGGTGGAGGGGGCGGAGGAGGGGGCATTGATATCCCGGGAGGAGGGGGCGGAAGTGGCATTCCCGATGGCCAACCTTCGGTTTCTTCGTCGTCTGCCATATGCCCCACTGTAGCGAATCCGAAACTCTACACTATTCAATATTCTGTGAATAGGTTAGTGAGTTATGGTCATTCTACAGTCCTTGCCCACCCCTTGAGGGACAAAAATGTGGCCATGGCCTCATGAACGTGAAAAATATCTCCTGAAGAACCAGACACATCTTGATTGGCGATTCTGGCCGTCACATCGTCAGAAACCAGTTCGACCTTGATCGAGGATTGGGTGCTAAAGACATGAGTACTGGATAGCGCATCGAAGGAATTCGGTTTATCTGGTTCAAGTCTTTCCAGAGGGAACTCAGTGACCCTGAGTCCAGATTTACCGTGAAGGCTTCCAACCCATCTGATTACCCTCTTTACATCCACAGTCACGTTCTCATCAGTCTCCCCCACGGCCAGAGGAGCGCCCTTCACCAGTTCCCAGAAAGACTCATTGAGTTTCTTGGTCGTAAAGACGGACCTACTGTTGTCCTCCCTGAGTCTGTCAATCCTGCCTCCTGTCGATGCTTCAGTTGCCAAATTTTTAATCGAGGTTGTGGAAGAGGGGATTCCTCTAGATTTGAGATTGCCATCCATCTCTCTGGCTAAATGATTGGAGGATTGGTCATCTGATGAAATCGTCAATAATTCGGCAACAACTTTCTCGAATCCCAGATCTATTCTTTCAGACCACCCAATATTTGGGCCTGCCATTACCGATTTTACATCGATGCCGACACCTGTAATGTAGTTGACTAATTCTCTTCTAGCATTGGAGTCTAGGTGAAGATAAGCCGGATCGCGTACATGGATATGGAATCCCCTATGGCCGGAGAATGTCGTCTGTACGTATTCCTCCTTGAAGCCGAATTCGGGCTGAAGGAAGTCGTTCCAAAG
>DAJH01000082.1 GCA_002498925.1 Euryarchaeota archaeon UBA173 | reverse complement strand
GGAACGGGAATCGAACCTATCGGCCCAAAACTGGTTGTTATGACATCGACAAGTGGCTGATTTGCCGCAGCTAGAACGGCCGCATCACTGAAACCCTCTACGAAAAATATCACCGCATCAGGATTCGCATTCAAAACAGCCCCTGTCACTGCAGTACCGTGACCGTCTTGAGGATCGTCAAGGATTGGAATATCAGTGTTATCATCAGGAGAAGTTCCGATTATCTTAGTGCCCCTGAACCACACGATATCCGTTGAGGTGATCTGGTCCCAGCAGTCTTCCTTGTCAGACTCGTACCTCTCTTGCCACGTCCCATTCGTTGAAATATCACAGATCATTGTCACGTTCAGGCCATCAAGAAGCCATTGAGGATAGGACTCGTTCATTATGAAGTGATTGTGATAGACGTTGATTCCAGTGTCTATTGGGGCCACTACTGAGAATGAGCCGAACTCATCAGCCATAACTTCCTCAATTGGGTCATCGGAGTCCTCATCCCAGAAAATACAGCCACTGATGCTACTAGAGAATAACAGCATCACAATGGCCAACGGGACACTCCTCATGCATTGCGGTCAAGCCTTGCTGATTTCAGCCTTCGTCTGCTCCGGGCAGCCTGTGCAGTGCAAGAATTTCTGCACAAATGGCGACAGCGATCTCTTCAGGGGAGTCAGCACCAATGTCCAGTCCTATCGGACACCTAGCAGTCGAAAGCTCACTTTCTCCAACTCCGGCCTTCTCAGCAGCCTCCTTGAACCCCCTCCACTTTGTCGTCGATCCGATCACCCCAATCCTGACATTTCCATTGATATTTCTCTTCAGGCAGCCGATTAGGAATTCCTGATCAACCTCCCAGTCATGGCCTAGGATTAGAATGTCCGTGAATCTAGAAATCGAGTTTCCACCGCCAGACTCAAAGAAATTGGAAACAGAGGAGCTGTGGATCTCCTCTGCGAATGGGTATCTTTCTTCATTGGCAAATTCCTCCCTAATATCAAAAATACTGTGTTTCCAGCCGAGGGTATCGCAGACTATCGCAACAGACCTTCCTACGTGCCCCCCTCCTGATATGAGTAAGTGTGGCACCGGCTCTACAACCTCCATCGCTACCGTAACACGGCCTCCGCATAGGCTGTCAAGGGCCACTGCCTCTTTTCCCTTCCCGTCCTTGTGAAGTACGAAGGTCTCGACACGGCCTCCAAGCTTCCGTGTCTCCAATGCAGGAACTCCTAGTAACTCACGAAGCCCATTTTCTACCATCATCTCCAGGCCTGCGCCCCCGACGGTCCCAAATTTTGCACCACCCGATGAAACCGCCAATCTTGCACCCGGCTTACCTGGAACGCTGCCACTCGCACTGATTACAGACGCCATAGCGACCCTTTCACCAGCACTTACTCTCTCGACGACCCATGCGAGAACCGCGCACGTCATGGTAGGGGGAGACACTCCGAACACTTTGGGGTTACGCTACTACCCTAGGGCCACATCAAGAACCATCATTATGGTAAATCCGATCATCAGACCCATTGTCGCTATATCGCCATTCTTTCCCCTGTGAGCTTCAGGAACAAGCTCCTCGACGACGACGAAGATCATTGCACCGGCAGCGAATGCCAAGGCATAGGGAAGAATGGGCGTCATGTAGACTATTGCAGCTGCCCCTATGACTGCCGAAATCGGCTCTACCAGTGCTGACAACTGTCCCCACCAGAAACTTTCCTTCCTCGAAAGACCCTCTCGCCTGAGTGGAACGGAAACCGCTGCACCCTCTGGAAAGTTCTGAATCCCAATCCCAATTGTTAGCGCGATAGCAGCACCTATTCCATCTCCAGAAGCCGCAGCACCGAAGGCAACTCCTACGGCTAGTCCCTCGGGTATATTGTGAAGTGTGATGGCGGAAATCAGTAGCTTACTCCTATGCCAGGTTGTCTTAACCCCCTCTACCTCCTCAGGGGGGGCTCCAGGATGCAAGTGCGGGAGGTATGCATCAACCAATCTCATGCCAACTCCTCCTAGGATGAACCCAAAAGCAGCAGGCAATACCTTCTCCAGCCCCTCTCCAGATGTTTGATCTATCGCTGGACCCAGTAGGCCAAAGCAGCTAGCAGCGATCATCACGCCCGCTGCAAAACCAAGCATTCCGTCCAGCATCTTACGATTAATTTCGGCGAAGAAGAAAACCAGTCCAGCCCCGGCTGCTGTCATTATCCATGTAAAGAGGCCCGCTATGAATGCCTGTAGTATGGGGTCCATCCCCTCTAGCGTATCGATGACATCCATGCCACGACGCCATATCTCACGCTCATAGATTTAACTAAGCTCGGTGAAGGCCTCGTCTAAGCGGACTAAGTCAGATGGTAAATCCACGTTAAGATGAAGGAAAGGATCTGAAACTTCGATCTTTGCAGGCGAAACCAAGTCCCTCAATGGCTTAGATGGAACAGCATTGAGGATTCTTGCTGCGTCATCTTCCGAGAGTAATATCGGGTGACCCCCCCTCCCTTCCCCGGATGGGCATGTAGTGTCCGTTGTGGCGAGAAGGGATGATAACGTGTCGCCGGAGAAACCAGGTCTATCCACGGGTACGATCAGGAATCTTCTCCCTGGGTCCAAGCCTATCCTCCTAATCCCTAGTTGAACTGTCCCCGTCCTCCCCAAATCCGGATTAGGATTGCATACGACATCACAGTCCGTAGATTCCAGGACCTCTTCGAATATCGACTCGTTAGTCACAACTACTGGGTCTAGTCCATACTCCCTCAGCCTTCCAACTACCCATCCCACGAGGGTTCCTCCGCCTAACTCGACAAGGGCCTTGGGCTGGCCAAGCCTCTTGCTGGAACCGGCTGCCAAAACTATGCAACCGACACCTGGTCCCATGAATCTCACAAGCCTCTCAGCATCTCTCTGCTGATTATTAGCCTCTGAATCTGACTCGAACCTTCGAAAATCTGGACCACCTTGGCCCCACGCATCCTCCTCGCTACCGGGTACTCTTCGGAATACCCATAGCCTCCGAAAACCTGTACTGCATCGGTTGTTACTTCCATCGCCATGTCAGCAGAATACCTTTTCGCATGTGCCGCCTCAAGCGTGTTTCTTTTGCCTGAGTCTAGTTTGATAGCAGCTTTCCATGTAAGCATTCTAGCAGCCTCAACTTTGGTCGCCATGTCAGCTAGCATGAAGGAAATTGCCTGGTGTTTTACAATCGGCTTTCCGAATGTGCTTCTGTCGGTAGCATACTGAACGGCTTCCTCTAAAGCCCCTCTTGCATTCCCTACAGCATGAGCAGAAATAGTGGGCCTAGAGAGGTCAAATGCTTTCATCGCATTCATCCATCCGCCATTTTCCTCCCCTCCAACTAGATTGTCAGATGGAACTCTGACATCAGTAAAAGTCACAGAACGAGTATCGGAGCATCTTTGTCCCATGTTTTCTTCTTTCTTCCCCAACTCAACACCTTCCGAGTCAGCATCCACAATGAACCCGCTCATCCCTTGATATCCAGCAGTCTTGTCTGTGTATGCGAGTACGAAGAACCAATCAGCATAACCAGCCCCAGTTATCCACATCTTACTGCCATTGAGGATATAGTCGTCACCATCCTTAACGGCTTCAGTCTGGATGGACTGAACATCACTGCCAGCACCCGGCTCAGTCACGCAATAGGATGCGATACATCCTTCTGTCACTTTAGTCATGTAACGCTCCTTCTGATCCTCAGTGCCGCCCGTTAGGATGGGATATGATGCTAGCATGGTGCTGCCACATGCAGTAGCGAATCCCGGATCACCTGCTCCAAACTCTTCGCAAACGAGGACTTCTTCGAATGACCCCATCCCGCCTCCTCCGTATTTTTCAGGAATTTTCAGAGTCAGTAGGCCATTATCACTGGCCTTACGAATTGTGTCCAGGGGAAACTCGCTGTCCCTGTCCCATCTTCCTGCATTAGGCTTAATTTCGTCATTGGCAAAGTCTCTGGCTAGCTCCTGAAGCATTAGCTGCTCCTCGCTTAATGCAAAGTCGACCATGGCCTCAGGAGTGGGTACAGGGATTAGAGTATTATGGCCATGTAAACGAAATATCCAATCACCATTGAAACGCCAGTAATCTTGCCGATTTCGCGATCATCCAGTAGCATTGCAGCGACTAGTCCAGATGTAACCAAGACTACCCAAATGTCCCTGTCTGCAAAGTTTGGAGAAACTAAGATCCCTCCGCCAAGTGCTGCCGTAGCTCCAAGTATGCCTAGGATATTCATCATATTCGAACCAAGGATGTTTCCAACAGCGACCCCCCCTTGCCCTCTGAGTCCAGCGACTAGTGTAACTGCTAGTTCTGGTAGCGAGGTTCCTAGAGCCACGACTGATAGCCCTATGACAGCCTCTGAAATTCCGAAGTCAGTTGCAATGCCGGTTGCACCGCCCACCAAGAATTCCGCGCCTTTCCAGATCAAAGCACCCCCGATGATGGTCACAATAATGGAAATCACAATGTTGTCGGGAACCCATGAATCCTCCAATTTCCTCTCCTTATCTTCTTTCGAATTCAGATATGAGTATGAGTAGTAACCAGCAAGAAGAACCAACATCAGTACTCCAGAGAGCGAAGTAATCTCCCCATAAACCACCAGTGCCAGAAGGATCATGGTAGCAGCAATCATTGCAAGCGCGTCCCTTCTGACGCCCTCGCCTGGATCTGTAGCGGCACCGAGTATTGATGCCGTACCAAGTACAAGCATGACATTAGCAACATTGGATCCCAAAACCCCTCCAACCGCAATATCTGGCTGACCTCCTGCAACTGCTTCCAGTGACACGGCCAATTCAGGCAATGATGTCCCTATCGCCACTATGGTGAATCCGATTAGTAGAGGCGGGACCTTCATCTTCTTCGCGATAACTACCGCACCTTGGACCACGACTTCCCCTCCGCCTAGCAGGAGTACGAAGCCTCCAATCACCAATAGCCAGTCAGACGACATGGAAGCATCCATGTAACTACGAAAGGAGGAGGACTCATGACGGTTTCCATAATCTACCGGGCCTATTCACAAGACCTCATTACGTGCCTCAGTACCAAATCCGAAGTTGGAATTGTGTGATCCTCCAGTGTGGGGGAGAATGGCACTGGGGTATCGAGAGCACCGATTACCGTTGGCGGACTCTCGAGACTCCAGAATGCCTGTTCTAGAATCCGACTACTCACTGTGTGCCCCAAGCCACCCGTCCATTGCGACTCTTGTAAGACAATCAATCTGCCAGTTCTCAATGTCGAGTCAACACATGTTTCAACATCAAACGGCTGAATGGTTCTCAAATCGATGATTTCCACTTCCACCCCTCTCTTAGAGGCATTCTCAGCAGCTTCAAGGGCAACGTGAACCATGGCTCCCCATGTCACGATTGTGACGTCTTTACCCCCTCTGACTATCTTCGCCTTTCCAATCGAGGTTTCTCCAGATTCCAATCTACTATGAACAGACTCCGTGTCGACAATCTGATTTATTGAATCTCCCCAGCCTGTTATTCCCCCTCTGAGCCCATAAAGCCCGATATGTTCCAGAAATACGAACGGATCAGGAAGCGCATGCCCCTCGATTAGTAAATCGAAGGCATCCTGCGGATTGCTTGGGAAGGCGATAACTAGGCCTGGGTCATTCGTAAACCAAGACTCAATCATGTTGGCATGAAAAGGGCCGCTCCTTGTTTTCGCACCCAATGGTATCCTTACAGTCATTGGGACGTCTGCCCCCCACCTCCACCTTAGCTGTGCAGCATTGTTGATCAGCGGATTCATCGCCAAAGCTGCAAAACCGCCGAATTGAATCTCTGCAACAGGTCTCATTCCACCTAGGGCGGCTCCAGTGGCGGAATTGATGATAATCGACTCAGATAGGGGCATATCAAGTAGTCTAGATTGATGCCCCTTGGCCCTCAGGGGAAGATTCATTCCGAACGCACCGGCGACTTCCATGTCCTCTCCCATGAATATGATTTGATCTCCATATTTTTCCGCTAGCTCTACCATCGCATTCTGTATCGATCTGCTAAATGTCCAGGAATTTGACGCATCCGAAAACTCGATGGAAACCTCTCCGGGTTCAAGTTCACTATCTCCAGCCTTCCTTTCTGTGTTAATTGTGTCAAATTGCTGTGCATGACTCCTAGCGTCATAGATCGAGGTCACACCCTCTCCCACACTGTTCCCCTCTGGCCATGGCATCTCCTCCATTTCCACCCTCGACTCTTCGACAAACGTCCTTTCCTCTGATTCCATGGCCTGCAAATCTTTCTCACTAGCCCCTAGTCCGATTAACAGGTTTCTGTGGTTCGGAAGCGGGTCTTTCTCTGACCAGTAAGAAATCAACTCGCGATCCACATAACCGGGCGGGGTCCCCGAGATTGACCCTAGGTAAAGGTCGTCATGGTGGTGAGCGTGTCCGCAACCACGCATTGTTTCAACATGGATCAGAGTGG
Organism: Euryarchaeota archaeon UBA173; assembly: GCA_002498925.1. Lineage (GTDB taxonomy): Archaea > Thermoplasmatota > Poseidoniia > Poseidoniales > Thalassarchaeaceae > MGIIb-O5. The sequence goes on along the minus strand of DAJH01000082.1, from coordinate 12,222 downwards.
CTCCCCCACCTGAAATAGCAATCTCCCTGGCAACACAAACGGACGAATAGAATTGGGACGGATCCGACCCATCTATGGTCCAAGAGGGAATGCCCATAGCATGCCCTTTGTCTCCAAAAGTTTCTGCCCCAGATTGCCCCACAACGAACGTGTCCAATGCAATTTGATTGTTTTGAATCATGTAGCATATCGGCAACCCTCTGGTCCCAGCTAGATTCATCGCTTCCCAGAATTCTCCGCTACTGCTGCACCCCTCTCCCACCGGCGCTAAGTGGAATCTATTCAGGCCCAGCCTAAGGGATGCTAGTGCAACGCCCGTAGTGGTTGCACTGGCAATGGGCAGCGGGGCAGTTGGGGGAAGTATCCCCTTCTCCCAATTCCCAATATGCAAATCTCGTCCACCTGAACCTTCGTTCCCACCATCCATATATGAGCCAGATTTACCCATTTGAGCAGAGAAGACCTCCAAAGGGGTCTGCCCCATTGCGAGTGCTAAACCCATATCTCTGATCATGGGGGCGATGATGTCCGAATCACTACCGCCCTCTTCGGAACTGTCTATCGCCCTATTCATCGCAGAAGCGCAGGCCACAATCCCTTCTTGCCATGTAGATCTGAAGCCCTTTCCTCCAAATTTACCTCCATCAGGAGTGTCAACCCCATCCGTAAACAGCTCCTTCAGGTGTTCGTCTGTGATTCTAGTTCTGGTCATCCACCTTTGCCATAGCATCCTCTGTTCCATGGTTATGGAGGATTCGTAAGCAATCCTCCTGAGACAAATTCGAATATCCAGTAGAAATCTCCCATTCCTTCGGCCGAGGTGGCTCGCCCCAGATCTCCGAGGCATGACTTCTGCCTCACCTATCTCAGCAATTAGTGGCTCAAGGACTCGTTCCGATAGGACACCCCTGATTCTGATGACAAGATCTAGACAGAATTGATGGTAGGAACTCCCATCAAATGACGCGGGAGCCCTTTCTTCATCCCAACAACTTGCAACTAATTCGAGGTATCCGTCATGCCTCTCTGCAATGAATCGTAGTAGTTCCCCCCTGGCTCCCAAAGACGGTAGGCGGTGGGCGAATTCTAATCCAGAAGCCGGTTCCCAGTTTCTAGCATAGATGGTCGGAAGGTCAGTCTGTTGAGGCGTCTCTGACTCTTCATCTCCGGGCCCAGACAGTTCTTCTGCCATTTTCCTATCTCTTCTGGAGCATTCCTTCTCTAATTCATCAGAGCTTACCTGTAGCCCCCTCTCCCAAACATCAACCTCTCTGCGCCTACCTTTGCCCGTACTCGATCTATCCAGTGTCACCCTGACTCTGGATCCGCATTCCATACAGGTCCTATCCAGCCTGGATGTCCCGCCACTCCTCGTTCTCCAGACTTGGTGTTTCGAGCAATCTGGGCATTTCCACAACCCCTGCCGACGGTCCGCCATAGTCCGTGGGAAGGGTACTTAGTACAACAATTGTTCGATTGATTGAAATTATTTTCACCACATAATGATGTAAAATTAATAAAAGATGTATTTTTCATCAATATTTCTATTATTTTACCATAAAAAAACGTTGTACTGAAATATTTTTTACCACAATTAATACTTTACAATATTGGAATCAATAGAGTCGGACCAAAGGTGAACCCCACCTTCCAGGTTAAGCACCCTTTCTTGGTCCCAACCAGATTGGACTAGAAACCTCACTACTGCGGCAGACCTACCACCTGTTCTACAGTAGACAACAATATCCCGATCAGAAGGAATCTCGGAAACTCTCCCTGGCACTGATGTGTGGGTGATTCGCAGATCAGTTGCCTCTAGGGACACTATCCCCTCCTCTCTTTCAGAACGTACATCTAGTAAGAATGGCGTCCATCCACCTTCCTTCTTAGATACGAAATCAAGAGGGCTAATCGATTTTAATTGCATGGAATAATCTCCTAGGGTGGTCACAGCTGCTCTGTCCGAATTGCGATTGAATGTAAGGACCCTAGTAATCATTGTCAGTGAGTCAATTGCAAGGAGCTTGCCATTGAGCACCTCTCCGATGCCCAATATTATCTTCAGTGCCTCGGTAGCCTGTATCGTCCCAACTAGTCCTGGAAGGACACCCAGAACTCCGGCTTCCGCGCAGTTGGGCGCCAATTCAGGCGGTGGCGACTCGGGAAACAGGTCTCTGTAGTTGGGCCCTCCATTGTGGTTGAATGTCGAGACCTGACCCTCAAACCTGTGAACGCTACCGAAGATCCAAGGCTTCCCTAGAATCTCGCAAGCGTCCCCAATTAGATATCTAGACTCAAAATTATCTGTTCCATCGATAACTACGTCGTATTCAGAAATAATCGATAGTGCATTTGCTTCGGTTAGCCTATCTACAATTGGGAGGAATTGACCATCCCCATTCAATTCATACAGCCTTCTCGATGCTGACTCTGCTTTTGCCTGCCCTATTTCCGAAGAGGCGTGGATAACCTGCCTCTGGAGGTTTGAAATATCTACGGTGTCGTGATCAATAATGCCTATTTTACCTACTCCGGCTGCAGCCAGATAAAGTAGAGCCGGAGATCCCAATCCCCCAGCTCCTACCACCAATATGGAGGACTCCAGTAATTTAGCCTGGCCACTCACACCGACAAGGGGGAGCACCAAATGCCGGGCATATCTCCTCCGCTCCTCATCGCTCAGAAGGTCCGCCATGTGCCTGCGACAATGCACCAAGGACATTTGGCCTTCGGTCCAGAAGCCTCAGTGCTGGTCTTCTAGCCATCTTTCGGCATCTATTGCGGCCTGACATCCCATGCCAGCCGCAGTAATGGCTTGTCTGTACCTTGTATCTACCACATCCCCAGCTGCAAACACGCCCTCTACACTGGTCATCGTATCCGCTTTGTGCAGGATGTACCCTTCATCATCAGTCTCAACCTGCCCCTCTAGGTATTGGGTAATCGGTTTGTGGCCAATTGCAATGAATGCCCCGGTGCATGATATCTCTTCCTTGCCCCCATCACGAGGGTCCTCAAGTATCGCACCAGTTAGTCCGTTTTCATCAGAAGTCCAGGATTTAACCTGCCTGAAAGGCCTAATTTCTATCTTGGGATGTGCTTCGGCACGCTCATACATCACCTTAGAAGCCCGGAAAACGTCCCTTCGGTGGATTATTGTCACCTTGCTTGCGAACCTAGTAAGAAACGTCGCCTCTTCCATGGCGGAGTCGCCGCCCCCTACAACAATAACTTCCTCATCCCGGAAAAACGCACCATCACAAGTCGCACATGTAGAGATCCCTCTGCCTTTCTGAGCCTCCTCGCCTTCTGCACCTAGCCAGATCGCCTCAGCACCGGTACAGATGATTACAGAATCAGCTTGGAATTCTTCCCCTTCTACCCAAACTTTGTGAGGCCTACTGGAAAAATCGACTCTCTCAACGTTTTTGTCATGGACTTCGAGTCCGAACCTCTCTGCTTGCTCTCTCATCTGTACCATCATTTCAGGGCCCCCTACTCCCGTAGGGTATCCGGGAAAATTTTCTACATCGGAAGTCAGCATCAGTTGCCCACCAGACATGTACCCAGCGAACATCAATGGCTCCAAAAGTGCCCTGGCTGAATATAGTCCGGCCGTGTATCCAGCAGGCCCCGAACCAATGATGATGACGTTGCGTACTCCCTCAGCCACGAGTCTCCCAATGTGGGGACGTCCTTCAACCCTACCTCTGTCATTCTACCATTGAGGCGACCGCTCCAACCGCAGCTCTAGCATGTGGCTCGAGCCTTGGCTCGATATGTTTAGGCTCAGCTCCCGGGCCAATAATCCCAAGTCCTATCGGCTTTCCGTGCTTTATTTGAAGCTCAATTATCGCTTTGGTCACCGATTGCCCCATCACCATCCCGTGATCGGTTTCGCCCTTCTCAATAATGCCAAGAACAATTGCCCCATGAATGTCTTCTCGTTGTAGAAGCCTGTCTAGGGCCAAGGGAGACTCCATAGAACCAGGGACCCACACGGTTTCAGCGATCTCCCATTTCTTGGACTCCGCTTCATCGGTAGCGTAGTCAAGCATTCTATTGACCTCGTCCCGGTGGAACGAACCACAAACTACTCCCATCCTCATCCTTCGACCTCCATTCTTCGAATAGTATCAACAACGGCTTGGGTCCTGGAGTCAATCTCGATATTTACCATATCTCCAGCGACCTTTCCTCCAATGGTCGTGGCCCTTATTGTTTCAGGTATGATGTGTAGGCTGAATGAATCTGGCATGACTTCTCCAACTGTCAGGGACATCCCGTCTACTGCAATGAATCCCTTTTCTAGGATGTACGGAGAAGTCCCAATAGGGCTCTCTATGGTCAGATCAATCCCCTCTCCCTTGTCCGTCTTCTCGATTATTCGTGCCTTGCTCATCACATGACCTGACAAAATGTGACCTCCCAATTCATCGCCAACCTTCAGCGACCTCTCAACATTCACCAAATCTCCCTCCGATAGGATTCCAATGGTGGTTCGTTGCAGGGTCTCTTCAATCGCGTCAAAGCAAACATTGCTCCCCTCTATGCTCACAACTGTCATACAAACACCATCCAGAGATATGCTAGCGCCGATTTTAATCCCCTCGTCAAACCCACTGAGATCAACTGTTACTTTCAGCACACTATCGCCCTGCTCAATACTGGAAACAGGGACAACTCCTGCTACTATTCCTGTGAACATGCTAGTCCTCCTCGTAAGGGTCTCCCTCATTGTTGGGCCAAAGATCCAGTATCCTGGCGATTATTTTCCTTGTTCCGTCCAAGTCATCCGATAGCCCCTCAACTCTCTTGAGTATTACATCTGAATATCCATGGCTGTCTAACCCCTTACGTACTGAGTCCATGGAGTGCTTCTGGTCGTATCCCAATGCGATAACATCCGGATTCACAATCTCCAGGATATCGAAGATGGGAGTCCCAGGGGGATTCCCAACTATCGCGTCGTCAACCGGCTTCAAACCCCTCACCATTCTGCACCTGAGCTCCTGATTAGTCACAGGCTCGTGCTTTTGGGTTCGCACGGTATCATCGTGAGCTACAACGACTACCAACTCATCCCCCAGGGATTTAGCCTGCTCTAAGTAGTGAAGGTGACCAGCATGTAGAAGGTCGAAAACACCCACCGCCATTACTCGTGCCATGCATCTCCCCTCCCGTCTCGACGTCTAGTTGTTGTCATCTCAAATTCTCATCGAAGATAGGATGTCATCACCCGTAATCATTGGAATTCCATGTCTTTCCGCATATTTCCGAGCGCCATCCAGTGATAGCGCCCCGTCCCCTTCTGGCTCGAGCATCTCTGCCCCAATGGTGCAAGGAACTTGCCCGGATAGCCTAGCCATAGCTACAGCCAGTTCTGTATGTCCCTGCCGGGTAGAGAGCCCTCCGGGCGACTCACGACATAGCGGGATGTGCCCAGGAGTCCTGAACTCAAGGCCTAGGGCATCCATTGCCGAATCACTATCGGTCCCCAATAGCTCCCCTGCAAGCTCTCCGAACCTACGTGTAGTTAGTGACCTATCCCTATCGGTAATGCCGGTGTATGTTTCACGATGATTCAGAGATAGCGTGAATGCCGACTTGCTGTCATACTGCAGGTCGTTTGTAACAAGCCTCGAAAGAACCGGATTATCCTCTACCAACGACTCGTGTGTATGGATGTCTTGCAGCCACGGTAGACCGAATAATTCTCCTACTTCGTTCCCAATGGCCAAGAAAAGCAGACCACCACAATCATTCCTCAGCCTCCTCATGACTTCAGGGGTCGCTGCTGTTGCCGGCCATAGAAGATCAGTCTCCCTTTCCCTGAAATCAGAGTCGAAAATCATCACAGGTTCGCCCGATGCGAATGCCTCAATTGCTGCTCCCACGTCAGATTGCATGCTCCCCGGAGGGGCCATTCATACCCCTTATTTTCGGTCATGGCTTCTGCGAACCGAATCATTCTCATCTACAGACGCTGGCGGCAGTACATGGAGGGGGAAATGGAGGCCATTGCTCCGGTCAGAGTTGACTTGGCTGGCGGTTGGACCGACGTTCCCCCCTATACTCATGATTTCGGCGGAGAAGTGGTCAACTTCACCATCGATAGGCACGTAAAGGCAACTTCCAAGGGGCCTTCAGTAAGCTTCTCCTTTGGGGTTCCTACTGGTTCAGGGCTCGGGTCAAGTGGCGCGATGAATGTTGCCATGGCGGCCCTAGGATCTCAAGACGACTCCCCGGAAAGCATAGCAGAGGCTGCCTATCAAGCAGAAGCAGATGCGGGGAATCTAGGGGGTAGACAGGATCAGTGGGCATCCGCCATAGGCGGATTTAACCACCTAATCTTCTTTGGCGAAAGAGTTGAACGCATGCCGTTTGAGCCAATGAGATCATCCAGAGTTTGGCTGCGTAAGCACCTATTGCTGGTAAATTCGGGAATTTCTAGGAAGTCGGGAGATCTGCATGAGTCGGTCTGGTCCAGATATGCAGAGGGGGATAAGGACGTAATTGAGGGGCTGAATATCGTACGTTCAGCCGTCAGGGATATGGCTACTGGACTCCAACAGGATAGAAGGGACCTGATCGTCAAATCGATGAGGGAGACCTCGGATGGAGTCGATATTATCGACCCTGCAATCAATGAGCCCTTCATGGAGGAAGTGTCCCCTCTCATCGACTCCGGCATGGTTTCATCATGGAAAGCGGTAGGTGCAGGAGGTGGCGGTTTTGCTGCCTTGATTTGTCATCCATCAAGTACCAAAGATGTACGAAATAAGTTGAAATTATCCGATTGGGAGATAATGGACTGGGATTATGAGGATGAAGGAGTTAGGATACTCTAGTCCGAACCCATAAACGTGGCCATTCATCGCCCCACCCATGGTGGGGCGTTCTTCGGCGATTGCATCTGCCTTGGTTCTACTCTTCATCCTCCCCCTCGCTGCCTCCTCGATTTCCCCTCTTGAGCAGGGTAAGGGAGGACTAGATGCTGATGGAAAATGGACTCTCAGCGTGGAGTCCGAACTCCATGCCGAATGGTGGACACACTGGAGTAGGGACAAGGACTCAGACTCTTTGGACGATCGTCTTGAGTGGCTCTTAGGACAATCAGTTGAGGTACAGCAGGATTGGTGGAGGAGGGCGCCCGAAGGGAGTGCGAGGATTTTCGTAGACTACAATCACCACCCAACCGATGCAGATGTCTCAGCACTCGAGGAGCTAGGGGTCCAAGTCACGTTTCGTCCGAAATACCTTGACACCGTAAGTGCAACCGCTCCATTCAGCTCAATACTTTCTGAGAATGGGATCCTATCTCTGCCTGGAGTTGTCATGATTGAGGATTTGGGACTCGCCGAGCCCAATATGCATGAGGCTGCCCCCAACATGGGAGTTGACCAAGTGTGGAATGACTTCGGTTTCGATGGCACGGGATCAGTCGTCGCAATCCTCGATACGGGAGTAAGGGGGGATCATGAGGGACTCAACGATATGGATGACGAACCATTCACAATGGGCTGCGAACAGCCGGACCCTGATCCCACCAACCCAAACCCAATACCAATTGATTGCGATCCAAAGATCATTGCATTCTACGACTCAGTTTTCACAGACTCGGAGCAAGACCCCTCTACCTCTTACGACTCTGGAACGCATGGTAGCCACGTCGCTGGAATAGCCGCTGGAACTGGGGGCGGCCAAGCAGATCCGACTTCAGGCCTGAAGTACATTGGAGCTGCTCCGGGAGCATTCCTGATCAATCTCCTCGCATGCTGTGACGGCGACATAGAGGACGTAATCCAAGGGGCCCAGTGGGCGATTGAAAACAAGGATAAGTACGGAATCGACATAGTCACTTCATCTCTGGGGGAGCAACAGCTTGAGATACACTTCGACAATGATGGAAGCTCCACCTGGAGCCGACAGATGGACTCAGTAGTAGAGGCTGGAATAATCACTACCTTGTCTGCCGGTAACGAGTTTGGAGGTGCGACGTTCGCTGGATGCAATACCATAGACAGTCCGGGGGACGCAAACCTACCGGTTACCGTAGCAAGCTTGGACAAGGACCTAGGACTCGCGATATACAGTAGCCGTGGGTACACCTCGGATGGCAGGGTGAAACCAGACGTAGCGACAATCGGCTCAAGCATCATGGCTCCCGACGCAGCTACCAGCGACGGCTACACGAGCAAGTCTGGGACCAGTATGGCCACTCCCCTCATGGCGGGAATTGCTGCTCTGATGGTCGAGGCTAACCCAGATATCACCCCTGCCGAGTTCAAGGACATAATTTCAGCACACTCCATTGAGAGGGACCTCCAGCTTCTGGATGACCCAGGCTTCAACGATTGCAGCATCCTGGAGACGCGCCCGGACAACGAGTTTGGGTTCGGCCAGGCAGACCCACTGGCATTCGTCGAGGCAGCAGGCAGTATTGACAGGTCACTGAACGTCAGTATGGACGTAGAAACTCTGCAGCAAATAGGAAACGAGTCATACATCTCAGGCACCGCGTCGGGAGTGGCCCCGGGAATGGGGCTCGTGGAGGTTCGTGTAGGGGGTGGCACTTGGAAGGGTGCAGCAGATCTGTCGGGCGACTGGAGTCTGTGGAGGGTGAAGCTAGACCCTCATGATAGCTCAGGAAACTCGACAATTTATGCGAGGCTAGTAGTAACGGAGGACAGCATCTCCCCAATCGACTCCAGAAGGGTGGTCCTCGTTGACGGCGTAGTGTCCAGCAGCTCTTCGGGAGGGCTCACCGAATTGAGCAGTTCCGTCTTCTGGTTCCCATTCTTGGTCGCGATCGGAATTATTGGGACTGTTTCGGTAAGGGAGCGTTGGATTACGAAGATCAGAGGCGAAGAAGGGGCCATCATGACAGAAAATCGGGGAATCTACACCATCACCAGTAAAGTTGGCTCAGCACTTGATCCCCGTCTGATTCCAGGTAGGTGGAACTCTGCAAGAGACTCTTGGGTCGATGGCGAGTCACTGGCCGACAATCAATTCAGAAGATATGTCTCACTCTCCATACTTTACACAGCCCAAGGGCTCCCTCAAGGATTCACGTATGTCGCGTTCCCCGCGTTCTTGGCCGTCAACGATGTTAGCCCTGTTGACATAGCTGCTCTGTGGGCGGCAATAGCACTGCCTTGGACCTTCAAATTCGTATGGGGCCCCATGGTAGATGGAATACAAGCTCCCTCGTATGGTCGAAGAAGGCCGTGGATCCTATTCGCCCAAACGGGAATGGTAGTCACCTTGGGCGCCTTGCTGTTTGTTTCCAATCTGGCCGAATCCATTCAATTAGTGACGTTGGTACTGTTCATACACAATCTATTCTCCTCGCTTCAGGATGTCGGCGTCGATGCATTGGCCGTTGACGTCCTACAGCCGGATGAGGTAGCGAAGGCGAATGGCTTCATGTTCGCAGCCAAGAGGGCAGGATATATCCTGGGTGGAGCGATTCTCGGAATCATGGCAACTAAGTTCGGAATCAAATCTGCAATAGTGATACAGTTGCCCCTGCTGCTGATTATCATGGCACTCCCGCTATTCCTGAGGGAGAGGTCCGGCGACAGGCTATTCCCATGGGACCGTAACACAAGCACCAGCCTTTGGAAAGATGACTCAGAAGAAACCCCCGAAGATGCCCCCGATGTAGAAATACCCTGGTCCGAGGACGATGATGATCCCTACAGGGCCGCTAATTGGGCAGCCAAGAATCTGGTATCCAAACACATTACCCTGCCAGCGGCAATGCTCTGGCTCACCATCACCGCGACTCTATTGGGAATGGCAATTTACATCGTAGGGGTGCTCGTTTATTCCGATTGGCAAGATCGACCTCTTCTATTCATGGACATAGTCAATTTCGGAGTCATAGCCATTTCATTAATCGTGTTAATGCAACTGTCCCAAAAGCTAGGAGTGAGATTACCAATGGTGCCCAACGTTCTGTCAGGCAGTATGACGGGGCCTGCTATTACGACTTACAACATTGTAAAGGGATTCTCTCTGAGGTCTTCCTTCCTACTGATCTTCCTGTGTCTTCTGTCGGAGCTCTATCTTTTCGTCGACCCAATTATCCTGGACATCTTCATCAATGAGGCTGGTTGGGAGATGGACAAATACAGTGCTGTAATGGGTGGCATTGTCATAGCCTTCTTGATGGCAGGCCAACTAATCGGTGGATTCCTAGGGGATCGCTTTGGGGTTAGGGAGGTGGCAATGATAGGGTTCACGCTACTAGCTCTGGCAAATGCCGGACTAGCAATCTTGCAGGACTACTGGGGAAATACGACTATCATGGTCGCTTATCTTTGCCTCAGGGCTATCATCAACGGATTGGCATGGATTTCCATTATTTCCGTCTCTATGAGACTCACTTACAGTAAAGCCGGAGGGACTCAATTCACCGCATACATGTCGATGTTCAACCTATCAGGGGTCATCGCACTAAGCCTGACTGGGAAGGCAATCGAGATCATGGACTATATCTCCGCCCTATACTTAGGTGCAGGCCTGACTCTCATGACAGTACTATTCTTGGTGTTCGTAGACCCAGATGAATGCGATCGTGTTCTCGAGGGCCGCTTGGGCGGCGATCAAGAAATCGACGGTGATCTCGGAGAAACTCCTGATGGCTGGTGGGAAGAAGGTGATGGAGAAGTTGTCCCCTCTTCATGAGCACCTGTCGTCCGCTAAAACGGACTTCCTATACTTCAGCCAGACGATTTGCCCCTACTGCGTTAGGGCAGCTAGGACCTTGGAGGCTAACGGCCTATCATTCACAGAGGTGAATTTAGACGATTATGACGGCCTTAGGCAGGAGGTAGTGAGGATAACTGGGCATCGTACCGTCCCAGTCGTTTTCGATATCAGAGGGGACAAGCCCATCTTCGTAGGTGGTTCGGATCACTTGCTGGAATATCTCTGAGAATTTTCTGCCATCCCTCTTATGGCATTCTTTAGTTCTTCAATCTGGTTTAGGTTGACCATGTGGCCTTTCCCATGCTCCAGCCTAGTTACCGGCCATCCTGCATCTTCGAAGATGTCGGCGTGTTCGCGGGCATGCTCTATTGGAACAAGGTGATCCCTTGAACCGTGCATCCATGCTATGGGGCGGGGTTTGAGGAACGGTAGAGAGTCCCTCAGTGATTCTGCACGCACGGTTTTGGTCCCGATTAGAACCAATCCGTATATCCTATCTTGGGAGTCTGTCTCCAGAAGGGCTGATGCTATGGCCCCTCCCTGCGAAAATCCTCCAACAATTACCGGCCCCTCTGGAAGCCTCCCTAGGATTCGTTTGATTGACTCACCCACCTGCCCTTGGGATTCTTCATCCAGGGGAAGCGTTGGGTCATCGGCCCTCAGCCACCATGCAAAGCCACCTCTGGTGGGATGCTCTATTTCCGCTTGGGGGCACATCACAGACCACTCGTCGGGAGCAAGTCTTTCCGCCAGTGGTCTCATCATTTCGGACGTCCCGGTCATGCCATGCATCATCACCAGAGTCCCTTGACTCATACGGTCACCTCACAGGCTCCATGACTGAGTTATTCCGCCCGCGAATATCAGACGGAGGTAACTATCACCCGTGAAGGTGGCAGTCAGGGTGTATTCCTCTGAGGGATAGGGAATGGTCCCCAATGTCCCACTCTCGCTCGCTCCGGGGCCCCATACTCTCTCCAGAGCGGAAATTGAACCATGGTCCCTGAGGGTCAGAGTGATGCTCGACCCCCCTCCCCCGCATGCGGCATCTAGGAAGTAGATCATTTCATTCCACTCGCCATCATTCGGGTGGTCGCTAACGAAGAAGGAGTCTTCAAACTCAACATCTGGGCCAGACTCGTCCCAAGTGTTGGAGTATAGATCGCCACCTCTTACGAAGTAGACGTCCCCTGAATGCGACCCCCCGTCATCTGCAAGCATCATCCTTAGTTGAACAACTCCAGATGAATCAGTCCATACGAATGATGAGAAGAATTCCGAAGATGAGTCATAGACATACTCCAGGGTAGATCCATCCGAGGTCTCAGCCTCCATTACAGCTACACCCCCTGTAACGGTGCGGACACTGGCAGACCACTCTGTTGAGAATAGCGTGAATTCCCATCCAGCACCTTCGACGAGTGGGAAGTCTAGAACCGGCTGAGGCACTCCGTTCTCGAATGCAGACAGGTCTTCATGGGTTATTCTTCCTAAGAATGG
>DAJH01000076.1 GCA_002498925.1 Euryarchaeota archaeon UBA173 | reverse complement strand
TTGCCCTCTGCGTCCCTTAGGAAAGCCGTCTTCTCCATCTTCGAGTACCCCTCGGAAAACTCCTTCTCATGCCTAGCTAGGAACAAAAGGAAGTATATTCCAAGGATTAACGAGCTCCCGCCCGTTCCTTGTAAAACAAGGCCTAGTAATTCCAAAATTGGATCGCCCCCTATTGCACCTCCGAGGATTAGTTGGCCGAAAGCGAGCATGAACCAGATCAACGAGTCTACACGTGCCATGGCCTGAGGAAAGGGTGACTCCTCATCAAGGTGTTCCCGTCATCATCTTCTTCCGGGCTTCCCCTTATCGGTAGGGACCCATATGGCCCATGTCCCCTTGGCCGTAGCTATCAGCCTGTCATTGTGATCAATAATTTCTCCTTCCAGGTGAGCTAGGTTCTTACCCCTCTTGATAACCCTCCCTGCTGCCGTGAGAATATCCCCTGCCAAAGCAGGTCTGATGTAAGAAACATCAATCTCAGCTGTTGCACACCACTCTTCCTTGGAAAGTGACGACACCAAGGCGCCACCGAGTGCGGTATCTAACATGGTAGCATGGAGGCCCCCATGAGCCACCCCTCCTGCATTTAGGTGCTCATTCTGAACTACCGAGCTGACCTTGCACTCGCCCTGCCCAATCGAAATTGGGCGTATCCCAATCATCTTTGCCAGACCGGGGAACGCCGGGGGATATTCGTCGTCAGCCAAATCTACACCCCTAGTAATTTCCCGGTTCCCCTGTCTGCACGGCCCAGAGTCTCGAATATAATCCACCTGACTCCAGTAGTGACTCATGCGTGCCAGTTTCAGTGATTCCCCCCTCCCCTAGGACCGCAATCATGTCTGCATTCCTTACTGTGGATAACCTGTGGGCGATTATCAGGGTCGTCCGGCCCCTAGAAATCAATCCTATTGACCTCTTCAGAGCTGCCTCCGTTTCGTTGTCGACATTGCTAGTTGCCTCGTCAAGCACCAGTACTTGTGCGTCTTTGAGGACGGCCCTAGCTATCGCAATCCTTTGCCTCTGGCCACCTGAGAGCCTATGTCCGCCCTCGCCTATGTCAGTATCCCAACCATCGGGAAGATTTTCTATGAAAGGTATCGCTTCTGCGGTTCTAGCTGCCTCGTAAACCTCCTCCTCACTAGAATCTGGACTGCCATATCTTACATTATCCATGACAGTACCGGGAAATAGAGTCGTATTCTGGCTAACTAGAGATATTGACCCCCTCAATGAATCCAAGGTAAGATCCCTGACGTCGTGCCCATCCAAAGAAATCGATCCTTCATCTGGGTCATGGAATCTAAGAAGCAGCCTGACCATGGTTGTCTTTCCCGAGCCGGTAGAGCCAACCAATCCTACGGTCTTCCCCGAGGGGACCTTCAGGTTTACTCCACCCAGAACCGTCTCCCTTCCGGGATATGCGAAGCTTACGTCACTGAAGGATATCTCTCCAGTGACTTTCTCTATGGCAGTTTCTCCTTCGATAATCCCGACTTCAGTATCTAGGAGGTCTAGAACCCTGGTAGTGGAAGCCATGGCTCTCTGATATAGATCGAAGGTTTCCCCAAGACGAGTCAAGGGCCATAGGAGCCTCTGGGTGATGAAAACTATCACGGAGTATGCCCCTAAACTGATTTTACCCTCGAGGGCGAACCAACCACCGACTAACATGTTGGCAGTGAAGGCGAATAATATGGCCATCCTGATTATTGGCACGAAGGATGCGGAGAGTCTGATCGCCTCACGATTTGCGTCCCGGTAGGAGGTGGAGGCGGCTTCGACGCGACTTGCCTCCCTCTCCTCAGCAGTGAACGACTTGATGGTGGTGATTCCCTGTAGATTGTTGTTCAGCAGGGCATTTAGCTCCGCGACTTTGTTCCTGACTAGTGAGTAACGTGTCCCTATTCTTCGCTGGTACATGAAGGATCCAGTGACTATGATAGGTACGGGAATTATCGCCAGAATAGCTACCTCCGGAGCGACAGAGAACATTATCCCCCCCACCACGATAATTGTAGTTGCCACATGAAGCAGGTCCGTAGCGCCTTGGTCAAGGAACCTCTCCAGTTGGTTGACATCATCGTTCATTATTGACATCAGACCGCCTGTTGACTGCTCTGAGAACCATTGCATCTCTAGGTCTTGAATATGGGAGTAGGCGGACATCCTGAGCTCATGCTGTGCAGTCTGTGCCAAGTTCCTCCAAAGGACCGCGTAGAAGTACTGGAATAATGACTCCAGTACCCAAATCAGCACTGTCAGGCCTGTAAGGATGTACAGCTGGTCATACACGTCCGGATATCCCATGCCAGCTAGGAAAGAGTCCTCTCTTGCGGCGACGACATCTATCGCCATTCCGATCAGCACTGGCGGAGCTAGGTCCCAAACCTTGTTCAGAATTGAGCAAATGGAGGCTAGAATTACCGTTGCCCTATGCTCCCTGAGGTGAGTCAGTAGACGTGGCAGTGGATGCCTGTCTCCCGACATATTGGGCCCTTGGCCATGGGCCGTTTGAATATGACTGTGATTCAATCTTGAGATGCCAGGGGGCCCCCTGTCCATGCATCGGCCCAAAGGTCATACACTGCAATGCTAAGTTCCCCAGTGGCATTCGTCCTGACTGCATATATATCACCACTGGAGATGAGTCCGTCGGAGTCCTGATCGGACCATACGAACTCCCACCAGGTACCGTCGTCCAGAGTCTCATTGTAGG
>DAJH01000073.1:505-15436 GCA_002498925.1 Euryarchaeota archaeon UBA173 | reverse complement strand
GTCCATGTATCCGAATCGGCGATCGTTCTGCGTTTTTCCAAGTTGACTAGGGTTAGGTCGCCATCATACCCCACGATTAGAGAACCTTTGTTTTGTATGCCGTAGACCCTAGCCGGCCCCTCACACATCCATTTCACCACATCTGCGACGCTGCATTTACCATTCATTGCGTGAGTCAGCATCAGCGGAAGTGATGTTTCAACCCCCGGCATTCCAGCTGGGGCCCTAGGATAACCCACTGACTTAGACTCCAGAGTGTGAGGAGCATGGTCCGTGACTATACAATCGATAGTACCATCCTTGAGCCTCTTCCAAAGCGTTTCCCTATCCTCGGTATATCGAATAGGGGGATTCATCAGGGCCCTCACTCCTAACTTCTTGACGTCATCTTGATCGAAAGTAAGATGCTGAGTACATACCTCGGTAGTGATCAGCCCCCCTTTGTTCTTCGTTAACCAGTCTGCTTCCTTCGCACTCGTCAAATGAACGATATGAAGTCGATGATCATGATCCTTCGCAAGAGCAGCAGCACGCTTAGTAGCGAGGAAAGCGCACTCCACATCCCTGCATTCAGCATGTGACGCAATATCAGTTCGGTGACCAAACTCTGCGATACGTTGCTGCAGGCGACCTTCATCCTCCGCATGAGTAGCAATTATCCCCCCAGTATTCGCGAAGATATCCTCGAGATGCCTTTGCTCGTCGACAAGTAAGTCGCCAGTACTGCTCCCCATGAATATCTTGATTCCACAGACACCATCCATTCCCTCCACGCTCTGTAAATCACTGACGTTATCCTTGGTCGCGCCAACAAAAAATCCATGATGAGTCACTGCCTTCTTCTCAGCTAGGTGAATTTTATTTTCCAATGTCTTACGATTAGTAGCATTAGGGATGTTATTCGGCATATCGAGAAATGAGGTAACTCCTCCCGCAGCTGCAGCCCGACTCCCACTTTCTAAGTCCTCTTTCTCGGGTTGTCCCGGATCCCTGAAGTGTACATGTGGATCAATGGCGCCTGGGAGGAGATACAACCCGTGTCCTTCGATTATCGTCTCATTGAGACCCGGCTCGAGTCCGCCACCAGGGGCAATCGCTGAAATTATTCCAGAAGTGACACGAAGGTCGCCCAAGACCTCCTTACCTCCGAGAATCATTGTCGATCCTCGTATCAGTAGGTTACCGGACACCGCACCACCATGCCGTCGGGGGAAAAGGCGACTCATCACCATTCTGTTTGTATCGGGCCAGATAGTATGAATGTGGTTGCGTTCATATATTCCCGTTCCGCCCCGAATGCAACGGGTTGGAGTAGTCAGGTTATCTCGTCGGGCTCATAACCCGGAGATCGGTGGTTCAAATCCACCACCCGTTACCAAATACTGAAACAAAACTGAAAGTGAACGAACGTTAGACTGAGCGGCATTTCTAACTAATTAGCACTTTCAATAATCACGAGGACCCCATCATTTGTTCATATACTGCCGAGAATTAGCATCGGTCATACAAGGTGAGCAGATGAGTGATACAACAGCAAGTGAGAAAGTTGATGACGAGGAGATAGTGATAGACGTGGACGAGCCTGGTGCAACAATAGAAGATTTGCCAGGCGTAGGGCCTGCGACTGCAGAGAAACTCAGGGACGCGGGTTTCGATGATCTCCTAGCCATAGCGGTGATGAGCCCCTCGGAGTTGGGCGAGCAAGCGGAACTTGGCGAGGCAGTATCAGCCAAGATAATCGCAGGCGCGAAGAAGCTGGCAAACATTGGTGGATTCATCAGTGGGGTGGCTCTTCTCGACAAGAGGAGTCAGGTGCTGAAGCTAACATCTGGAACATCAGCATTGGACGAACTGCTGGGAGGAGGTTTCGAAACACAGGCAATCGTAGAGGTATACGGGGAATTTGGTAGTGGTAAGACCCAGATAGGCCATCAACTAGCCGTAAATTGTATTCTATCAGCCGAGCAGGGCGGAATTGGTGGAGAAGTATTCTACATAGATACTGAGGACACATTCAGGCCCGAGAGAATCACTCAGATGGCAGAGGCAGTAGGTATGGACCCTGCTGACGCACTGGAGCGTATTCATGTTGCAAGAGCATACAACTCAGCCCACCAGATTCTCCTTGTCGATGAGATTCAGAGAATGGGCAAGAGCGTAGACGTCAGGCTAATCATAGTCGACTCTTTGACTAGTCACTTCAGAGCAGAGTACCTAGGCCGAGGAATGCTGGCAGCTAGGCAACAGAAGCTAAATCGGCACTTGAAAGATCTGAAGAAGCTGGCTGATGTCAACAACGCCCTAGTGCTCGTTACAAACCAGGTCCACTCTAAGCCCGACGCAATGTGGGGCGACCCCACGAAGCCAATAGGTGGCCACATACTGGCCCACGCAAGCACATTCCGCCTATATCTGAGGAAGTCTAAGGGGGGCCGGAGAATAGCCCGCCTAGTAGACAGTCCAAACCTGCCAGATGGAGAGGCGGTCTTCAACGTGACAACCGAGGGTCTGCGGGACTGATCACCCGCGGGCCCCGTGTCCGATTACGCAAGCTCTTTCATGGCCACGCCTATTTCTCCGATTAGCGGTTCCAAGTGTTCTTCGCTGAATCCCAGCCTCAAATTGGCCGCAGAGAAAAGCTCAGGCAAAGTTTTGGTATTCCCTAATGACATTGCTTTGGCGTAGTCGTCCAACGCCTCCCCTCGATCTTTACGATGCGTCTGCCATAGTTGTAGTGAGCCTAGCTGTGCAATTCCGTACTCTATGTAGTAGAATGGAGCACCATACAGGTGCCCCTGTACTTGCCATGAGACTCCCCTGAAGCCATCTATGCCGTCCCAATTCATTTCGGAACCGAACCTCCTCCTAATCTCGATCCAAGCAGCCTCTCTCTCATCCCTTGTGTGCTCCGGGTTAGAGTAAACCCAATGCTGGAATGAGTCAATCGTCGCTATCCATGGCAGGAGGAAGATGACTCCCTCCAGATGCGCACGCCTAGCTCTATTTGCATCGCCCCCCTCATAGAAAATATCCCATCCTGGCTGCGTTAGAAGTTCCATAGACATCGACGCGACCTCTGCGAATTCAATCGGGTAGTTTCGTTCATCTATCAACTCTAGATGCCCGCAGTAAAGCGAGTGGAAGGCATGGCCAGCTTCGTGGATCATCGTCTCAAGATCGCCCTGTAGGCCTGCTGCATTCATGAAAATGAATGGAACTCTGCTTTTCTCTAGGTAGTACTGATACCCACCAGGTGCTTTCCCTTTCCTGGTATCCAGATCAAGGGTGTCCATTTCAACTAGTTTGTCGAACATAGAGCCTAGTACATCAGACATCTCATGGAACATTACAGAGAGCTTCGAGACCATCTCTTCAACATTCTCAAATGGCCGTAAGGGGGGCTTTCCCTCTGTGTCGGGACCGACTCCGGTTTTCTCATTCACATCCCATGGCCTAAGTCCATCAAGACCCAGTGAAGACACCCTCGCTGAGTTGATTTGATGCAGTAATGGCATGCACACTTTCTCTATCGAGTCATGGAACTCAATGCAGTCTTCCTTTGAGTAGTCAAATCTATGCATAGCCCTGAACATGTAGTCAGTGTAACTCTCGAATCCGGCATTCCTCGCCATCTTATGACGAATCGAAATCAGCTCATCAAATATCTCAGAAAGCCTCTCCGAGTCAACAACCCTCCTCTCAGTTACTGATTTCCACGCCTCTTCTCGGACAGCGCGTTCGTTGGATTCCATGTAGCCCCTCATTTGTGGCATCGTCCTTTCCTCGCCATCGAAATTGACAGTCATGGCACCGTTGATTGCCTGGGCCTCGGTGACAAGCTTTGTTTGCTCAACTCCCAGTGGGATGTTCTCCTTTCGAAATATCTCGATGTCATTCCTCATGCCCTTGATCATCAGATCGTACCTTGGTGACATATCATCAATAGAGGTGTGCTCCACTATCCGCCTGTTCAATGAATCAGAGAACTCAGATAATTTCGGCCTAACGTTCTCTACGAAGTCAAGAAAGGAATCACGCTTCTCATCATTCTCTGTGTCACACGTCATTCCGATATACAGGAGAGCCCCAGTTTCTGAGATATGTTCGGCTAAGCTGGATGCATCAGCAATCAGCCCTTCGAGGCATCCAGTGCAAGATAGGCTACGATTCAAAAGGTCATTTACGTAAGGCTCTATGTTGCCCCACTCGCTAGCATCGAAATCTTCAGGTACAAATTTCTCGGATTCCATACATCACTCTGGAAGAGACTTGGATTTGATGTTGACCCTGCGAGCAGGTCAGTAGTCAGCCATGGAGGCATGTAGAATGAAGCGGGACTCAACATCAACACTATCCACGAATTCCCCGTCCAAACTCGCACCGATTCTCGCGAGCCCTGAAGTCGTCGGTACCGGCCTAGCTGCGACTAATTTCGCCTCTAGGTGCTCTTGAATCCGAGTGGCCTCTTCATCATAATCGTTGTACGTACTTCTGGGGATCGATACATTCTCCAAAGCTCCATCAACGTTAATTTCTGGAAGATGCACAATCCACGCCCTGGTGTCCCCCTTTCTCAAGCCAGCCCTTTCTATAGCCAAACTAATCTGATGGGTGCCTGATAAAATCCTCAGGAACTCTGCTGTGACATCCCTAGCCACCATTTCCCCCGCCAACTCCCTTCTTCTAGTGGAGTGCCACACTGTCCATAGATGCGCTTCACTCCCCGCTACTTCGTCAGAGAGAATAAGCCACCTGTTGTCAGGTCTCCATTCATTGAGTGTTGAAATCACTTTACCCGGGTCCAAAACAGGACTTTCGAACTCGACACCCCAAGCAGGGAACCACGGCAGCATCTTCCCCCTCCTAGTTCACTGTGAATATACGCATTCAAGAGATTACCGTGCACGGCGCCTCACCGCGCGACTGGCTGTTTGGACTAGATTTTCCACAAGTCTGGGGCTCCAACCTCTAAGATCTGAAAGCATTGACATGTCCCTTTCTGTCAATTCAGCTATATCAGAAGCCTCAGATACTCCAAGTAATTTTGCCATCTCTCGAGCCCTGACCCTGCCCACGCCCCTCAACGAAACAAGTCCTAGAAGATCAGATTTACATCCATATCTAACCCTTCGATGAACTTCATCAATCGCCTCCACGAGCGTTCTGTGCGCCTCCCTGCCCATCATTGACAACTCATCATCATCAGCCACTATCTGCCTAGTTGAATACAGAAGCCATTCGGCCAACTCTACGCGACTTCGCAAATCTCCGGGTTGTACCCCCCACTCCGACTCTATTTCCCCAAATCCGTCCTCTTCCATCCAAGATTGAATTACTAAAGCGGCTTTCATCCTCCTATCGTCTTCTAGATCAACCGACTCCGCCAAGAACTCCCTCTCATGTCCATGCAAAGCTGCCTGAACCTTATCGAAGTCATTTTTCCTAATCCACAGAGGCATAAAATCAGGGGTACACGAGACAAGGTGAAGTAGCCCCATTGGAGAAACCTGGCCAGTCTCGTCTCTCCCTGAAAGAATTGACATCGCCCTTGCCGCACCGTCTCTTAGGATTCTGCCGGAAAGTGGATTCAAATACAGTCTGGCAACCCTCTTTCCTAGGGGTGTCGCGGAATAAGTCATCGAAGGAGACTCGGCGGTAATTTCGTCCTCTGGATCCATGACACTAGCTCTTCTGAATCCAAAAATAGGTGGTCCCCTTCTCTTGGGCAGGGACTCTCTTGTTCGTTCTACGTGACTAGACAGCTCAACTCCAAGCACATCGGCGGCCGAATTTGCCCATGCCGGAGCATCGTCTTCCCAGTCTTCATCTGTGGCTGAATCAGGCTGTTCTTCGACTAATCTGGCTGCCACTTTTTCAGACTCTCCATCCCTGTTGATCATTCCATTTTCGGCCAGCCAGTCGACTACGTCATCCAATCTGCTAGCCAAGGTCTCAGAATTCATCTGAGTAGCTAGGAATGTCCTTCCAAAAAATCTACCCAATGAATACCTATCAGAAATCCCACCGGTTGCTATTATTGACAGGCAGTGAGTAAGTAGAGCCGGATCCTCAACCGCCCTCAAAGTCACAGGGCTAGCTAGTTTGGAAATCACGTCCTCAGGACCGCCTTTTAGGTATAGATCGACCAAACGCTCCTCTTCTTGCAAATCCTTTGCAATGATCCAAGAGTCTCCGTGTTCGTCATATTTTGGCCTACCAGCTCGCCCCATCATTTGCCTAATCTCCATTATTGGAAGTGGCATTGAGGCACTGGCAGCTGTGTTCCACCTACGGTAGTCACGAATCACAACCCTCCTAGCAGGAAGATTAACCCCTTGAGCAAGAGTAGGTGTGGCAACTATGCAATTCAGACTCCCTTCCTTGAATGCGTCCTCGACAATACTCCGCTGCTTTGAGGTCAGACCTGCATGATGGAATGCAACTCCTCCCTTGATGGAGTTTGAGAGTGATTTTCCGACAGATGAGGACTCTTCCCTCCTATTTATCCTCGATGAAAATTTACTCCACTCTTCATCGGTCTGTGAGTAATATGTTCCATCCCCCGAATTCAGAATTTTCAGTACGTGCTCTGAAAGATCCCTGGCTTCTTTCTGTGCTGATGCCCTAGATGAAACGAAAACCAGGAGCTGCCCCCCGGAAGATACCGTATCGTCCAAAACCGCTTGTAGGGACTTTGTCTTGCTGCCGCTCAACTTTCTCTCAGAAGGCCATTTGGGCGGCTTCTCCCCTTCTATTCTGTGTACTCTGACTTCTAAATTGCTCATTACCCCACAGTGAAGAGAAACTGGACGCCACTCAGATTTCACCAAATCTGCATCCAACCATTCTGCTAGAGACTCAGCATTTCCAACGGTCGCAGAAAGTGCGATAATCTGAGTATCGGGTTTCTCGTGCCGAATTCGAGAAATTAGGACTTCCAATGTGGGCCCCCTACTGGGATCATTGAGCAGATGGAACTCATCTGAAACTACCACTCCTATTTTATTCAGAAGATTCCTATTTCCCCTAAGCATAGAATCTAATTTCTCACTCGTACATACTATTATGTCAGCATCATCAATTCCTAGGTTTTCGCTACTACGATCACCTATTGCTATTCCAACATTCAAATCAACAGAGGAGGCGATTTCTCGTAATTCATCTACCTTTTCTGATGCCAATGCTTTCAGTGGAACGATGTATAGCCCTTTGCTACCCGACAAATCCCCACTTAGCCTATTCAGCATGGCAAGATATGCAACCAAAGACTTCCCACTAGCCGTGGGAATGGTAAGCATCAGGTTCCTTCCTTCTAGAGCACCGGGCAGAGCCTCAATTTGTGGCGGAAAAAGCTCCTCTATCCCCCATTTATTCTTGAGGAAATCAACCAACCTTGAATCGAGCCCAAGCTCTTCTAGGCCTCCCGATGCACGTCCCACGTACCCTCTCTAGTTCGGCCGTTCTAAAGGATGCCGTGCATACCGGGTCTAGTGCCATCTATGGTAAGCTGGATGACCTTCCTTTACTGCGATGAATAGCCCCTCTCCAGTGGCACAGACCTTCTCTGCAGCAGACAGGGTCATACTCACCTTAGCACGATCATCGCTAATCTCGGTTATTTCGGCTCTCACACTCAATTTCTCACCATGGGGGGTCGGCCTTCGGAGTTTGATGCTGTAGCTAGCGGTTACCGTGCAAGGGGGGGTATCGGAACCACTCCTCTCCATCAGAGCCACTGCAGCCGCCCAGTTTCCATGACAGTCCAATAGAGTGCCAATAATGCCTCCATTCACCATTCCCGGAAACGCCTGATGCTCATCTGATGTATCGAACTCCATTTCCAATCCGTTTTCAGTTCTGAATGACCTAATTTGCAGACCGTCTTTGTTCGACGGGCCACATCCGAAACAGATACTGCTGTGTGCGTACTCTTCCTGGACCGATTTCCCTTCCCAGCTTCCCATAAACACCCGAGGGGCAGGGGGGAATTGAAGAATTCCCATCAATGACGTGAGGTATATCCTATTTACGTCGGACCGACTGGGGTATTCGTTGTCCGAACCACATAACGACTCATCTGAAGAGTCCCCGAAGCCGAGGCCGGAGTCCTTGACCCCTCGTTTGAAGAGGAGGAGATTCGCCCCGCTGAAGGTAGCCAATCAGATACCTAAGAGGAGGAGGAGGGAGATCGAGAAGGCTCTGGAGGACAGTACCGGTACGCCCAAGAAGTGGTCCCGACAAAGTGGTCCGAAGAATCATAATTTTATGCGGAAGAGGATTTCTCCTGGATCAATAAGGAGGGTTGAATTTGACCTTCTCTCGGTCGATATCGGAGAATCTTGGCCAACTCCTGTGACTGTGATTCACGGTTCTAGGCCAGGACCGGTGGTGACACTACTGGGTGCAGTCCATGGTAACGAATTGGTCGGCCCCCTCGCACTTACTTACCTAACAGGGCCAAATTTTGTCGGACCTGGTAAACCAATAGACCCAGAAGTGATGGCTGGGACTCTGAGAATAGTTCCTGTCGTGAATATGCCTGGATATCGCAGACAGAGTCGATATATGCCAGATGGAAGAGATCTGAATAGGGCATTCCCCGGGAAGCCGGAAAGCAATACCACATTCCGCGTCGCCCACAGGATATGGGATGAAGTTGTATCCGGTAGTGATTACATCATTGACTTACACACGGCCGCCTTTGGGAGGACTAACATGCCCCAGATAAGGGCCAATCTAGCCCACGCTTCCAGCAATAAGATAGCTAGGTCATTCGGAATAGAGGCGATATTGGATAACGTCGGCCCGAAGGGCTCTCTCCGAAGACTGACAAACGATTCAGACATCGCCTGCATTACGTTCGAGGGAGGCGGACCGAACGAGTCGGACCCAGAGTCGGTACAGATCTCCATCTATGGCATCCTGAATGTTCTACGTGGATTGAGGATGATCCCGGGCCACCCCAGTAGGCCGAGATTTCGGATTTTGGCTTCTGGTTCGGTATGGATCAGATCTGATCAGGGAGGCCTCCTAGATGTTCTTGCTCCAGCTGGAAGCTTCGTAGAGGAGGGAGAGGTCGTCGCTACCGTGACAGATCCAGAGAGGCCCTTGGAGACTCACGAAGTAAAATCCCCCAAGAAGGGGCTGATCATCTGTTCCGCCACACACCCATTCGTTACTGCGGGAACCCCTGTGGGTCACATACTACCCGTTTCTAAAGGCGTCAAAGCCATCAGGAGGCGTCTTGACGAGGACGACTGCCTTGTCATCAGCGGTTCAGACGGCGATCCTCCATGGCGTGAGGATGATGAGGTAGAGGACATCACTGTCGGGGGAGAGTGGTCAGGAGGATCAGTCGACGCAGAGTGGGGATTGAACGACTCCGATGCCGTGGAGGAGGAAGCGGCTGAGGCCGACCCTTGATCACTCGAATTCGGGGGCCTTTGGTAGCCCGGTCTCCTCGTCTATGCCGGCAGGGGAATAGGCTTGTCTCTGCATATCCCCTGAAATCATACTAGACACGTCAGGTGCACTGGGGAGTGCATAGCTTTGGTGCTCGGCTCCGAGGTTTCCGCCTTCTGGTTTGATGTTGTAGAACTCGTATGCCTCTTCCAATTGCCTTCTGTAAGAGATCCTAGATCCAATCAGCAAGGCCCCTCCAATGAGGGAAATCACTGCAAGCAGCGACACAACTACACCCAAGGGACTCAGAACAAAGCCCACCAATTTCTCCCCAAGACTCGCCGGTGGCTCCCAGACAATCATGTCCAGATTCCATATGAACTCCGTGATCTCCCCACTATCTGACATCAGGGCAGTAACTTGTTGTGGACTACTCCCGTCTGAGCACAGTTGAATGGCTAGGTTGTTGTTCGGAGCATCGCAATCTAGTGATGGTATGCTTATCATCAGCCCGCTATCGCTGATGTTCTCGTTGATCGTATAGTCTCCGAACTTCCACGAAACCGTAGTTTCGATTTGACTCGGTACCGAACCTATGGAAAGGATCAGGGTATCATTCACTGATTCCCACCTGTAAATTTGAGAAATTTCCGGTGTTGTCGAGACCAGACTTTTCCTGTCTAGGTCGTCATCGATAATGCCACTGCAGTCGTCATCCCAACCGTTCCAGACTTCGGTTCCATCCGGATTAATGGTATCGACCAAATCTTCGCAGTCCTCATAGTCCCTGAATCCGTCTCCGTCATAATCGAAGTTGAATTTTAGAGGGTCGGAATTTGTAACTAGAACTTCGTCCCCATCCGTAAGCCCATCCCCATCCGTATCCGGATCAGTATAGTCGGTCGTGAAGTTGTAGTATTCATCATAGTCCAGTAATCCATCTTCATCAGCATCAGTTTCATAGAAGTCTTCGTCGGTGGTAGAGTCGCAGTCATTGTCCTTCCCGTCTAGTGATTCTGGGAGGAATGGCGACATTTCCGAGTCGTCATCATTGCAGTCGTCAAACCAGTATACCCCATCATTATCGTTATCTGGGTCATAGACCAGCGGATCCGTCATTGAATCCTTGAGTTCATAGCCATCAGGGAGCCCATCTCCATCAGTGTCCCCATTGTATGGATTAGTGGACAGGTTATGGTATTCCTCGAAATCACTAAGCTGATCACCATCAGTGTCCACGGATTCGAAACCATCGTCCATTACTTCATCACAGTCATTGTCGATCCCATCCAGGACCTCCGGTAACCCAGGAGATCTGAAACCATCTTCATCATCACAGTCTTGGAACCAGTACCATCCATCCGAATCATCGTCTGGATCAGGCCAGTTTGGGTCAGAACCGTGAGTATTCACTTCCACTCCGTCCCTTAGGCCGTCGTCATCAGAATCAGCATCTAGGTGATCGGTGCTGTGTAGGTGGAATTCAGACCAGTCAACTAGCCCATCTCCATCAGCATCCGTGAAATTGAAACCCTCATCGGTGAACTCGTCACAATCATCGTCTATCCCATTCAGGAACTCGGGCCTTCCAGGGTTAACAAGAGGGTCCTCATCGTTACAGTCGTTGAAGTGGTAGAATAGGTCCCCATCATTATCGGGGTCATAGACCAGCGGATCGCTAAACCAGAAATTTACCTCTGCACCATCTGAAAGACCATCATCATCTGAATCACTGTCCAGAGGCCCAGTCCCAGTGACCATAACCTCAACGTAGTCGCTCAAACCGTCAAGGTCGCTATCTACCGAGAGAGGATCAGTCCCGTAAGTAATTACTTCCTCGTAGTCATTGAGGCCATCGTCGTCGGTGTCCGCGTCATACGGGTCAGTGCCCCATACCTCTGTCTCATTCAGATCTTCAAGTCCATCGTCATCGTGATCAAGATCGACGTCCATCCCATGCACTACCATGCCCCACGAGTCCAGGGTTCCAGTAGTCCCGGAATCCGTATCACGAATCTTCAGAGTCCACTCCCCCAGGGAAGACTCATCCCAGTGATGCACCGTATTGAATATCCAGTTGTAGTAGTTGTTGCCATTGTCATTGTGATTCTCTGCGAGCCAGGACTCCTTGCCGGATGGGGAAACCAACACTATGTCCAAGTCTCCCCTAGAGTTGTGAGAAATATTGACGATTACATCGACGCTCTCAATTTGTATGTCAGTTTGAACGTCTAGGTCGAATTCGGTCCAAGTGGTGTTCGAATCAGGTATGGTGGTCGAGGTGATTGAAGGGCTGAAGCTCAGATTCACCTCCTCTCCAACTAGGGACCAAGTCTCAGCCATGCTAACCGCAGCACCAGCGTCCACTACTCCAAAGCCGTACTTATGGGATACGTCATGACCCGCCCCATTCAACTCCCAAGACGTATCGCTCGCATCGTTCATGCGCGCACTGTTCACGAGAATGTGCTGAACATCTCTCCATGTCAGATTCTCATTTGCCTCCAACATTAGGGCAATCACTCCCGCGGCAAGGGGGGTTGCGCTTGAGGTACCGCCGAAATCGTGCGTAACGTTTCCTGAATTGTTGTATCCGCCACTCCCTGTGATGTCGGTGGTGGTTATCCCCTCACCGTCACCTTGGGAGTGAGCCGCTACGAGTATGTTTGCACCAGGCTCTGCGTACCAGGACTGCTCTCCGTCATGAGAAATTGCAGTCACTGCGATGGTGTACCTGCTATTCGCGTAACCGTCGTAGTTAGCGTTGTCATTGGAACCAAGGCCATTTCCCGCAGCCCATGTCAGTATGTTCCCCAACCCTTCCCTACCGCCATAAGCGTCTTCTTCCAGCGCCGCAGTAGTCAGGGGTCCAGGGCCATCAAGCGTCTGCCCATTATCGCTTGGCCCCCATGAGTTGGTGTAAATGTCGATGTCATCATTTTCGTAACTGAGTGCCTCTGACTCGGTCTGATCGCCAGCCCAGCAAGCAATGAGGGTAGATCCGGCGATTGTGGCACCATAGGCAGCACCCGTGACGTACAGGTCATTGTCCCCCACTGCCGCTGCAACTCCACCAGCGGCAGTCCCATGACCGTTGAACTGCGTGGGTGATGGATCCCCGTCGTCATTGCACCAGTCGTACGAAAGAAGTGCAGAGTAATGAGGGGAAATGTCCGGATGGTCCTTGTCCAAGCCATCGTCTACAACACTGATAACGACACCTGATCCGTTGTAGTTGTCCCAAGCCCCGGTGATGTTGGCATCTTCGCCCGACACACCACTTGTCTGTCCTGTGTTTTTCAAGTGCCACTGGGCAGGGAACTCAGGGTCGTCGGGGATGAACCGAGGCTGTTGCTTCTTCATGACAAGGGGCGAGAACGACTCTATCTCACCGGAAAGAAGCGAGTCCCTGAGATTACTCACTGCCCTCTGGGGCTCCAAGAATTCCCAGATGAACGCCCCTTCGAGTATTGGAGCCCTTGTTACCAAGTCAGGCTGAGCCTTCGAGTTTTGTTGCGAATCAACCCCCATTCCGGTGATAACCAGCCACTCCACGGTCGACTCGAGTTGTGATTGCGAGTAGGAATCCAGGTTCTCTGCCCTCTCAAGTGACATTTGAACGGCAATTGAGTATGTCGAGATTATGGAACCTTCAGAGACAGCTTCATTGTTTTCCTCGACATATTCCGCCGACGAGACTCCCGCAATGGATGAAAAAAGTAGCATGAGCGCCATCGCGATTGCGTTTCGCATGACCGTTCTCGCGTAAGTACGACATATAGCCATTCGTAATCGACGATAGCAACATGAGTCACGATTTCTAGGTTCTAAATTCCTCTATGGCCGCGTGTACTTCTTCATCGGACATCAGACTGCGTTGTGATTTAGCAACCTCAAACATATGCTCCACGAGATCATCCGATGCCTCGTACCCATTCTGATTCAACCACCATGTGATATTCGATCTCCCACTCATGTGCCCGATTCTGATTATCTGCTTCAATCCAAAGTCCCCTGCCGGTACACCCGAGTAAACCCTGTCCGCCAGCCAATTATCGCCCTTCGTCATCGCCTTGACAACCGCACTTGCATGTACTCCAGTTCCGGTTTCGAACGCATCCTCTCCGAAAACAGGGTAGTTTCTAGGCAATGCAACGCCGATGTACTCATTCGCCTTCCTCATGTATTCATTCAGTGAAGTCAGATCATTCTCAATTACGCCCATCAGACTCAGATTAACTAGTGTCTGATCGAGTGGAGCGTTTCCAGCCCTTTCTCCAACGCCAAGTGCCGTCCCGTGTATCACATCCGCCCCTGCCTCGTAGGCCGCTAGGTTGTTCGCCACCCCAAGTCCACGATCCTGGTGCCCATGCCAGTTGACTTCTATTTCACGACGCTTGACTCCCGAGTCCGGGATCACTTCATCTTGAATGAAACTCAGGAGCTTCCTAACTCCATTGGGCGTAACATGGCCGCAAGTGTCGCACACACAAATCCTGTCCGCCCCTAGTTCGATGGCTCTGGAATATACCTCCTTGATCTCCTCGGGCTTGCTTCTTGTGGTGTCTTCCGTAACGAACATGACGGGTATGTCATTGTCCACCGCGAACGTAACAGCTGACTCTGCTGTTGACATTATTCTCTCCATCGTCCAACCTTCCGTGTATTGCCTGATTGGGCTGGTACCCAGGAATGCACTAGCTTGAATCTGCCGTTCGTGCCTAGCTTGAAGGTCAACTAGGGGTTCTATGTCAGATACGACGGTTCTAACCGCGCAGCCCGGTCTTAGACTGTAGTCCATTTCTCCCATGTGACTCAGCATTGCATCTATGTGGCCGACATGGAATGGACCCGCTCCGGGAAGGCCAAGGTCAACTTTCTGGACTCCGAGCCTCTCCATGTAGTCGATTAACTCTAACTTCTGCTCAATACTGGGGTTGCTAGCGCTCGGGCTCTGGAGTCCATCACGTAGCGTCTCGTCATCGAACCAAAGCTCGTGAGGGTGATTCGAAGGGTCTCTCGCGACCTCGTAGTCGATAACGTTCCAATCGTAGATTAACTCCTTCTCATCCATGACCTCGCCCCTGTCCTCTACGGTTGCTAGCAACCCATTCAGTGCTTGAAGGCATCGGGCATTAATTTCACCTACGATTGTAGCAAAGACGCTCTTTTTGACCACTCAATTTTTGCAATAATGCCTATTGTCACGAATGCCCCTAAAATGGCACCATCGAGGCCCACGCTCGACATTACCAGCATCACAAAAACAAGTGCTAAGTAAATCATCGAATCGAAAAATGAGCGTGATGCTGTTGCTTTCCTGCCATTCTCATCAGGAACTTCGTCAAGATCAATTCTCCAAATGGTGCTCGCATACCAAGCGCTCATGATAATCGCATTCCAGCCCAAGACGTGATAGAGGGCATCATCCCCATTCAATCCGCCATAGGCAATAGGCGAGACTGCCGATAGAACGATCAGCAAAATTGCGTATATTTTCATCTCCAAAAGGGTTCTTTCTGCCCCCTT
>DAJH01000073.1:0-178 GCA_002498925.1 Euryarchaeota archaeon UBA173 | reverse complement strand
ACATTGGGCATCATCGGAACCCCAACTTTGCCATACTCCTCTGAACGATAAAGTGCAAGAGCCCAGAAGTGAGGGGGGGTCCATAGGAAAATAAGTACGAACATAAACCACGGCATCAGGCCTCCCATGTCCGTTATTGATTCGAAGAATAATACTGCCGAATCCACAGAAATCTGAA
>DAJH01000061.1 GCA_002498925.1 Euryarchaeota archaeon UBA173 | reverse complement strand
ATGCGTCACAACCGAAACCGTGACCGAGACCGTGACCGAGACCGTGACTGAGACCGTGATACAGACTCTGCAACCAGGGTGCACAGACCCCGGTGCAAACAATCATGACACCGCCGCGGAAATTGACGACGGTTCGTGCGACTACGGTCAAGCACCGGCTGACATTATGGCAGCATATGAGGCTTCAATGGCATCTGATCCGGACAACGCATCCGTGCATCATGAGACTGCCTGGTACGCCATGAAGGACTCCAGAAAGTGCCGAGAGCAAGGATCCAACAATCCATGCGAATTGGTCGAGATGTCCATTGGCGATGCTGATACTCACGATCCTGCTGACGCATACGACAGCGCTTCTGGGAATATTATCGAGAACATCTACGATACTCTTTACCGATACGAGGGTCGTGGAGATGGAGGTTCACATATCGTACCTAGACTTGCCACTGGACACACCGTGTCTACAGATGGTCTGACTTACACCTTCACGCTAAGAGATGACGTTTACTTCAGCAACGGTGACAAGTTGGAGGCAAAGGACGTCGTATACTCTTGGTGTAGAGTTCTTGGCTTTGGAAGCCCCAACTCCGGAGTAGAGTGGATCCTGACTCAGTCATTCAACTGCAACGATGCCAATGGTGACCACGATGATATGGGCGGGGACAACCTAACCGTGATTGACGCAACATCATTCTCCGTCAACATCTTTGAGCCATCTGCGGCTTTCGTAGCCACAATCGCATACACAGTCGCTGCAGTGATCAACTCCGATCTCTGTGAGGAAAATAGGATTATCGAGACTGACGAGGACGGCAACGTCACTTCTGATGACTACTGCAACGGTTTCATGGACGAAGCACCATTCGGTGCCGGTACCAACGCATTTATCGTAACTCAGTGGGCAAGAGAGACAAGAACGGTACTCGAGCCTAACTGGTTGTACTGGGAGTCAGGAGACTTCAACATTAACAGGTATGTCTACGAAACTGTTGACGAGACTCAGACCAGGGTCCTAGCACTTCAGGACAAGGAAGTTGACTTGGCCTACATCCCTCCAGCACAGAAGGAGGAGTTCTGCGATAACCTAGAGGACAAGCCTAACGCTGTAGGAAAGGATGGCTTCAGGTGCACTTTCAGGTCTAGCTACGTCTACGTTTTGGTACCTTACAACGTCCACCCCAAGGTCGACGATGGTGCAGGAACTTTCGTCGATCTGATTAACCATGATTGCGATGGCGACGGAGTCGATGACTGCAACGTTATGACTACTTCAGAGGTCAGAATGGCGCTCAGTTACACGTTTGACTATGACAAGATTCGAACCGAGGCCTACGACAACGAGCTAAGCCCTGCTTTCGGACCTATCCCACAGGGATTCCCGTACGACGACACAGCTAGCGAGACGTTCACCTACGACCTACCATACGCTGAGCAGTTATTGGACGATGCAGGGTTTGTCAGGCAGTACGACTGTACTTCCATCACTCAGACAGGCGCACCAACTGTTGTCCCAGTAGCAGACAGGGATGGCGATGAGTGCAGGCTTCCGAACACGATCCGAATTCTTTCGAACACAGGAAACGATCCAAGGATTGCTTCAGCAGGAATTCTAGGAACTGCACTTGAGTCCATAGGAATCGCTAACGATGCTACAGACAAGCCATGGGCAGTCGTACTTGACAGCTACGTCACTGGAGCATGGGACCTCTGGATTATTGGCTGGGGCCCTGATTACCTAGACCCTGACAACTATTGGTCTCCATTCGCTGGAAGTACTGACATTGGGGGCGACGCGTACCACACGCATTACCACAACGACGCACTGGACCAGATCCTTCTAGACGCAAGGAGCGAGATTGATGAAACTGCTAGGCACCAGCTATACGTGGATGCATTCGCTCTTTGGGTCCAGGATCCAAATATGGCCTTCCTTGGCCAATCCGCAGGAGTAGGTGTTGGTTCCGACCACGTATGCCCACCAGCATACGATCCAATAGGCGGGGACCACTGGTTCGACTGGGACAAGCTCCCACTAGTCAACGGCCAGTACCAAGGCTCTTGCTCATAGATACTGATCTGTGAAAAAGGGACTACGAAAATCCCGTGCCGGGTAATTTGACCCGGCACGGGACCCAATATTTTTTCGAAATAATCTAGAGTTTCTATTCCGAACTTTATCCTCGAACAGGAAATACTACATCGAAGGTTCCCTGAGTTGCGATAGGGGGGTCTAAGGGTGAAGACACACGAATTTGTTGTTCGGAGAATACTCCTCTTAGTTCCCGTAATGATCGGGGTAACTGTGTTCACTTTCGGAATTTCCCAGATCATTCCTGCAGATCCAGCAGCCATACTATGCGGGGAGAGGTGCGGCCTCGTTGATCCTACTACTGGAATGACGTTACTGGAGCTTCAGAGGGAGAGACTCGGTCTGAACAAGCCCATAATCGAACAGTTTGCAATTTATTTGCAAAACCTATTGGAGGGTGATTGGGGCGAGTCTACAGCCTATCATAGGCCAACTTCAGAGGTAGTAAAGGACGCAGCTCCGATAACTCTAGAAATGTCGTTTTTCGCACTATTCATAGGTTACCCGATAGGAATCACTTTGGGAATCCTTAGTGCTGTTTGGCAGGACAGTGTGTTCGATCACATCTCTAGGTTCATGGCAATAGCATTCGTATCCCTGCCAATCTTTTGGCTCGCAATGATGTTGCAGCTACTTTTCTCAACAGGTCCCGATGTTGGAGGAATTTGCGACCCATTATTCGGAACCCAAGGGGGGTGTCTACCGATCTATGGGAGGCACGATGTAGCCCTTACATTCCCAGACTACACTTCTATTACATGCTCGGAGATTTCGTGTTACCCATGGTACTACCCGTCCGGAGGAACAGGATTTCACCTAGTAGATAGCTGGTTCGTCACCGATGATGCACTTTCTACTCTGCATCCTGATTATTCGACAAATAGGGCCCTGTTCAACGATAGCCTATCTCATCTTTTCCTCCCATCCTTCACACTTGGTATCGCATCAGCCGGATCCTTACTTAGGTACATGAGAGCAAGTCTACTAGAGGTTTTGAATGAAGATTATGTCAGAACAGCCAGAGCAAAAGGAGTATCTGAGCGAAGAGTCATTTTGGTTCACGCTTGTAGAAACGCTCTAGTGCCAATATTGACTATTCTAGGTTTTTCGATAGGCGGGGCAATAGGGGGGGCCGTCCTAACAGAATCGATCTTTTCTTTCAACGGCATGGGAAGAGTTGCAGTCCAGGCAATCACTGTGCTCGACTTCTCGGTGATTATGGGAGTGACATTAATCACTGCCGTTATATTTTTGATTGCAAACCTGATTGTTGACATTTTGTACGCGGTAATCGACCCAAGGGTGAGGCTAGAATGAGTTGGAAAGAAGGCGAAGAGGACAGGGAAGAGAGCCTCAGAAGAATCAATGAGAGGCTATCCCAAATCAGGATAGACGCTTCAAGAAGTTGGAAGGTATTCAGGAGATCAATCCTTGCTATTACCGGACTAGCCATGGTAGTCTCAGTGACCTTGATTTCTATTTTCGCCGATGACATCGCTGTGGAACATCCTTCCCGTGATCTTTTGGATACTAGGGATACATGGGTGAATGATTACGAGCCAAAGAGAGTCGCTCCATTTTCGGAGGAGTGTGACTGGCACAAGCAGACCATTTCTCTCACCACCCTCCGAAGATGGGATGCTAATTGGACAACTGCTCTTAGCCATGAAAAAGTGAATCCCGACGATAGAACATTCTACAGGGATACTCTAGAAGTAATCGAGCTAGTCTCTCTTGAGGATAATCTGGGATATGATATCGATTTAAGCCTAGTATCAGTAGATGAGGATAACTCGTCATTAATTTGGATTTCTGATCAGCTAATTAGTAATACAAGTTATACTACAATCAGACTAACCTATGTTTTCAATAATGAGGAGATGCACCATTCTTGGCTTCCAGATGGTTACGATGTGTGCATCTTTGGGACAAATACCGAGGGACAGGACCTCTTCAGCAAGGTACTCTATGGCTCTAGGGTATCTCTGAAAATAGGATTCACAGTTGCCTCCTTGACGGTAATCATTGGGACTGTGGTGGGGAGTGTAAGTGGATACTATGGCGGTAGGGTAGATGAGGTAATGATGCGGGTGACAGATGTCTTCTTCGCAGTTCCCGGATTAATTCTTGCGATGGCATTCGTTGCAGCGTTGCAAGCAGTTGAGAGCTTTACCATGCCCCTATGGCTGGCAATATTGGTTCCTACATCGTTCCTTGCCATATCCGCAAGATCACTAGTCGCAGACTCCATTCTCCCTTCAAGCGAAAAGAAGTCACTGGCGAGTTCTGATTCAATCTATTCGTACTTCAAGCAACCAGTAATTGTCCTCTCTGTCATTATGTTTCTAATTCTAGCCGGACCCTGGGAAGGCCTCTTCGAGGTCACAGACTCGTGGCTATGGAGGGTGCTTTCTTCTCTGATTATCATCTTCTTGGTGGTTGGCCTTGTGATCGCAGACAGAGCTATACTCGACAAATCCTCGTTCGATGACTATCTAGGTAGGGCAAGATCGGCCTTAGATTGGCGTAATCCATACCGTTACTTGACTCTGAGGACCCTAGCGATTTTCCTATCGGTGGCGATACTGCATAGGCTCTCTGGCGATACCGATGGGGAAATAACTCTGATTCAGGACTTTGATAGGCTTTGGAAAGTTCAAGTGGCGCTAGTATTCACTGGTTGGCCCGGCTATGCACGTCTCATTCGAGGCCAGGTTCTTTACGTCAAGGAGATGGCTTTCGTAGAAGCCGCCAGAAGCGTTGGAGCACCCCCTGGCAGGATTATGTTCAGGCATATCTTGCCCAATGCTTGGGCACCGTTGTTGGTAGCCTTTACACTAGATATCGGCGGTACCATACTCTCGGCAAGCGGTCTTTCATTCATTGGCCTTGGTGCCGAGCCATATGCTGCAGAGTGGGGGAGGCTTGTGTCCGACGGCAGGACTTACTTTCCACAGGATTGGTGGCTAATCCTCTTCCCTGGTTTGGCCATAGCATTCACAACATTGGGATTCAATCTACTAGGTGACGGAATCAGGGACGTCGTCGACCCGAAGAATAGGAGTTGAGATTCTGAAGGAAATACTACAAATTGAAGGATTAAAGGTCCATTTTGATACTTTGGATGGCCCCATAGAGGCTCTCAATGACGTCTCATTCTCTGTGGGGGAGGGGGAAATTATGGGGGTAGTGGGGGAATCAGGTTGTGGCAAATCGGTCACTTCACTGGTAACTGTTGGTTTAGCATCATGCGAGGTGGATTCTGGTAGTGTCCTATTCGAGGGAAAGCAACTAATCCACAGTATGCCTGAGAAGGTCAAGACCCAAATCCAGGCGGCCAAGAAGGTCTCTTCAACTCTGCTTTTGACTGTCATCTTTGGTGTAATATGGACTCTGTTCGATCCAATAATTGGATCACAGGTAACGACGCTCTCACTGATTTTATTTGCTATATCATCAGTTTTCATTTGGTTCAAAGAGAGGCCAAATAATCACCATGAGTCCTTCATGAGATCAATTCGGGGAAATAGGATAAGTATGATTTTTCAGGAACCTATGACTGCATTGAATCCCCTTTACACCGTGGAAAAACAGATTTGTGAGGTGTTGAAGGAGCATGGAAAAACGCATGAGGCAGAGAAGACACGTTCCATTCGGATTCTTGATGCACTTATCTACCCGTTCTCTTTGATTTACCAATCGTCCAGAGGAAATCAACTGAATTTTTCTATTTTCGTGCTTGCAAGTATTGCAATTATGTCACTACACCTGGGTGGTCTTGCCTCCACATTCGACATTTATTCATTCGTACTAATGCCTTCAATACCACTCGTTGTTTTCCTCCTCTCTCATTACAAATTTTCCTCTAGTTCAGATAATGAAAGGATCACTTCGCCACTTGACGATGCTTACGCGTCAATTCCCTTGGCATTCGTAATCCCGATCGTTTTATTCATTATACTGTGGATTCCTTTCAGCGCTCTGATTAGCGTTATCCTGATTTGTTCTATGCTAGCCATTCCCCCTCTCCAAGCCTCAAGTTATTTCCAACTAGATCCTGCTCACAGGAAGCAGGTAATTGAGATTCTCGGCGAAGTTAAGATACCCAACCCAGAGACTGTTGCTCGTATGTACCCTCATGAACTTTCAGGAGGTATGAGGCAAAGGGTGATGATTGCAATGATGATGGCGTGTGAACCTAAGCTACTCATTGCGGATGAGCCGACCACAGCTCTTGATGTAACCATTCAAGCTCAGATCCTTAAGCTAATGAGGGATCTGAGAGACAGGGAGGGTACTTCCATAATGCTCATCACTCATGATTTGGGAGTAATTGCAGAGATGTGCGATTCTGTCACAGTTATGTATGCTGGACGAGTAGTTGAAAGGGCTCCAATCTCCGACCTATTCTCAAATCCACGTCATGCGTATACAAGAGGGCTAATTTCCTGTACCCCGAGTCTCTCCTCGGATAGGAAATCAACACTTCCAGCAATTCCGGGGCAAGTAGCAATCCCTTCAGAATTCGTCTCTGGGTGCAGGTTCTGTCAGAGAATGGAAAGGATGGGAGAAACACTTTCCTCCCCTCCAGACCTTAGGGAGGTTAAACCGGGACACTGGGTAGATATGTGCCCAATATGCACGGATATTGAGCAGGACAATTGGGGTTGAAAATATGATTGAAGAACTTGAAGACAATCCCAATGATATGCCAGAGAGGGACACTCCACTTATCGAGGTAAAGGAACTAAGGAAGTACTTCCCAGTAAAATCAGGAATGTTTTCTAAAGTTCAATCACACGTTAAGGCGGTCGATGGTGTAGATTTCTCAATCAGGAAAGGAGAGGTTTTCGGCATAGTAGGCGAGTCTGGCTGTGGGAAAACAACTCTGGGAAGGGTGTTATTAGGACTCATCCCAATCACATCTGGATCGGTAAGCTATGGGGGGGACGACATCAGAGAAATCAACGACAGGGAACTAAGGAGAAAAATGCAGATAGTTTTCCAAGACCCCGGGGGTTCAATGAATCCGAGGTTTTCAGTCCGCTCTATAGTTGGTGAGCCACTAATCGTCAATGGCCTCACTGATGGCGCGGAGCTCACAAAGAAAGTAGGGGAGTTGCTTGCTTCTGTAGGGCTCAAGGATAGTCACATGACTCGATTCCCTCATGAATTTTCAGGAGGACAAAAGCAGAGGATAGCATTGGCAAGGGCATTGTCACTGGATCCCGAATTCATTCTATTGGATGAGCCAACGAGTGCTCTTGATGTGTCAGTACAAGCCCAGGTCCTGAACCTACTAATCGACATTCAGAAAGAACGAGATTTGACCTTTGTCTTCATTGCTCATGATCTGGCAGTAGTTCGCCATATTTCGGACAGGGTAGCGGTTATGTATCTAGGGAAGATTGTCGAAATGGCCGATGCCGAGGACATATACAAAAATCCAATCCATGCATACACCAAAGCTCTGATTTCCGCAATCCCTACTCCAGATCCTAACGATGAGAGAAGCGAAGAGCTTCTCGAGGGAGACGTACCGTCCCCAATCGATCCCCCGCCCGGTTGCTCTTTCGGACATAGACTGAACCACCCAAAGTGGGAGGAGAGTACGAGGGTAGATCTTACTCTGAAGGAGATTTCACCGGGTCATTGGGTCCAGCCATGCCCCTGTTGCACCGAGGGACTCTGATGGGAGAGGATACTTCTCAAAAAAATGAATTCATCGATAAAAAGGAGGAGTCTGAGGCCTCATTCAGGAGATTGAAGAAGGCATTCGATAAATGGAGAGAGAATAGGGTAAATGGAATACTGGCTCAGGAGGGAGAGTCTATTTGGCTGACATTAGGGAGGCCCCTGTTTCTGTCCGGATGCATTCTTTTTGACGGGCCAGTTATGCTTGAGATAGTTCGACTGGGAGATAGGTCAGCATGGGCTTGGATCGCTTACTTTACCGCTCTGTACTTTGTAGTTAGCTTTCAGAAGAAAACCTACGATCAGATATTTTCTGTCGATACCAGTCAATTTTCATTTAATTCGGAACAATAGGGAAACTATCCGAATCGACCCTCTCAAACCTCCTAAAGGATGGGACGATTAATCCAGCCATTGTAGTTAGAACCATGAAAGAGACTGCAACTGAGAATGTCGT
>DAJH01000064.1 GCA_002498925.1 Euryarchaeota archaeon UBA173 | reverse complement strand
AACAAGCAATCGATCCCAGAAAGGTCCGCTGGGGTTACCGATAGATGCACGGTGTGCCCCTCGGCCTGCAGTTCATCCTCGAAGTCATCGAACCCCGCGCCATAGGCGAGCCCTACGTCCGCATTCTCACCACAGACCCACTCAACCGCTCGCAGTGAGAACTCGGTCTCCTCCTCTCCGGCCCCATCTACCCAGCTCTCGTGCCCGTATCCGAGCATCTTTCCTCGGCCTACGTGGCTGGCTGAGATTACCGGAATGGTCGAGCCATAGCCCTCCTCGGTGAAGCCTATCGGGAAGGCCCACTCGCCAATTGGCAATATCGGAGAGGGCCATCCCCCCCAATTGGTCTCGCCCATGCCTCGTAGTAAATCAGATTGGTCCGCTCGTAGATCGTGTACTGCAATCCATATATTGAGTCCGGCGGAGCCTCCGGTGTTATTCGCCCAGATGGTGTACTGCTGCCAGTCTGACCTCGCTATTGGAGATCCGGAAATTGTTCCATTCTGGAGTATTTCTAACCCATCTGGTAAAGACGGGAAAACCTCCCAAGATTCAATATCGGGTCCGTCGTTAGTGGCTATAATGGCGATGCTTTCGTTTGACTTTAGTGCGAACTCATTGGCCGGCCAATGAATAGCGTCAGGAGGCATACTAGTGACTCTGAATCCGACCTCAGCGGATGATGATCCTCCGGAGTTATTGGCCCAAATCCTATGGTGGGTCCATGGCTGTAATGATGTTGAGTTGCCACTAATTGAGCCTGACTGTGAATCCAAAGAGAAGCCGTCTGGTAGAGCCGGACTAACCTCCCAGGAAGAAGGGGTGCCGCCTTCGATGGATGGCAACACAGTGCCAATCCCCTCTCCGATCCTAAGGTCAAATTGAGATGGCTCGTAGACCAGACCAGTGGGGGATTCCTCAGAAAACTGAATCAGAATATTGACAGATAAAGATCCCCCTGTATTGTGTGCAGTTACAGTGTACTGGGCTAATTGTTGAGGAAAGTAAGAGATTCCCGTGATTGAGCCGTCCGACTGCTCGATGGACAGTCCCTCGGGGAGTGACGGGGAAACTGACCAAGAGAGATGCTCGCCCCCATCAACGGTGGGTGTGACCTCCACCATTTCCCCCGTGAGCCAGAAAAATGGTTGGCCCGGGTAATGGAGGCTATTGGGTGGCTCGTGCAAAGTAATAATGCGAATCTGGGTGGATGCCTCTCCTCCGATATTCGAGGCTGTGATTGTATGGTTCGAGTCTCCCAATGATGATGGATTCCCCAATATTGACCCGTCCTCAAGAATTTGGAAACCAACGGGAAGCGGGGGCTCGACCTCCCAAGAATCCGCATTCCCACCTAGTACCAGAGGGGCATAAATCTCGCAATGAGACCCCATCTCACACGATAGAACCTCAGCTTGATACTGGACGGAGGATGGTCCGGGCGGGATGACCTCGATTTCAATTAGCGAGGTAGACTGCCCAGCGGCATTAGAGGCAATGATGGTATAGCCAGTGAGGATTTTCTGCAACTCTGGAGTTCCGCTTATTACACCTGATTGAGGATCCAATGAAAGTCCATCTGGCAGACGAGGGTTGGCCAGCCAATTCTGCGGCCCGTCACCAAGGAAGCTAGGGGTCAGTGGCTGAATTTCTTCACCCACGATCACGATCATTTCTTCGACACCGTAAGAGAGCGAAGACGGCATTACCATGGCCCTGCAGTAATCGCCTGTGAAAACCTGAGTGTAGGTACAGTCATCCTCGGTGATGACTGGGACGAAGCAATCCTGATGGGAGGGCTGCTCATCGCAGTCAACGGCTATTTCCGGTCCCTCTCCTTGTCCAAAGATACCGAGGCAGCCTGATGATAGCATCAGAAAGGTTAGCACCAGGGATGATGCTCGCGCGCTGCGCATGTAGTTCGATAGAGGGGGGACGTGAATAACTTGTCATATCCCGGGATATGCGGGCCCTTCCTCGAAGCAGTATTTGACAGTCTGGAAATCGGACTTGAAGGTGGATACTTCTGAACATACGGTCGATGGGTCTTCCTGGCGGATTAGTGCTCTTGCGAAGAAGCGTGCTACGTCCTGCATCTCGTCGACGCCCATTCCCACACGAGTCAATTCCGGAACTCCCAACCTTAGGCCACTGGGGCCGGACATCGCCTTTGTATCGCCCGGTAGCATGTTCATGTTGGTGATTATTCCACAATCCTCGAGAGTCTGGGCAGCTCTCATTCCCGCTCCAGAATCAGGACCTCCATGACGAGTGAGGACCTGGTGGCTCTCCGTGAAACCCCTCTCCTCCGCGAGGACGTCGAACCCCTCAGACGAGAGGGC
The DNA here is from genome assembly GCA_002498925.1 of Euryarchaeota archaeon UBA173. Classification (GTDB taxonomy): domain Archaea; phylum Thermoplasmatota; class Poseidoniia; order Poseidoniales; family Thalassarchaeaceae; genus MGIIb-O5. The sequence continues at coordinate 8,333 of DAJH01000064.1, read as the reverse complement.
TGCCCCTAATGCCTGGGCATTTGATACGATATCCCGGGCATAGTCTTCGCCAAACTGCTCAAACTCGGCCAAAGCAACTACCTTTCCAGCGACATGATGCAAGTGGTATGATGAGCAGGTCCCCGGGAAAATTGAGTTGTTGAGTTTCTTCTGTAGTGACAGGTCTTCGGAATTTGAGAGGAGGAAACCCCCTTGAGGGCCAGGGAACGTCTTGTGGCTGGACCCTGTCATTACGTCTGCACCCTCTTGGAGGGGGTCTTGGAACAGGCCACCTGCAATCAGGCCCAAGACATGTGCACCATCGTACATCACCCTAGCTCCAACCTCATGTGCTGCATCCGAGAGTTCAGAAAGGGGAGTCGGAAACAGGAAGACGGATTGCCCGAAGAGCGCTAGTTCTGGTTCCGTCTCGCGTATCAGCGCGCATGATGCGTCTATATCCGGCTCCATTCTTTCCTCGTCCCATGGGTATGTTACTAGATCTAGGCCCCTCAAGCCAACTGCTCCCATCCTTGCGTGGGAGATGTGCCCTCCGTCAGCTGTTGACACTGCTGTGATCTTATCGCCTGGCTTGGCTAGTGCCTTCAAGGCGCCTATGTTGGAGACTGTGCCCGAGGTAGACTGGATGTTGGCGAAGTCGCAATTGAAAACCCTCTTGGCCAGAGTTATCCCTATCTCCTCGATGGTATCGAAATCATCGCACCCCTGGTAGTACCTCTTTCCCGGGAGCCCCTCTGCATACCTCCCGTGTAGGTCAGAATCACATGCTTTGCGCACTAATGGACTGAGTATGTTCTCACTGGCTATCATCGGTAGGCTGTCTCGATAGTGTCGACCAGATTCAGCGACAGCATCGAGAACCCGTTCGGCGGCTCCTCTTGGACTCATGACGATGCATCGAAAACAGGTCAAAGATGTTAACGGAGAGTATGACATTGGAGGATCACTTGGGAATTCCACCCAAGCGTTAATTGAATCGTTCCCCCTCTGCGCTTCATGAGCCGCCGCCGAGTGCTGACTCCACTACTGATTGCCATACTGATGCTAACCTCGACATACAACGTGTCAGCGACAGATTCCGACGGAGACGGGACCGATGACGCGAATGATGCGTTCCCGAACGATCCTTGTGCGGATACAGATACAGATGGTGACGGGATGCCGGATACTCTGGCTAGCGGCTGCTCTGGGGATTACGTCGTTGCCTATACCTCATTCGAGGATCCATTCACCATTTCTAGTGTCAAGTATACTGACACCGGAAATGAGAGTGTTGACAGGTACCTGTGGAATAACGCCAATGAGCCACATGTGGCGCATAACCAAACCACTGGCTCAGAGATGGGCTTCTCACTCTACTACGAATCTAACGGAGGAGTTGGACTCACTGACGGGGACTACTTTGGAACCATAGACTATACTGGCACTGTTGGAAACTTCACTGACGGGGATAATGGCTACCAGATGTCGGATGTAGATGGCATCACTACTATGCAATTGGACAACGTCACAGCCGAGATACTTACCTTCGACATGTTCCTGCAAGATACCGCGTATGAGACCTCCACGCCAGTGGATTACCTCATCGTCACATTCAGGGGCTCTAACTCAGATATCTCAATATTGAACACAACTGGATATGACATCGATTCCTCCTTCTCGTCGTACTTGGGGACTTGGACCTCCACCACCGTAAGCATTTCCGCTGCGGGACAGGGGTTCCTAGAGGTGGAGTTCAGTTCAAACTCGGCGATGGAGGCGCTATACCTCGACAATATTCAGTTTATCTCATCGTCACAGCTCGTTGAGGATGACGATGACGACAACGATGGTTGGTCGGACTCTGATGAAGCTTCATGCGGAACCAATCACCTAGACTCGTCGGATTATCCAGTCGATGCTGACTCTAACGGCATCTGTGATGCCTTGGAAGGGGACGATTTCGATGGCGATGGGATCCCGAATGACACGGACTCTGATGATGACAACGATGGAGTAGAGGATGTGGATGATGACTTCCCGCTAAATCCGAATGAGACCACAGATACGGATATGGACGGGACTGGAGACAATGCCGACGAGGACGACGACAACGATGGTTGGTCGGACACGGTAGAGATTGATTGCGGCTCGGACTCACTCGATCCCTCCTCGGTGCCGATTGATGCCGATTCAGATGGGGTCTGCGATGCACTTGATGAGGATACAGATGGAGATGGAGTGGCGGATGCTGATGACGCGTTTCCCAATGACCCCACAGAGTGGAGTGATGCTGACGGAGATGGCAAGGGGGACAATGTAGATGACGATGATGACAACGATGGGGTTCCCGACATTATGGAGGAGAGGTGCTTCTCCGACCCTCTGGATCCACTCTCATTGCCAACGGATACCGATGGTGACGGGGATTGTGATCCAATAGACTACGATGACGATGACGATGGATACACGGACCAGGTAGAGGGGTGGTGTGGTTCCGACCCCCTAGACATAAATTCGGTGCCTGTTGATTCCGATGGGGATGGCGAATGTGATGTCATGGACAACGATTCCGACAATGACGGAGTGGATGATGCGAATGACGCATTCCCTGATGATGCCACTGAGTGGGTCGACACAGATATGGACGGCTGGGGAGACAATGCTGACTACGATGATGATGGAGATGGTTGGTTGGATACCGACGAGGACTCCTGTGATAGTGACTCGATGGATTCGGGTTCTGTTCCTGCAGACTTAGACGGCGATGGTGAATGCGATGGGGAGGATTTCGACATTGATGGCGATGGAGTCGTGAACCCTGACGATGACTTCCCGAATGATTCCAGCGAGTGGTACGACCTTGATGGCGACGGGATCGGCGACAACGCAGATGAGGATGTTGATGACGATGGGTGGACCAACTCCGTTGAGGCGGAATGTGCCGAGGCTGGCGGGGATGGTGACCCGAACAACGCCAACGTGCAGCCTAGTGACATCGATAACGATGGCAACTGCGACGCCCTCGACCCTGATGACGACGGAGATGGAGTGGCCGATGGCGATGATGCTTTCCCAGACGATGGGACAGAGTGGCTAGACACAGATGGGGACGGAACTGGAAACAATGCCGACACTGACGATGATGGCGACCAATTCTCCGATGACTTCGAACTAGAGTGTGAGAGCGACTCTCTCGATCCAGATTCCATACCAAGCGATATCGACTCCGATGACATTTGTGATCCACTAGATGACTTCAATGACATAGCGGAAAACGATGAAACTCCTGGTTTTGGCCTCATTTCGGCTCTTGCGATGCTCGCCATAGCAGCTTTCGCACGAAGGGATTGATGGCGCCGACAGCAGGACTTGAACCTGCGACCTGTGGATTAACAGTCCACCGCTCCACCAACTAAGCTATGTCGGCCTTAGTGGCCCGCTGGCTCACCCATTCATCAATTAATCGGAATCATTCCCACTCTATTGTGCCTGGTGGCTTGTGGGTAATATCGTAGACAACACGGTTTACGTGTCCCTTCAGGGTGTTTGTTATTTCAGTGCTAATTAAGGAGAGGATGTCATGTGGTATAGGAGAGTACTTCGCGCTCATTCCGTCGAGGCTGGTCACGGCTCGGACGACTACAGTCTCTCCGTGAACACGTGCGTCGCCGTGTACCCCCACGCTCCTAACTGGCAACAGAGCTGCGAAGTATTGCCATGGGATGTCACACTTCCCCTTATCGGCCGCTTCCATGAGTCGTTTCTCGACTATGTGGCATGCTTCTCTGCATGCTTCGACCCTCTCAGGGGTGAGTTCCCCGAGAACACGAACTGCCAGGCCCGGGCCAGGGAAAGGTTGCCTCTCGCTAGATTTGATTCCAAGCTCTCTCGCTATTGACCTGACTTCGTCCTTGTAGAACTCGTGCAGGGGCTCAACGATTTCTAAATCAACATCTTCAGGTAAGCCACCGACGTTGTGATGGCTCTTGATGACATCCCTATCCCCTCCGCCGGATTCTATCCAATCCGGTGCTATGGTGCCTTGGACAAGGTACTTCGCTCCGCATGATGATTGCTCTTCCTCGAAGACCCTGATGAATTGCTCTCCTATCACCTTGCGCTTATGCTCCGGATCGGTGACTCCTTCCAAATTCTTGAAGAAGCGTTCTGAAGCGTCTACAACTTTCAAGTCAATTCCCATCTCGGAGAACATTTCCGTGACTTCCTCGGTCTCATGCTTGCGCATGAAACCAGTATCGACATATACGCAATGTAGTAGGCTTCCAACTGCGCGGTGAGCGAGAATAGCGGCTACTGTGCTATCTATCCCACCTGAACAAGCGATTATGGCCGTATCATCAATTTGAGACTGGAGGGCCTCTACTGCCTCATCGACCAGCATTTGGGTATTCATCAAATGACTCACCCCTGTATCGACTCGTCATCGGCGATGACCTTTGCAGTCATGGCCGAACGATAGTCGGAGTATGCGGAGGCGAGTCCCTCATCGGTTGTAGCGAGAATCTGTACAGCCAGTGCACCGGCGTTATCGCCTCTGTCGACTCCGACTGTAGCGACAGGCATCCCCGGGGGCATCTGTACTATCGACAGTAGCGAGTCTAGAGGGACCCTTCCACCGACTGGGACGCCTATCACTGGCATGGCGGTCATGGATGCGATGACACCAGGAAGTGCTGCTGCAACTCCTGCCATGCCGATGAATACCTTGCAACCCGACTGTTCGGCGGATTCAATGATTCCTTCGAGGTACTTCGGCGCCCTGTGTGCCGAGGCAACCCTGATTTCGTATGAAACATCGAACATGTCTAGTACTGTTTTGCATTTCTCGGCAACTGGTAGGTCTGACTTAGAACCCAATACGACGCATATGTCCATGCACATCGGGAAGGAAGGAGGTTCAAATGCCTGCCGTCTAAAATTACTCTTCCACAACAGGGGGAATGAATATACTTGGCCATTCCGCTCCCTCGAATAAGATAGGAGGGGACGATAGGATTTCGGATAGAGCCTCGGATTCTGGGTGGCCCTCAAAGAAGCAGTCCTGAACAAATCCGGTTTGGTGCCTATATGCCAATGAGATAAAATCGAATCCAGAACGGCTGTTCCCGCTAATCAGAAGAGATCCTTTCTCGGTGCCAAGAGTGGCTATTGGGCCTCTGCGCCACCTGTCTGACAAAACTGTCCACTGTCCGTCGATCACGAATCCATCCAATGCCTTGGCATTCACTGGGGCCACTATCCTAGCAGGTGGGATTGCAATGGATTCAGACATCAATCGGATAGACCTCACCATTGAGGCGATGAAGAGTGAGTAAGAGATCCATCCAATTCTCGGATCTACCTCAATATGAAGCGGAAAAATGACTATTCCCGCCAGAAGGAGTTTCCAGTCTATTGGAAGGGAAAGAAGGGATCCCCCTGACGATGGCTGAGAATTTCTCTCCAACATTTGAGGGATTATCAATAGGGTCCATGAGACCAGGAATAGGATAGAAGCCACGGCTTGATCATCGGGAGTCTTGCCAGGGAATGCCAAGGGGAAGGAGCTGGAAACCAGGAAGAAGGGGGCCCAGGCAGATGGTTTGAGTAGGCCCCATGCCAGAGGCCTGAGTCTTTGCCTCGACCAGTTTGCCATGCCAGAGCCTGAATTGGCCCATGCTTCCGGGAGGGGGGTTTCGCCACCCCTGAGAGCGGGTGGAGTCTCCCCTTCACCCATTTTCCACCAAGCTGGATTGCCTACAAGCCAGAATCTGTCTTCGGTGGCCTCCATGGGCCTCGGAGGGGGCGCTTGGCATTATCGCCTTCGGCCGCTTACTCAGTCTTCGCAGGGATGGCGTAACACAAGATTTCGTGCAGCTTGAACCTCATCGACGCGCCTGACGTCGGTAGTATGGGGGGCGGTCGAGACTAGCTCGGGATCCTCTGCTAGGATGTCTAAGAAGACATTGGCGAACTTATCGAGGACCTCGCGGCTCTCAGTCTCTGTCGGCTCTATCATCAGGCATTCTGGGACGATCATCGGGAAGTAGAGTGTCGGGGACATGTACCCATAGTCCAGTAGGCGTTTGGCGACATCCTTCCCGGTTACGCCTGTAGCTTCCTTTAGGGGGGCCATACTCAATGTGAATTCATGTTTGACGACCTCGGCTGGGGCACCGTCGACAGGCATTGCATGAATATCCTGAAGGTCGTGGGATTCTGGATCTGGATTCAATATTCGATAGCGTAGGTAGTTTGCGTTTAGAACTGCGTGCTCGCTCATTAGTTCTAACTCACGCCCATAGCGCCTGTAGAAGGCCCATGCCCGGACCACTGCTCCGGCATTTCCGTGCCACTGCTGGACCTTTCCGATTGTCCTACTGGGAGTTCTCCAGAAGTATCGATAGCCATCACCGGTAGCCCCCCCTCCCCCTTCTATGGGTTCGCGATCGGCCAATGGGGCAGGAAGGAACTCGGAGAGGTGGGATTTGACCCCTATAGGGCCGCTTCCTGGACCCCCTCCTCCGTGAGGTTGGCTGAACGTCTTGTGCAGATTGTAATGAACTGCATCGAATCCCATTCTCCCAGGGTCGGTCTTCCCAAGAATTGCATTGAAGTTAGCGCCATCATAGTACATTTGTCCGCCTGCGGAATGTACGATTTCTGCCGCCATTGCTATTTCTGGCTCAAAAATTCCCAGCGTACTGGGATTTGTGATCATCATCGCAGCCGTATCATTGCCGACCGCTGCTGAGAGAGCCTCCAAGTCGAGCCTGCCATCATCGCCGCTTGGTATCTCAACTATTTCGTACCCGCACATTGCTGCAGATGCCGGGTTGGTGCCATGAGCTGAGTCTGGGACGATTACCTTGTCCCGATGACTCTCGCCATTGGCCCTGTGATATTCCTGAATGCACCTGATGGCAGTGAATTCGCCCTGAGCTCCTGCGACTGGTTGGAGGGTTACCTGGTCCATTCCTGAACATATCTCAAGCATTTCTTGCATCTCAAAGAATATCGAGAGGAGGCCTTGAATTTGGTGCTCGGGCTGTAGTGGATGAATCCTGTCTATTCCGGGTAACTGGACAATGCGTTCATTGACCCTAGGATTGTGCTTCATAGTGCAAGATCCGAGTGGATAGAATCCCGTATCGATGCCAAAATTCCTCTGAGAGAGCCATGTGTAATGGCGGACCAGCTCTGGCTCACTTGCTCGGGGCCATTTCGGTAGTTCGGCTCGAACCAATGATTTGGGGATGGTGTCCTGTGCATCGCCAATGATCGGCCCGGGCTGGGACCAGCCGGTCCCTTCGGCGCCATTGAACTCGAATATGTCGCTCATTCCCCTACCTCCGCAATCCATGATTTCAAGGAGGAAGCCAATGCTTCGATGTCAGAATGACTCGTCCTCTCATCGCAGCCGATGAGCAGGCAATCTGACATGTCATCCCACCACTCCCCGAGAGGGAGTCCGCCTAGCACCCCCGCTCTATCCATATGAGCTACAGCATCAGCTGCTTCACCTGGAAGTTTTACGGCGAATTCCCGGAAATTGTGAGATTCCGGATTAACTAGTTCTACACCCGGCATACGACATATTACTCGCTTGGTTGCCTCGGTGGTGGCGGCTACACGAAGTGCTAACTTCTGCAATCCCTCTGGGCCCAAAAGAGCCATGTGCATAGCCCCCATCAGAGCTATGAGAGTTTCATTGGAACAGATGTTTGATGTTGCTCGGTGTCGGCGTATGTGTTGCTCCCTGGTAGAAAGAGTTAGTGTGAAGGCATCACGGCCGTCTTCATCTACGGTCTTTCCGACTATGCGTCCCGGCATCAAACGGAGATATTCTTTCTGACAGGCGAATAGACCGTAGATTGGGCCGCCTGCGGTGGGGCCGATTCCAAATGGTTGCCCCTCTCCTACGACAATGTCAGCTCCGTAATTTCCTGGCGCCTCCACCATTCCCAGTGAAACCGCATCAACACCTACAATGAGAGCAGTATTTTCACCGATTACCTGCTTCAATTTCACTATTCCTTCATCCAGTTCGCCAAATGCATTCGGTTGCTCGACATAGACCGCGCAGGAACCCGATGCAGAGGTAGCCTCTTCGAGATCCACCCTCCCATCCGAGTCATGTTTGAGAACACGTAATTCTATTCCACTGCCCTGGGCATAATTTTGGATAACTGAAAGCCGGTGGGGAGGAACGAATTGTGAGACGTAAACAACACCCTTCTGTGTGGCCTTCCGTCCCTTCACCCTTACTGCACAAGTGATAGCCTCTGCTGCTGCCGTACTGGCATCGTACATTGAGACGTTTGACACTGGCAATCCGACTAGTTCTGAGA
>DAJH01000029.1:4095-11390 GCA_002498925.1 Euryarchaeota archaeon UBA173 | reverse complement strand
CAATTAGGAGAGCAGGCGCTAGAAACACTCCCGGAAGGTACAGCAATCGCACAGAGGTATGTTGCATCCGGAGATGCCGAGTCAGAACAGGAAAGTGAAATCGAGCAGCATGTGGCAATGGAGAGGGAAAGGAGGGCCGAGATACTCTCAGGTATCGAAAGAGAGCGCCGCATGAGGCTAGCTGAACGTAGAGCGGCCAAAGCCAGGATGTGGTCAGAGGTGGAAGACGGCGAAGATCTAGCTAATCTACTCAAGCAGGAAGGTCACGGATTGACCCTGTATGAGGAGCCAGAGAATCCAGATAAAGGAATGCCATTGGGAATATCCTATGTCAGAATAGACGAAGAAAGGGTCCTGGTGGTCAAGTCCCCCCTGCATATCCCAGAGAAGGAGAACCCCAGTCAAGGCCAAGAGGCCACAGCCGCTTCCCCCTTGTCGCAGCCTCCTTTGCCGCCGCCTGGCGATTTCCCTCCTCCTCCGGGGATGCCGCCACTTCCGCCCCCTCCCTCTCCTAACTTCGAAGATTGATTGTGATACGTTCAAGCGCCAATCATCACTGGGAGTCCCATGGCAAACGACGCGTTGATGGTCGAAGATATACCAGTGGATGGCTCGAAACCGTCAGGGGGAGTGATTTCAGTATGGACTCTGAACAGGCCCGAGAAACTCAATGCACTGAACAAGGACTCGCACAAGGCAATCAAGGAGCAGTGCTCAAGGGTTGAGTCAGATCCGAATGTCAGATGCATAGTGATTAGAGGGGCATCCCCCCTTCCAGCTGAGGAAGGCAAGAGGCAGAAGCCAGCCGCATTCGCCGCAGGGGCGGATATCTCCGAGTTTGCCGGTAAAAACTCAGATGATGTCAGGCCATTCTTTGAGGATAACGCATGGGAGGCAGTGTGGTCACTGTCTAAGCCCACTATCGCAATGGTGGATGGATTCGCTCTTGGAGGAGGTACCGAACTAGCTCTCTCCTGTGACATCAGAATTGCTTCCGACAGGGCCAAGTTCGGCCAACCTGAAATCAATCTTGGACTGATTCCGGGAGGTGGTGGGACTCAGAGGCTATGCAGACTTATTGGCTATGGTAAGGCAATGGAGATGGTCCTTACAGGAGACATGGTCGATGCAGAAGAGGCATTGAAAATCGGACTTGCGAATAAGGTAGTAAGTCCGGATGATTTGGAGGATTCAACATTGGCGATTGCTACTTCTATAGCACACAAGTCACCTTACACGATCAAAGTGGCAAAGAGGGCCGTCCGTGCTTCACTAGAACTTCCATTCAGTGAGGGCGTTCTGACAGAGAGATCCGAGTTCGTCGCCTTGTTTGACACGGAGGACAAGGAGATCGGTGTCCAAGCCTTCCTAGACAGGAAGGAAGCAGAGTGGGTCGGGAATTGACCTATCAGCGTTGGATCGCCTTAACTTCAAGGAATTCCTCGAGGCCGTGAGAGCCAAGCTCCCTTCCATTTCCAGAGAGTTTGTAGCCACCAAAGGGGGCACTGATGTTGAAGGCGCCACCATTGATGCTGACTTGCCCGGTCCTCAATGATCGCGCGACTCTCAGCGCCCTGTCTTCATCCTCCGACCAGACTCCTCCAGAAAGTCCGTACTCGGAGTCATTTGCCATCGATATGGCCTCCTCTTCAGTTTCATAGGTACTTATCGTCAGAACCGGTCCGAATATCTCCTCACGGAAGACAGTCATCTCGGGGGTAACATCGGCAAAAACCGTAGGCTTGACAAAGAATCCAGTGGATAGCCCCTCAGGCATCCCCTCGCCCCCAGAAACCAGAGTCGCCCCCTCGGCTATTCCCGAGGCAATGTACCCGCTGACTGACTCTTGCTGCCTTGCCGAAACCATTGGGCCACACTTGACGCCTTCATCCATGGGGTCACCCACGGTATATCTGTCCAAGGTGGATGAAATAACTTCGACGACCTCGTCTCGAGCAGAGGTTGGAACGATCAGCCTACTAAGCGATGAGCACTCCTGCCCCGAGTTGTTGAAGCAAGCATAGACTGCCATTTTTGCGGCCTTCTGGATATCAGCATCATCCATAATCACATTCGCGCTTTTACCGCCCAATTCCAGGGTAACGCGCTTGATCGTGGGAGCCGCAGCCCTGGAAACGCTTACTCCCGCAGAAGTCGAACCGGTGAAGCTCACCATGTCTACTTCCGGATGAGATGACAAAGTCTCGCCTATCTCTCGCCCGTGTCCTGAAACCAGATTGAAAACCCCTTTTGGCAATCCTATTTCATCCATTATGTCAGCTAGAAGGAACGCATTCAGAGGGGCCTCTTTGGAGGGTTTGAGAACCATTGTGCATCCAGCAGCGAGGGCTGGAGCTACCTTTCCAATGATCTGGTGCAGAGGAAAGTTCCAAGGAGTTATCATTCCAACCACGCCTATTGGCTCCTTTACGATTAGAGAGTTCCTCATCTCTTCCTCCCACTCGAATGAGTCCAGAATTTTGGCATATGACCGAGAAACCACACGAGGGGTACCGACCATCGCCATACGCGAGTAGTTTATTGGGGTGCCAACCTCTGAAGTAATCAGCTCAGCTATTTCTTCGCCCCTCTCGCCAATGGCAGCAGAAAGTGCATTCAGGTAACCCTGACGCTCCTCTATGCTGCTTTCGGACCAAGAAGGAAACGCCAAGCGAGCCGCCTTAATTGCTTTGTTAACATCAGTCACATCTCCGATGGGGACAGAACCAATCTCTTGCTCAGTAGTTGGATTTACCACCTCTATTTTCCCCTCTCCATTGGCTGGAACCCATCTCCCGTCGATGTATACGCAGTCGCGTGTGTGCATGGAATGCCCAGTGAGGGTCGACTTATCACCTTCATGGAGTTCAAAAATGGTGACCCTCTTCGCGAATCATGCCATTCAGTGTGAATAGGGAGGAAGGGGGAGTCGCCATTGTGACTCTCTCCCATGATGCATCGAGAAACACCTTTAATCCAGCTAATTTTGACCCCTTAGTTGAAGCATTGGAGAGTCTGATGGAAGACCCATCATGCAGATCAGTTGTAATCACGGGCTCTGGAAGCTTCTTCAGTGCAGGAGGTCCAATAGATGAGTTTGCAGAAGCTATTGACGATGGCACGATAGGGCAGGTAACGGCTGAAATGACGGGAACACTTCATCCTCTAATACTCAAGATTAGAGGAAGTGAGACTATTTTCATCGCTGCAATCAACGGCGCTGCCGCAGGTGGCGGCTTGGGCCTGGCACTATCGGCCGACTACCGCGTCTGTTCAGAGAAGGCCAAGCTAGCTGCCGCATTCTTTGCTCTAGGGCTATCTCCCGATGGAGGCACCACTTGGCTCCTCCCAAGGCTCGTTGGGGTACAAGAGGCCAAGAAGTTCTTCTTTGAAAATCAGGTATGGTCCGCAGGGACTTCCCTCGAGAGAGGGGCTGTAGATGAGGTGGTCCCTCATGGCGAATTAATTCATAGGTCCGTAGAAATAGCGAAGAATTGGGGAAAGTGGTCAGAAAATAGCAGGAGATCGTCAAAGCAGTTGCTGGACGCATCCACATCAACCTTCTTCGAGACCCAGTTGGAATTTGAGAGGGCCCTGATGATAGCCTCGTCCTTGACTCCCGACTTTGCCGAAGGAGTTTCGGCCTTCCTCGAGAAGAGGGAACCAGTTTTCTCAAAGTCGGACGAAGAAGAGTAGAATCATCATCCTAATTGAGCAATTATGACCGATGAGCACTTCAACACAAGTCTACGCGCAGTCTCGTGGCAAGGGAGCTAATACGACTCGATGATGTGCATCGGGCCTTCGGGCCACTCACTGTCCTAGAGGGAGTGAACATCAGGATTGACGAGGGAGATCGTATAGGCGTGGTTGGACACAATGGCGCCGGAAAGACAACATTACTACGGACAATTAGCAATCAAGATCAGGATTTGGGCGATATTTCACTAGCTCCTGGGCTGCGTCTAGCATTCCTGACCCAAGTCAGGGATATTGACGATGCTGCAACTCTTGGTGAAGAGTTGAACAGGAGGGGGAGACAGTTCCAAGAGCTTGAGGAGGAGATCGAAACTCTGGAGAAGATGATGGCCGATCCCTCCTTCTATGATAGTGACTGGCAGCCGGCAATGGAACGCTATCAGGAACTTCAGAGCCTCATGGCTCGTTCAGGGGGAGGGGATGTTGCAGGTCACGCACAAGAGATTCTGAAGGCACTGGACCTGGCTCACCATTCGATGGACATACAACTCTCTTCATTGTCAGGGGGGGAAAGAGCGAAAGTTGCTCTTGCAAGGCAATTGGTTGGACTGGGGGAGATAGATGTATTCTTCTTGGACGAGCCAACCAACCATCTCGACTTCCAAACACTGAATTGGCTAGAGGGATTCTTGAATGAATTCAGTGGCGCCCTCATGATAGTTAGCCACGATAGATACTTCTTGGACAGAGTATGCAATAACATAGCGGAGATTCAAGACGCACATCTCAAGGGATACCCGGGAAATTACTCCTCATATCTGCAGCAGAAGGAGCTCTTCCTCCAGACCCTGAGTGATAGAATAGAGAAGACTCAGAAGGAGATAAAGAGACTACTCGGAGCAATGCAATCGATGAAAAGAGCAAACAAATACGATAAGTCAGTTTCCCAAAAGCATGTAATGATAACAAGAGCACAGAGAGAACTGAAGTGGTTAAGATCCTTGAAGCCAAGGCAACGTCAGAATTTGAATTTCAATCTTCAATCAATGGAAAAAAGCAGCCTCGAGGTCCTCGACTTCCACAAAGCCAGCCTAACCTTCGAAGGTCTTGGACGGCCAGTCATAAGAGACTTGGAAGTGGGTGTCAGGAGAGGTCAGAAAATAGGGATAGTTGGTCCCAATGGAGCAGGCAAGACAACAATTCTGAGAATAATCAAAGGAGAGTTGGAATTAGATTCAGGATCATTGGATGTTCGCCCAGGGGTCAAGCTAGGATACTTCCATCAAGATCACAGATCCCTAGACTTCTCACTAAATCCAGTTCAGCAAGTCCAGGCCCTAAGGCCCAGGATGGAATATGGCGATATCAGAGCCCTACTAGGGCAGTTCCAATTCACAAAAGATATGGTTTCAGTACCGCTGGGGAAGCTAAGCGGTGGCGAGAGGGCGAGGATAGCCCTGCTAGAGCTTCTACTAAGTGAGAATAATATGCTACTCTTGGATGAGCCCACTAATCACCTTGACACTGATGCAAAGGAGGCACTGGAGAGCGCTCTCCAAGAATACGATGGAGCAATAATCACCGTAAGCCACGATCGATTCTTCCTCGACAAAATATGCGATACAATTTGGGAGCTGCCTGGGGACGGGAGTCTTTGGGTGTGGCCTGGTAATTATTCAGATTATGTAAGAAGGAAAGAACTTCACGACTCTAAGTAGCATCCGCCTGTATCCCAGAGTCACCCACCAATTGAATTCCACCTATTCACACTGCCCATACTAAATATGGAACCTACGCGCGCCCTGAGTAGGGTTCCAAGTGGTTCGATTCTCAGATTTAGGAATCGACCCCGGTCTAGTCCGATTGTTAGCCAGTCAGGGTATTACAGATCCATTCGAGGTCCAAGCCGCGGCGATTCCAAGTCTGATGAAAGGAAGAGACCTATGTTGCAGAGCACCGACTGGTTCCGGAAAGACTCTAGCATTCGGACTCCCAATGATTGAGAGAACAAAGCCCGCTGAGTCAAAGAGGCCCACGGCCCTGATTCTAACTCCTACAAGGGAGCTCGCGGAGCAAATTAGGAATGTTTTGGACCCACTGGCTTGGGAATCAGGGATGAAGGTCCTCTCAGTGTATGGTGGGACATCCTATGGTAAGCAGCTGAAGGGATTAGATAGGGGGGCGGAGATACTTGTCGCATGCCCAGGGAGACTCATCGACTTGCTAAAAAGAAAGGCACTGACATTGGACGATATCGGCATGGTCGTATTGGACGAGGCCGACAGAATGGCTGACATGGGCTTCATGGAGCCAGTTTGCTCCATCATCGAGAAGTGCACCAGTAAACCCCAAATGGTTCTCTTCAGCGCTACACTGGATCGCGATGTCGCGAAATTGGTGAAGCTCTACCAAGACGACCCAGTGAGGGTAGAAATTGGCCCTAAGGAAATAAGCATGGATAGCATGGATCACAAATTCTGGAAAGTCAAACCACACAAGAAGACTGAAATTGCTGTAAAATCAGTTAGAAGGGCAGGTAGAAGCATAATTTTCTGCCGGACTCGCGCAGGAGTTGACCGCCTAGGGGGTGAGATGCAATTGGATAGCATCCCACTTTCCACGCTACATGGTGGCTTGAATCAGAGGCAGAGGGATCGCGCCATGAACAAATTCGCTAGTGGTAGAAGCATGGTACTTATCGCCACGGATGTAGCTGCCAGGGGAATTGATGTTGAAGGGGTAAATTGCGTAATTCACTACGATCCACCCGATGATGCAAAAGCGTACAAACACAGAAGCGGAAGGACAGCCAGAGCAGGACATTCGGGAGTCGTAATTTCTTTCATCAAGGGGAATGAACAGAGGATTTACAGCAGAATCCAGAATCAAGTGGGGATAAGGAAGAGATTTACCAATCCACAACCAGAAGACCTCAAGAAGAACGATTTCAAGATTACCAAAGAAGAACCAAGAAAAACATCTAGGCGTAATGGAAACGAATCTAGAACTACCGATAAGCCGAGAAGAAGAAATAGAGGAAAGAGCGGTAAAGGAAGAAGGGGAAAGGGAGTAGGAAACGGTAAAAAATATCAGAATTCATCTTCCAAGCCAAATAAATCATCCAATAACTGGAACCGAAGAAAAAAGAAGAGAGGGCAAAGATCGGGTTCGAAGAAGCGTAAGGCGGATGCCAGGCCATAATCCGCACCGTGCTTCTAAATTACCTGCACCTCTTCCAATACCACAAGCGGACATGGTCTAGTGGTTATGACAGCAGGTTCCCAACCTGCTAACCCGGGTTCAACTCCCGGTGTTCGCACCATTACCTTCTCGTCTACGTAGTTTCAAAACACCAATAATTATTGTAATTATGCAACCCAATGCGGCAATATTCGCCAAAATAATTGCTATCGACTCAATCAGTACCCCATAAGCAAGCCATAGCACAAGTGAGGTAGAAACCAATGTGAAGGTGGGAATCGATATCCCCTCATGCTCGCCTTCCGACCACACCTTCATAATCTGAGGAAACCATGCAATCACACCAAGAAATCCAGCAATAACTCCAACCCCCTCAATCCATGCTGGAATCATAT
>DAJH01000029.1:0-3719 GCA_002498925.1 Euryarchaeota archaeon UBA173 | reverse complement strand
CCATCCGACCAGTCGTATATCCCCTTTCCGGATTTCTTCCCGAGACTGCCCTCAGACACTAACTTCACCAGTAAATCATGAGGCATGTATGAATCGTCCCCGAATGATTCAGCCAGACTGTTCAGGATATCGCATCTGACATCTAGCCCTACGAGGTCTGACAGCTCCAAGGGGCCCATTGGGTGACGATACCCAAGTCGCATTGCTGTATCGATGTCCGAGGCGCTAGCCACACCATCGGCCAGCATCCTAATCGCCTCGTTACCCAGTACTACGCCTAGCCTGCTAGTTGCAAATCCAGGTACATCGTTTACGAGAATCGTTTCTTTCCCCATCGAAGCACCTATCATCCTGGCCATTTCGATAGTCTCATCGGAACACCCATCATGTCGTACAATCTCTAACAGCTTCATTATAGGAACCGGATTGAAGAAGTGCATCCCGATTATTCGATCCCCGCATGCAGTAGATTCCGCGATCTCACTGATTTGAAGACCAGAAGTATTCGTAGCCAGTATCGCATTAGGAGGGGCCATCTTCTCTAGTTCTCTGAATATATCTTGCTTTAGTTCCATTACTTCCGGAACAGCCTCTATGACTAGATCTGTACCAGAAACCGCCTGAGACAGATCCTCATAAGCAGTCAATTTTTCTGACCACTTAGCCTTCTGCCCCTCAGTTGTTTTTCCACGTTCTATGCCCCTGTTCCAGAATTCCCCAATAGAACTCATCCCCTTCTCTAATCCATCGGGAAAAGCGTCATACAACCGAGTCTCCCAGCCTGCTTGGGCACAGATCTGAGCAATTCCCGCACCCATTGTCCCGGCGCCGATTACGGCGACGGTCCGGATATTCACTGAATCACTCCCTGCCGTAAGATGCTAGTGCTGCTTGGAAGAGCCTCTGTCGTGGAACGTCATGCTCCAGGAAACATGTGAAGGGGGCCACATCTTTCAGTAGTTCAATCGCCGATACATAGGCGCCGTAAATGAATGGATCAGCAACCTCGGTTGCTGGAATCTCTATTCCAAGCTTCGAAAGTCCTCTAAGAGTGTCCTCGTCCCATATTGAGAAAGTGTGGTGAGTGAAGTGCAGGTAAGCGGAAAGTCTTCTGATGTCAGACTTAGCCGACTCGGTAAGACTCTCTATCAACAGAGTGTCTGGATATCTAATGGCGTACAGAGAAAGCAATACCTCCCTCTCAGTCTCATCTCTCCAGTCCCTTTCCGGTAGTCCCATCCACTCGTCAATCATATCAAGCATTTCAGGAGCATAGGGTCTCCTAACTCTGTATAGCAGATTCTCATATCCATCAGCATCTTGTTCCTCAGAATGATGGTGCTTGTGGAAATAATCTGTAAGATGCTCAAAGAAGTGGTTACACTTATTCTTATCAAAAATCGATAGTGAATGATGCTGCATCGGTAAAACCCCCTTGCTTATCCTTTCCATTCTCTGTATTGAATCCACTCTTGCTTCATGTATTCATTGATCAGGCGCTCCTCGTCTTCATCCGTGGGTAAAACCGACTCCAGGTATTCTTCCCAATCTTCTTCGCTGCCTTCGAAAGGCTCGCCATGGACGGTATAATTCTCCCCTGCATACTTTCCAATCCCTCTCTTGAATTTATCAGAGGGGATAAACAGCTCAGGTTCGCCCTCCTGTCTCGACTTACTGATGCGGCGCATTTCTTCACGCAGCTCTTGGAAGTACAGATCCCTGCTAGCCTCATTCAGATGCTCCTTATCTGCCGGTTCACCAGCCTCCCGCTCATCGTACCTGCCCTTGATTCCGTAGACATATGCCCACTGCGCACTACTTGAGTCGTCTGTCCCGAAAAGATCCAACCCTGTACTGACCCACTTGTTGACGTACTTCTGTATCAGAGCACATGGAATAACTCCTTGTTTGACAACTCTCCTTAGTCCGTTGGCGCCAGTTCCCAGATGGAATGACTCCTCCTTGAGCATGGGTCCCATGCTAGCGGCCAAGGGCTTGAATGAGGAGGTGCTCAGCATCTTCAACTGATACTTGCCGTCTCTGTCTATGAAGTGAGTGAACATGAAGAAATCTAGCCAGTGATCGATAGGCTCGTTGAATGAGCCAAGTATCCTGGTCCCCTCCTGAGCATTCCTCTCAAGAAGCTTCGATGCCTCCCTGACTCCCTGTTCACCAAAGAATGTGCATAGCAAGTATGCCATTTGCCATCCGTGACGTTGCTCTTCGCACATTATCCTAAGTGCGGACTTTTTGTCATATTCAGTGGGGGCCGTGGCGAGAAGGTGGTTCTGCTGCTCGACCGATGCAAACTCAGTGTCTCCCTGCACACTAACCATGCTGATGATGGCATCTCTGATTGTCTGTTGAGGGATCTGCATCCTGCGGTCCCACTTCGGCCTCCCTGTGAAGTCTCCGAATTCTATCGTGTCTCCCGCGGTATCCCAATCAAACTTGATGTCGAATCTGTAGTCTCCAAGCCAAGATGGATCAAATCCAATCCTGGTCTGCCACTCATTGAAATCATTGATCCATGTCTCAAAATTTTCTGTATAGCTCTTTACAACTTCCGCATCTGACATTCTATCTCATCTCCATGTAATAAGTCAACCAAATCCCACTAACTAGTTGCCCCCAAATTCAGGGACCTCTCTTTTCACATATGCTGCAATTCCTTTCTTTGCGTCATCGCTTTGGAAGAGATCTGATTGAAGCTCCCTCTCTAGTGCAAGGTGATACTCCAATGGTATCTCCATACCGCTCTGTACGCTTCGCTTGATGTTACCAATGGCCTTGCTTGCTGCATATGGAAGGGTGAATTGTCCGGCATAGTCGAGTACATCCTGATGGAAGTCAGAAATGTTACCAGGCCACACGTCATGTACGAGGTCCATTTCCTTCGCCTCCTCGTACGAGAACTTCCTTCCAGTTACCATGATTTCCATGGACTTCGCCTTACCTACGAGCCTAGAGAGTCGGGCGGTCCCACCTGTTCCTGCTAGAACTCCAAGGGACACCTCTGGAAGACCGACCTGCCCAGAGTCCTTCCTTCCGATCCGTATGTCTGCGGCCATCGCTATTTCGAGACCACCTCCTACCGCGTGACCATTCAGTGCAGCTATGACTAGCTTGGGAGTCTGCTCAAGTCTACTTAGCGTCTCGTTAGCATGCAGGCAGAAGAAATACTTGAATCCGGGACTAACGGAGTCGAGCATGCTTATGCTTGCACCGGCAGAGAAGAACTTCTCGCCGTGGCCAGTTAGGATGATCACTGTCACATCATCATCAAACCTAGCCCTTAGGACAGCCTCATCGATATCCCTCATCATGGCATGGGTGTATGTGTTCACCGAAGTTTTCCCCTCCGAAAGTGGCTCACCGGCCGAGTCTGAGCACAGCTCGATTACCGCTATTCCATTGTCAGTAACTCCGTAGTTTACTAGGTTGTTTTGCATTGCCTCCATGTCTGGCCATGACGTCATATTGTGCCCAATGAGTGGCGCCATATCAATGAAACGGAAGCCCACTCATGAGTTAGGTATCGGAATCTGAGAAGGACACTCCTGCTCCTCCTCTCTGAATTGCCTTCCATTCTTCCCCTATTTCTACGGCTCTTTGACTGGGTTCCCAGACGTCTCTTTTCAGAGCGCCCCTGAAAGGCATCCTCAGAACTCTCCTTCCGTCTCCCATCACTTTATTCCTTAGCATGCCGAATCGAGCGA
>DAJH01000037.1 GCA_002498925.1 Euryarchaeota archaeon UBA173 | reverse complement strand
GTCAATGAGACGTGGGCG
Source organism: Euryarchaeota archaeon UBA173 (assembly GCA_002498925.1). Lineage (GTDB taxonomy): Archaea > Thermoplasmatota > Poseidoniia > Poseidoniales > Thalassarchaeaceae > MGIIb-O5. The sequence continues at coordinate 9,746 of DAJH01000037.1, read as the reverse complement.
GACAACCTAGAGACCATAGGAAACGTCCTCAGGGTCAATGCAAGGCTCCTCGGTGACTGTTTCCCGTTGAATGCCAGCTCCTGCGAGATGTGGGTGGCATACGGTGACAACATAATGCGCCGATTCAGCTTCTCGACGATGACGCTCTTGGATGAGTGGTCAGACATCGAAGGACCGATAAGAGGCATGGTAGAATTTGACGGCGAATATCTCTTCGCGAGCATGAACGGCATACTGAGGTGGAATCCCTCCAACGAGACCTGGATGACCTCATGGACCGAGAACAGCGGCCTGCCCAACAACGCCGAGGAAGAATTTTACTCAATGACGGTGATTGGCGACGATCTCTGGGCTAGCTCCATGCAATCCCAGGGTTGGAACTCCAACGCGCAAATCTTCAGGAAGAACGGATCTACCGGTAACTGGACCTCATGGGACCTAGACTCAGGGGATATCCCCGATGGCTACGGGGCCGACATTGTTCTCTGTGACGACATAGTACACGTCGCAATTGGGAGGAGGTTCTGGTGGGGTAACCAAGGAGGTGTTGCTAGGTTCGACTTCGCCGACCACGACTCAGACGGCCAGACCGATGAATGGATATCCCCACTAACAGATGGGGGCTCCAATGGTCTTGCTAATGCGGATGCAAGGGCACTGGCCTGCGACGAGTCGAATAGAATCCTGTATGTCGGCTACGATGAGGAGGGTGTAGGATTCGACAGGATGAACTACAACACAGGGAACTTCCTGTCAACGCTTACATCATCTGATGGCATTTCAGAGGACAGAATCTTCCCCGGTGGTATGCTACACGATGGTAACGTTCTCCTTGCCGCGCACCAATTCGACAACACGGGCGGGATTTCGAGAATCGTAACATCTGGGACATCGGCTTCCAGCGGGCAGATCATTGATCCGGGAATGGACGGCTGTTCAGTCGTCAGAGTCCCATCTAGCTCAACCCCAGTTTATGCCGTGGGACGTTCTGGTCAGACAACAGGCCTGAACAGAGTCGACAGATTGGACAGTACAGGGCTAATCGCCGGAGGGTTCGACGAACTAGCAGGACTATCAAGCGGCAGAGTAGTAGAGTTCGCATCGAACTCAACCCATGTCTGGGTCTCCTCGACACTGGATGAGGGCTCATACTACGGCGCATCCATCCTGCAGGGGGAGATATTACAGAATGGCTCAGTAAGATGGGAGGACGGGTATAGCCTACTAGGGCAAGACGTCGTCAACAGCATGACACTTCAAGATGAGACCATTTGGGTAACCACCGCTGGCAGGGGGCTCTGGTCAGTCGATCTCGCTCAGAGATCATACTCGCCAACACCTTCCGCCCTACACGTCCAGATGGATGGCATGGTTCTCGAGGACGACGGTACCATGTACGTCGGTCTGATGGGATACCAGGGATCCGCCGCAGGCTTCCAAGAGTTCGACACGTCCACAGGGGCATGGGGCTACGGTAGCCTTCTGGCAGGCCTCCCCAATGATCGAGTGAGGGACTTCGCGGAGATTGATGACAAGGTCCTAATTGCCACATGGGGGGGAATAGGGGTGAGGAACACTACCACTTCTGAGTGGGAAGACCCAATAACCACAATCGACGGTCTACCGATGCAGATTTACGAGCATCTCCTAGTTCTTGATGACCCAATCCAAGGCGACGGGAACATCCTCGCAGGAGGTCCAGCGGGCCTGACTGTGCTTTCCACCAGCCTCTCTGTGATTGCCACACTTAATTCCGGAGACGGCCTGATGGGAGATACCGTTTCCGGGCTCGTATATTCCCCTGGAGCATCCAGGAACGTGGTTAACGACGATGGCACTACGACCACCCTATATCACGATGCATCGGTATTCATCTCCCACAATGGACAAGGAAGTACCAGGCCCGGTGTAGTTGCGTGGGACATAGCTACTGACATGGCCAATGGAACGTATCAGATAGACAAGATTCCCAGCAATGACGTCAGAGCGATAGCCACTGACTACTGGGGTGTTCACATCGCCACTGACGTAGCTCCAATAGTACACTGGAACGCAACGACATTGAACATGGAAACAGGCTCTCCCTCAAACACCCTGATTTCATGGCCTCCCACCGAACTCGTTTCCGATGGAACCCACCTAGCCATGATCAGCCCAGGTGGAATCGACGTAATGGAAGTCTCCTCCAATCACGACGCAGTAGCATCTGCACAGGTCGCAGGCCCCAGGGGAGCGCACCTAGACTCAACTGGATTGTACCTAGTCTCGGATGAGGGACTCCATCACTTCGACCCAGTCGGCTCTCTGGTGGAGAGGGAATCCGAGGAACAGAGAGTAGCCCACCCCCTAAGTGCGATTTACTCAGGCCGCATATGGGAGAACATCCACGAGACAGCTAGGCCCGGCATGCAGACGGTTTTGGTCACCGACGAAGATCCGATGGATATCGACATGATCTCGGAAATGCCTCTCGCTGGGAGGCTACCAATGCATACGGGCGCACTGACTCTGACCTCCCCTCAAGCGGGGGCTTGGATATGGGCTGAGTCAACATACCTGAACTACTCAGGGATATGGGACATGGCAGCAATGAATCCGGGGATACAACCTGCATTCCAATCTGCAATCTCCAGTGTAGGACCGGGCTCAACAAGCGCCCAGACCACGATACAACTCCAAGCCCCGCAGAACGGGCAGATAAAGGTCAGAGTGACCTACGATTGGCAGAGAATAGAGGTTCCAACCACACTCACCAATCTGACTGACAGACCAAACGACGGAGGAGGCGTCCTAGAAGCCACATGGCTACCTGCTGAAGATGCTGCTTGGAGCGGATACAGGATCTACGTCTGGGACGCAACAGGAAAGGAACAGTGGAACCCAACGGCAGACGAGCTGAGCGACTTCACCACCTACATGCAGATTCCATTCTGGTCCCAGACATCTGCCTTGGTAACTGAAGCCGATAATGATGGGACCCCAGAGCCACTCTCGGATGATAGAGTCTACAGGGCGGCAATAGCGATAGAGTATCCAGATGGGTCACTCGGTGATGCCATGGCATGGCCGGGAACCGTCTCGCCATCCGATGAAGTACCATCCCCCCCAGACTGGCTAGTAGCCGAGCCGATCTCCGGCGGAACCGCCGGAGCAATCGTCCTCGAGTGGTCCGCATGCGATGAGCTAGACCCAGACAAAACGAGGATTTGGCCGGTTCAGCAGGAAGTAACCAGCGCAGTGGCACTATCCGGCGAAATAGACATACCGTTCTCATCAGGAAACACGACGGTACTGGACCTGGAGCCCAACTCCCTGTACTGGCTCGTCACCGCCTGCGTCGACGAAGCCGGCCAGTTCGACCCGAACAACGTCACTATATTCGGTCCGGTTGTAACCGCCGGAGGGCTGAACGATGGCATCCCCCCCTCTCCAATCACAGACACACTAGCAATGGACGTGCCCGATGATGAAGGGGGAAGGATCCAAGTCACATGGACTCCCAATTCCGAAGAGGACTGCTCGTACCATACTGTGTACGCACTACCGGCATCGGGGTGGCAGCCACCTAGCACTGTCGATGGCTGGCCCGTGGCAGCCTACGTAGACGACTGCATCACAGGAGAGGCCGTGATAGACTCGCTAGGCTCCTCGCCACTCCAAGACGGAGTCACATATTGGATAGGAGTCGTTGCATCCGATGACTGGGGCAATGAGAACCTGGACGCAGTTCTAGTGGTAGAGGCAACTCCCTCAGCCGATACCGCGGGCGTAGGGAGCGCCCCGTCAAGAGTAGAGGGACTCAACGCATGGGATCACCCGGACGATGATGGAACTGCCATAGACATAGTATGGGACAGATCCCCCGCACCCGACTTCAGCCATTACACAATTTGGGTCTCTGAGTATCCACTCAACGACCTCACGGAAATAAGCGCCCACTGCAATGATTCTGCCTGCAACCTGATTGAAGTCGATCAGAGGCAAATAGGAGGCTTCCTACAACTGCAGATAACCGTTGAGGAGGCACTCTACGGAAGCACCGTGTCAACCCTCTCCTCAGAGCCAATCCAGCCGGACATCCCGCTGTATGTCACTATAACAGTCCACGACATCAAGGGCAACGTCTTCCTAACTGATATGGATGATAACATGGTTCTCGTGTCTCCGGTTGACAATAGAGGGGACATCACCCCGCCAGAGAGGATCGCAGCCCCCATCCTAGAAGACAGGGCCCCGGACGATGGTGATGGAATTATCGTAACATTCCCCGAAAGCACTGCTTCCGATACCACAGAGTATTGGGTTTTCTCAGACGTAGTCCCCTTCAGTGACTCCACCTCTATGGCACCCGTGATGGTCGTAGATAGGAACGACCCAATGCCAGTGACCATCGAGCACCTTTCGGATGGAAGGCCCATTGCCCCCTCGATCATGACATGGGTCGCCGTAGCCCCAGTCGACTCAGCTGGAAATGCATGGCTGACCAACCTCAAGTCCTCCTCCATAGCACTCGTTGATGAGAACAGCCTAGATCCAGGCCTTCACCTAGACGAGATAACAGGAGTCCGAGGATACTGGGATAGCGCTGGTACGAAGGTCGATGTCACATGGGACCTCAGCACTGATCCACAAATCTCATCATATCGCGTCTTCGTAAGCACAGACCCATTCGAGGACACTAGAAACGCCACACAGATCGGCGGAGAAATCGCAGGAACCCTGCTAATCATGAATGACTTCAACGGAGAGCCCCTGGACAACAAACAGTCCTACTGGGCAGTAGTCGTAGGCTTCGATGGGGAAGTCCACAGACTCGCTGTAGACCCACTCGAGATACTCCCTTGGTCTGAGAGCTCATTCGGCTCTGTCGGAGGGGACGAATCCGAGTCCGGCGCATCATGGGTAGACCAACTCCTCAGTGGCGACATGAACCAGCTGATAGCCGTGGCTTCGGCACTGATGATACTAGCAGGCGCCCTGCTCTTCATCAGGCCAAGGAGGGACGCAGCCCCCCAGCCATGGGAGATGGGGGCTCTTGAGGTCGAACTCGAGGAGCAGATGATGAGGGAGGCTTCTGGACTGACCGGCGATGAGGAGTTCGGAGTCGACGACGCGGAGCTTTCATCCGACTCTTTCGGGACCATGGCTGACGTACCGGCCAGCTCCTATGACGGTATGAGCGAGGGCCCGACCGCCCAGCCCATAGGCGGAGAGATCGATGAATCAGCCCCAGAGGCGGATGCAGAGGCCGTCGACGAGCTCCTCGGAGAGGAGTCGGAGGACATCGACCTAGACGACCTAGACGACCTCGCAGACGACCTGGATATCGATGACCTAGACGACCTCGCAGACGACATGGGTGACGAAGATGTAGACACCTCGTTCCTCGATGACATGCTCTGAGCAATAGAAGGCCTTGAATCTCTAACCGGCTATCGCGAGCCATGCCCGTTCCGGCCGAGCCGAACTCTGCAGTCTGGTCTGCTATGGGCTGGGATGGCAAGAACTCACTAGTATCAGCGGATTTGCACTTCGCGAGGATCCGTCGACATGCCGAGATACTTGGAATCGATGTCCCGGAAGACCTCTCTGACATAGTGCTCGCAGGACTAGGAGGGCTGGAGCATCCGGGAGAGCCGAATAATAGCCCCGATCAGTCAGATTTCCTGCTTATCGTAGAAGTCAGTAAGGAAGGGCAGACTCGTATCGAACCACTCACGATAGAGAAGTGGCCAAATCGGCCTCTATCAGCAATCTCACTAGCCGCTCCAAACTGGGAACAGCCAGTCAGAGGAACCAAGCATGGAGACTGGGAGCCTCATAGGCAGGCTAGGAAAATAGCGATTGAGAACGGTGCAGACATAGGCCTCCTCTTCGAGGATGAAGTCCTGATAGACGGTGATCGATGCGCGCCTCTGCTGTTAGATAGTGACGGAGTAGCCTACCATCCGAGAAGTTCCGATGGAGCCCTGGACTCAATTACGATCCAATCGATCAAGCCAGGGCTCGAAGAGGCTGGGATTCCCGTCAGGATGGCAAGGATTACTCTAAGTATGATTCTCAGGGCTTCAGAGATGGTCGTGTGTGGGAGCGGTATGGGAATAAGGGCAATAGGGACGATAGATGGCAGGAAAATTGGCAGGCCAAGAGGGCCCCTTTTCACAGCTGCCCACAATTCCTGGATGGAGGTAATTTGATGTTCAGGGCAACTCAAATTTCACTCGGAATCACCGAATTCAAAGACCCCCTGGTAGGTGCTCTTAGAAATCTCAGAGAATCGAGAAGCGGACCTGGGGATGAGATTCTCCTGAACTCTACTGGGCCAGTTACCGATCTTTCGATGAAATCACTTCTTCCGTGTCTGGGAAGTATCCGAATTCTACTCATAGAGCCAGAAGCCATTGACGATCCACCGGTATCTTCAGCACTAGATGGTGAAGTGAAAATCTCCAACCCACCCCCCTTGCACCTCATGATTCAGGAATTTGTTGATGACAGGTGGGTCACAATCAAACAGCACAGGCCATCGAAACTCAGTGACGTGTTTAGGATAGCCGAAGATCTAGAGATTAAACCCTCATTCAATGACTCATTACCAATTGTCCCTGGCGGCTTTGCTGGAATAATTGGGTATGACCTTGCTCGCTGGACAGTTCCAATCTCCCTTCCAAACAATCCTCTTCCAGGAACTATTCTCGGAGTTCTCTGGCGAGCAGACGCATGGATGATACACGAAAGAAATACAGGAATGATAAGCGTCGTTGCGATTGATGACCACGATTGGTGCAGCAACCCTCCTGAAATAGCCCAACTCGACTCAGTGGGGCCACTAGACCCTCCAGATAACGTTCCAGAGAGCGAATCAGACTCTGAACATGCCCGAAAGGTCTCCAGGATCAGACAGGGCATTACTCTTGGAAATCTATACCAGGTAAATTATGGCAGGAGGTGGAGGGGCGAAATGCCCGGAAATCCATGGCAATCATTCCTCAGGCTAATAGACTCCAATCCAGCACCCTTCTCTTCCTGGATGATGGTTGGTGACTTGGGTTGGTCCGTTGCATCTTCAAGTCCCGAGAGACTAATCCAGGTAGAAGGGGGCATGGTTAGTACGAGGCCAATCAAGGGAACTAGGAAAAGAGGAAGGGATGATCAAACCGACTCCGAACTACGTCACCAACTGGCGTCTTCGGAAAAGGAGGTAGCAGAACATCTGATGCTCGTCGACCTTGAGAGACATGACCTGAGCAGAGTATGCCAAACCGGTTCTATACATTGGTCTGGTTGGAGGATAGAGGCCCTAGCTAACGTGCAGCACCTGGTCAGTGGGGTCGAGGGAAAGCTGTCCGAGACCGTCAGTGCTGGCCATGCTGTTTCGGCAATGTTCCCAGGGGGCTCAATCACAGGATGCCCGAAAACGGTTACAATAGCCGCAATAAACGAATTGGAGGGAAACCCCAGAGGGGCGTGGACTGGATCAATGGGTCATGTCCACAGTGGCGCTGGAATAGCAGATTGGAATATCCTAATCAGAACCCTAGAAGCACATTCAGGACCGAATCAATGGTACGGCACGGTCCAAGCGGGAGGGGGAATAGTGATCGACTCCTCACCTTCCGAAGAGGTAGAGGAAGCCAGATGGAAGGCTGCTGCACTGACGGAGGCAGCATGGGGATTCAGAACGGGGTTCTCAAGCGAAGACTTGCCGGATAGAAAAGTCGAGATTATGCCAGTCCCCCATGTCAGCGGCCCAATAGGGCTGATATCCCAAGAAACCCCAGAAGCAGAGCCGTCAATAGGCTCGATATTTCATAATCTGGTTAATGCACCTAAAGGAGCGACTCTCCTGGTGGACAATCTGGACTCATTCACGGAGAACATAGCACAGGAGATCGCAATACTGGGGTCTGATGTTGTTGTGCTGGAGGGTAGACCAGAAAACCATGAAGATGCTGGAAAGAAAGTCGAATTCTGGATAGACCAGCTGAAGCCATCAAGAATAATCCTCGGACCCGGTCCGGCAAGGCCAGAAGCCTCTCCCATAACAATGGAAATCGCCCGCAGGGCAATCGCAGGTAGGTTGACCGACGGCTCCATGGCCATCCCTCTACTGGGACTATGTCTCGGCCACCAGGCAATAGGGAGGGCCGCTGGATGGGATCTAATCGAATCACCCTTGGGTGCGGTTCACGGAAAACCATCGGTCACAATCAATGATGGCACCGGTTTGTATTCGAATCTGGAGAAAGAGATGGTGATGATGAGATACAACAGCCTGATACTTTCCCCATCTCAAGACGGTGACCTGATTCCAAATTCATGGGACGCCACCGGATCACTTCTGATGGGCCTCAGACACAGAGTACTCCCCGTACATGGGATTCAGTTTCACCCTGAATCGGTTGGGAGCCCACTAGGCCATGACATCCTGAAGTCATTCCTCCAGTTAACCAAAACAAACATCGAACCTAACCTCGAAACCAAGCGCCTCGAACCGTAGCGTTGAAGGAGAAACCCCCACTGGTAGTGTCAATGCCGACCTGCAGGATCTGCAACCAGACTTACGACAAGTCGCAGTTCATCGGTGGAATCGGTCCTCGGCACCTAGTATGTGCCCGATGTGCCGTAGAAATGGGTCTAGTAGAGGCAAGCGAGGCACCCCAATTATTCAATGATGAAGTAGCTAGGGCCAGAGTCTCTCTCTTTAGCAAGAGATACAGACTACCAATGTTCACAGGCGCGGGCTGGATACTGTACCTCACATTGGGAACGGGAATAGAGCTCTGGTCGAATATTTTCCTAGGTGCATTGGTGTTGGCAACACTGGCATCCCCCGTCCTTCTTTTCCTAGGATCGACCCGCTTCAATGCAGAACTATCGAGACTTTCTCCCTGAAACTTCCACGGGAACCCTTGAAATAGCCTTCACGTCACTCAGAATTTAGAGGGAACAGTGGGTTCCCTATGAAAGCCCGTGAGACCGGATGATAGGAAAGGAGGAACGAGTTAGAGTAGAAAGCAGTATCAGGATTAAGAAATATCCGCTCAGTGTAGCGTTTATCGAGAATCAAGATACAGTTACTAAGTCGTCCCAAAATCCATTCCGCACCTCCCGGAACTATTGCGACGCGCGGAAATCAGCGCGAGCATTGGCCGGAAAGAGAGAACAGCGGGTTCTCTAAACTGAATTTGGAGTATGATGAAAATGCAGAAGACAAAGAACGCGAGCATGCTAGTTGCACTTCTCCTTGTGCTAATGGCAGGTTCCGTCGGTGTAAGCGCTGACGGTTCCAACCCTCTGGACCCCTCTGATGGTGGTGCAGATTGGGATGGTGACGGCCTGACAAATGCAGAGGAGCAAGCTGCAGGGACTGATATGAATAACCCAGACACGGACAATGACGGTCTGCCTGATGGTTGGGAGTCTGCCTACGGGCTGAACCCCAACTCAGCCAGTGACGCCAATGCAGATCCTGATGGTGACGGTTTGTCGAACAGTCAGGAGTACGCCTCGGGTACCAACCCGAACTCGGCGGACACTGACGGCGACGGCGTCGCAGACGGATCGGATCCGTTCCCAAATGACCCCAACGACGGCTCGTCCTCAGACTCGGATGGCGACGGTATCCCCGACGCCTACGATCCGGACTTCGAGGGCAACCAAGAGGGCAATGGAGACGGTGGCACCAACGGCGGTGGCGAGTCAGAGCAGGAAGGCCAGGGCGAAGGCCAGGGCCAGGGTCAAGG
>DAJH01000069.1:5151-5418 GCA_002498925.1 Euryarchaeota archaeon UBA173 | reverse complement strand
AGGGTAGTGCTCTCAAATGGGCCGTCGTTCATCAATTCGCACAGGTCTGCAACCAGCAGTGACTCGTAATCGAGCGTGATCTCGCCGCTGGGCATTGTGTGCGTCATGAAGGAAGGGGGTGCATCGCTTCCAAGGGACGCGAGTGTGGCATCGACCCATGGTTCGAGATTCAATCCGTGATAGAAGAAGACATCAGCTTCTTGCAGCCTGATTAAGTCAGCTGCAGAGGGCTCGTAGTCGTGAACAGGAATGTTGTCCTGGCTCATG
>DAJH01000069.1:0-4849 GCA_002498925.1 Euryarchaeota archaeon UBA173 | reverse complement strand
ACAGGAATGTTGTCCTGGCTCATGTAGTCCATCACGACGTTGTCGCCTGCGACTGCCTTGACTAGCTCACCTACGTGGTAGGTCGAAACCATCACGCTACCGAATACGGGAATTGGGTCTACGACATCGATCTCGTCGGCATCGTTTGCCTCGTCTCCTAGGCATCCAGCTAGGCTAGATGTTATCATCAACACGCTCAACAGAATTGACCTGTACGTTACACTCTTCATGGGCCGTCCGCCCGCTATTACTTATTTAAGACATGTTAATAACTAGTAAATGCACAATTATTATTACTGAAGTATGGGACGGGGCAATATGACCCGCATAGTCTCCTTCAGTACAGATAACGAGTTTGCTGAGAGGCTTGGGAAACTAGTTGAGAGGTCGGGGTACAAGAACAGAAGTATGTTCCTCAGAGATGCGAGTATCCATTTCGCCGAGGAGGCGATTCGGGGCAGCCTAAGTGACATGGAGGACGACCTTGAGGTAGAGGGCACCGCTGTAGTCTACTTCCAGCACGATATTGAGAATAAATTGGCTGAGATTAGGCACTCAGGACGTATTGACGTTTCATCTTACCATCACAACTGTCTTCCATCCAGTCACTCTTGTGTCGACACAATGCAGGTGAAGGGTACAGCAGAATCGGTCAGGGTAATGGTCGGTGAACTCAGGAACATAGATGGCGTTGACCGAGTGGTGTTTGTTTTGGCGCCCGACCGTGAAGATGGTTGCTGTTGAGTGCACTATGGGTGCACCAGGAAGGCAGCCCCCAGTACCACGTATGTTCCCAGTAATAACGCGCCCTCGAGCCAATTTGACTTGCCATCGGATGCGATGATATTTACGATGAGGACAGAGAGGAACGCGGAAACCGTTTCCAGCTTGCCGAACTCGAAGGTCAGCGGTACGCCCAATACCCATGCAACGATTATCATCATGGGTGCAACGAAAACCGCGATCTGTGTTGAAGACCCCATCGAGATTGCGAAAGATAGGTCCATCTTGTCCTTCCCAGCTACGGTGACTGCTGTGAAGTGCTCAGCTGCGTTTCCAAACAGTGGAAGGAGGATAACGCCGATGAACAGGTGGGGGAGTCCCATATCATCAGCGGCATACTCGACTGAGTGAACAAGAATCTCTGCCATCCATGAAACTAGGACCGTTGCGACTACCAGCAGTATGACAGCATCACGCTGGCTCATCTCCGGCTCCTCGTGATTATGGGACTCAGTGGCGAAGAGGTCGACGTGCGACTTGAATTGGAAGTAAAGGAAAAGTCCGTACAGCATGAGGAGGACGATCGCAGCGACGTGGCTGAGTGTCGCCACGCCCTCGTCTCCCTCTGTACCTCCTACAGTGGAGTTGAACACTGCTGGGATGATCAGGACGATCATTGCTAGTAGCATCAGGGAGCCATTAGAGCTCACCTGAGTCTGCGAGAACTTCTGCTCTGTGTAGTGAATACCGCCCCAGACGAATGCCAGTCCCATCACTAGGAGCAGGTTCCCCAGTATGCTCCCTATGAGGCTCGCCTGCACTAGGTTGACCATGAGCGCTTCCGTCTCGCTTCCTGAGGCTGCCTTTGATGCAGCATAAATCGCGAGGAGCGCGATTATCATCTCGGCGGCGTTTCCGAAGGTCGCATTGAGAAGCCCCCCGAGAGACTCGGACGTTCGTAGGGCGATCTCCTCTGTCGCTCGCCCCATCAGGAACGCTAGGGGCATTATAGCGACTAGTGACGAGAAGAAAGCCATTGATTCGTCGTGTGCTATGTAGGAGAAGTAGCAGGTAACTGGAACTGCAACCAGCAGTAGGTTCAGAATCTTCTCTCGCGGGTCCATGGCGCCGATCCAACTAACCTTCTCAGACATGCTTACTCACTCTCGGCAATGGGTGTCCGTGGTCAATGTTACGCTTGGCTCACGCAGTATTCATTGCTTCTCACACGTGCGGACATGCATGGAAGGAGGATTCCGGGTCGCCATTACTGGGACACCTGGCGTAGGAAAAACCTCTGTCAGTCGAATATTGGAGGGAAGGGGCTTCACATTGGTATCTGTCGAGGATCTGGCCGAAGAATACGGGTGCATAGGTGAAGTCGATCCTAAAGACGGTGCTAGGCCAATAGATACCGAGAAGCTGGGGCTTTTTCTGACTGGAGAGTGGGCAAAGACGGAGGAAGGGATTGGGATTGTCGATGGTCACCTGTCACACAATCTTCCCGTTGATGCGGTTGTAGTACTAAGGTGCTCTCCGGATGTTCTGAGGAGAAGGCTCACAGAACGAGGCTATTCGGAAGGGAAAATAAATTCTAACTACGAGTGGGAGCTCCTGGGAGGGCCTTGGAATGAATTTGGGGGAGGTCTTCCTTGGACAGAGTTCGACACTACGGTGAATGAGATAGGGTCCGTGGTCGATAATATTCAGAGTTGGATATCAGATGGCTTCAAGCCAATGAGTATTGGCTCGACAATAGACTGGGTCGCGCAGATGGGGGAATCGTGATGTTTGAGAAGATGAGGGCTAAGTGGACAAAGGCGATTCACCCATTGGTTCTCAAGATGGGCGACTTGGATCCGAATGTACTTACTTGGACTAGCCTGTTACTGGCAATTGCTGCCTTCTATCTGCTTTCAGGAGCTGGTTTGGATGAGGCGGGGGCGATTGCCATCCTAGGGGGGGTAGTGCTAATCCTCGTAGCTGGAGTGCTTGATGCGCTGGATGGGGCACTTGCGAGGCATCAGGGTATTGACGGTCCCTACGGGGATTTCCTGGATCACACGATAGACAGGGTAGTTGACGTAGGACTTCTAGTTGCCTTGGGGATGAACGTGGCCTTCGTTAGTGATCCTCGCTCGGGACTATTGGCCGGCCTTCTGACCCTTTTCGGTTCATACATGGGAACACAGGCACAATCGGTTGGATTGGGTAGAATCTATGGAGGGTTCTCCAGGGCCGATAGGATGGTACTGACCCTAGTGGGCCTTGTAGTCGCTGCTTGGCAGGCTCAGACTGGGACGATGGGGATGTCAGCCTCGAGTATTCATGAGTTAGCAGAATGGGGGTTATTGGGTAATAATGAGTTGAATGGCGTTACCTTCGCTCTCGCTATTTCTGCTTGGGGAGGGCTCTACACGTTCATAGTCAGATTCATCAAGACCAGGGAGCAACTTCTCTGACGGCCCCTGAGGGGCCGTGTCTAAACCCCTGTGAAGTGCCCCTCCACTGGGGTAATGGTTATCCTCTGTTCGACTCGGCTCGTGTCCGTGAAGCACCTCATCAACAGAGTTCTGGAGCTTGATGACGAGGGAGAAATCCCCACTGGGCCAATTGATACTGAGAGTGATCCAGAGCTACAGAGCCTCTTGATGTCACTACAGCCAAAAATACGTGTTTTCGGTTGTGGTGGTTGTGGCTCTAATACGGTAGCACGACTAGAGCATGAGGATCTTTTCGATGAGGAATATGTTAGAGGGATTGCAGTCAATACTGATGCACAGCACTTGTTGCGAGTAGCCGTTCGCAACAAAGTTCTGATTGGTAGGTCGGCGCGAGGCAGGGGCGCTGGAGGAGAACCGGAGAAAGGGGAACAGGCAGCGTACGAGTCCGAACGCTCTTTGAAGGCCGAGATCGAGGATTGTGATCTAGCCTTCATCACAGCAGGACTTGGCGGGGGTACCGGCACAGGGAGCGCTCATGTCATAGCACGGCTTGCTCGCTCCGCCGGTGCCCTCACAATTGCTGTCGTGACCTACCCCTTCCTCTCAGAAGGAGCCCTAAGGAGGCAGAATGCGGAATGGGGACTGGAGAGGCTGAGGGAGGTATGCGATACTGTAGTGGTGCTTCCCAATGAGAGGCTCCTCGAAGTGGAGGGCGTCAGGGACCTCCCCCTGGATGCGGCATTCCGTGTTGCAGATGAGTTACTAATGAGGAGTATCAAAGGAGTCTCGGAGATGATTGCCAAGGAGGGAATCGTCAATCTCGACTTCCAGGATCTAAGGTCTGTCATGGAAAATGGAGGGGGGGTTGCTATGATCGGACTCGGCGAGGCAGAAGGCGAAGATATGGCGATTAAGGCGACCGAGGAGGCCCTTCAATCTCCCTTACTAGATATTGACATCTCAGATGCCAGAGGTGCATTGGTAAATGTTGTCGGAGGATCCACTCTTTCATTGGGAGATGCGGAAGCATGTGCGAAAATTATCCGGGATAAAATCAACCCCTATGCTAGAATAATCTGGGGTGCAACTACTGACCCAGGCATGGGCGAAGGGATAAGGGTCCTTCTGGTACTTACTGGTGTCAAGAGCGAGCAGATTCATGGAGCAGCACTGCACACACAAATGCGTAATCTACGTAGCAGAACCGTTGAGTTCGTAGGGTGAGTCTCTTTTCGAGCCCTAGGGCTCGTCCGGCGTGCTTAAATGAGGTCCTCCGGTCGGCAGACCGCTTCGAGGTTGAGTCATGGCTATCGAGAGTTCTAATATCGGGCCCATCGAGGAGACCGTTCAAGGTTGGCAAGATGGCATCGAGGGCCGTGTCAAGAGCCTTCAGACTGGCTCATATGCGAGAATTTTGAAGATGGCCAGAAAGCCTTCGAAGCAGGAGTTCAGGCAGACGGTTATTGTTTGTGGAATAGGGATGTTCGTCTTGGGCTTCATAGGATTCGCTATGCTGTGGGCAATGGATACTGCACTCCCGAAGTTCTTCGCATGGCTGATTAACTAGGTGAAACTATGTCTGACGCATTTGTTGCTTACATCCGCCACGGAGAGAAGGTCCTATTGATGCAGAGAGCCGATGGCGTGGCGGACTTCCCCGGTGCTTGGGATGGAATCTACGG
>DAJH01000071.1:1009-2797 GCA_002498925.1 Euryarchaeota archaeon UBA173 | reverse complement strand
GGACTGAACACCAATCTAACCTTCGAACAGAATGAACCAAAAATCAACAATGGATGGGCAATATACTCTTTCGGACAATACTTGGACGATGATGGCGATGGGAACTGGGATGATTGTGGAATAGTACAGATCTCGCTACTCAACGAATCAGGAGTGAGCTACTTCTACCCCCAATGCGGAAACTCCACCCAGAGGGAAGATGTCCCAGACATGATTTACGTCGGACAACTATGCTACAACCCAGCCGACGAATCTTCATCTAGGTGCACCGATGGAAATTACACCTTTGAGTCAAATGTATACGTCAAACTTTCCCAGGAGTTCGAGGAAAATTCCGATAGGTCCATCCTTTCTGGAATTATTGACTGGTTTTCTGAAGGCTTGTCCACTGGCAGGACACTTCTTTGTAGCTCCATCCCCTTGCTTTTCCTCGGCCTCATCTCTGCTCTACTCCTTTCCGATGAGGAAGATGAGGCTCCGAAAAAGAAGAGAGGCGGACCGACCGCTGAATGGCGTGCTTACTCCCTTTCTGGACAGGAGAGGGGTGGAGATGGCCGTCCTAAGGCATTCAGCAGACACTCCGAGAAGAAGGACATCTACAGGAAGCCCAGAAAGGGGAACGTCAGAGGGGGCGTTCACAAGTCTGGGGGACTCTTCCTTGATGGGTGGACCGATGCAGATTCCGATGCTGCATACAAGAAAAAGGTCGAGGATCGCCGTAACAAGGATGGCTCATAGAAAGAGCGGCATCATCATCAGAAATATCCCTATCACTACCATGGCAACCAGTGCTCGACGCAGATACGTGAAAATTGAGTCTAGAACCATCCCACTGTACGGAGCACGACCCTTGCCGACGTATATTCGGAGAGGCTCATCCTCTTCCACCTAATCGCCCCTGTATGCAGAATTCAGCTTGAAAACTGGAATCGGGACCATCTTGTGAGAGTTGGACTCGTGCAAATCGATGTACAGGTCAATTACTTCTCGTTCTCGATCAGACATTTCCGAATTCGAGGGATTTTCTAACTCCTTCATGGCCCACTCTAACTCGTCGTAGGAAGCGCCTATTTGCTCTTCATCAGTCCTCCCATCATCCCACAGTCCGTCAGTCGGAGCTGCATCCAGGATTTCCTCGATAATCCCCAATTCGTTTCCAATTGCAAAAACCTCCGATTTGTACAGGTCTGCTATGGGGGAGATGTCCACGCCCCCGTCCCCATATTTTGTGAAGAAGCCTACACCGAAGTCCTCAACCTTGTTCCCTGTCCCGACAACTATGCCATTGTTTGAGCCAGCAATTGCATACAAGGTTGTCATTCGCAACCTCGCTCTGGAGTTTGCCAGTGACAAATCGGTCAATACTCCCATCTCAGCGCGAAACTCGTCGTAAGTCGAAGACAGGTCCAGAACCTCCCCGCTGACATTTTCCCACTCTGCCTTCAGCCATTCGATATGGCGACTCGACAGATCAAATTGCGATTCGTCTTGATGGATTGGCATGTTAAGAACAATTGTGTCAATTCCAGTCATCGCCGAAAGAGTAGACGTAACCGCGGAGTCGATACCCCCAGAAACTCCGACAACTAGGGTCTGTATGCCATTCCTTTTTGCATAATCCCCAATCCACTCGGATATTTCCTCAGATACATTTCTCCAATTCATACAGAAACCTCAGTGACAAGCCACCCCGTACTTCTTCAGCCGCCAGTAGTTGTAAGGCCACGGGGTCAGGAATCCAGCGATTAGCATAGGCGCAATAACCCACCAAGTCAGCTTAGCACCACC
>DAJH01000071.1:0-630 GCA_002498925.1 Euryarchaeota archaeon UBA173 | reverse complement strand
AACATCGAGATTAGCGACATCCCTATGGCAACTCGAAACGCCTCGTAAAGCGGCATCTGGCTTAGGAGAATGAATGTCTCAAGGGCAATAGAAGTCATAATTCCATTGAACATTGCCAGAGCCATTATCATCATCGCACTCCAACCAGTTTCTGTGAACACGAATTGGAAAGCGGCAATAGTTCCGAAGTCTCCGATACTACACCCAATTAGGCACCATTTTGTATTGTTAGCCGACTGCCTCCAGACCGCCCTGTCTCTCCAATTGAACTCCTCTCCACGACCATCGACAGTGTAGCCCACTGAACGGATAGCATCACCTAACTCCTCGCTGGTTACACCCTCATGACTGACTTCTGCACTCCCATCCTGGTGGCTGACTGCCGCTGTGATTACTCGGGGTAGATCCTCCAGGGCGCTCTTTACTCGATTCGAGCAACCATCGCAAGTCATCCCTCCGACTTCTAGTCGGATTGTCTCTGTCATACTTCCAACTGGTGCATAGGGCATTTGAAGTCTTGCAATTTACAGTCAAACTGTTCTCACTAGCCCCCTCAAGTTCAAGACGAACTCCTAGGTCGCTTGGCCGATGAGCGTACCCGTTTCCCCCGGCGAACTCGACCCGGTGGCA
>DAJH01000032.1:12262-12818 GCA_002498925.1 Euryarchaeota archaeon UBA173 | reverse complement strand
CCACTCAGACGACGAGGACGACCATGGCGATGAGATGTGCCACAACACAGACACCCACGAGAACTACGAGTCGACAGAGGAGGACTGCGAGGCCGCTGGTCACACCTGGATGGCTGATGACGACCATGGCGACCATGGCGATGAGATGTGCCACAACACAGACACCCACGAGAACTACGAGTCGACAGAGGAGGACTGCGAGGCCGCTGGCCACGTCTGGATGGGACATGAGGATCATGACCTCCCAGAGATCCATGCTGACCGAGTCGCACATACCCTTTCCTTCCCTGAGGAAATGGTCTGCTACGATATGAGTACTCATACTGTCAATATGTCCCTCACGACTGAATCAGACTGTCAGGCTGCTGGCCTGATGTGGACAGCTGCTAACAGTGGACCTGGTGGAGACGACCACGATGACGACGACGGTGACGAAGAGATGACTCCTGAGATGGCTCTAGAGTTATTCGATACAAACGACGACGGATCTTTGTCGTGGGGAGAGTTCTGGGCTGCATACGAAGATGATGGAGACGATGACCACGACGATGACCAC
>DAJH01000032.1:11609-11897 GCA_002498925.1 Euryarchaeota archaeon UBA173 | reverse complement strand
TGACCACGACGATGACCACGATGACCATGATGATAATCACGAAGTAGAAATGTCCGCATTGATGGAAGTCTTCGATGAGAGTGATACAAACATGGATGACCTCCTAGACGTCGATGAACTCGAAGAATTCATCCACGGAGTTATGGAATTAGAAGGAGAACACCATGAAATGGGTGCCGTTGTAATTCACATCGAGGTAGAAGGCGATTACGGATTCGCTCTACCCAACGATGTAGAGTTCTATGTCTTGATGGGAGAGGGTGGCCACGACGACCACGACGACCACGA
>DAJH01000032.1:9050-11301 GCA_002498925.1 Euryarchaeota archaeon UBA173 | reverse complement strand
GACCACGACGACCACGACGACCACTCGGACGACGAGGACGACCACGACGACCACTCGGACGACGAGGACGACCACGACGACCACGGAGACGAGATTGAAGCTGATGGGGACGAGGAGGCATTCGACTACGACCCACACAGCTGGCTCGATCCTCTGTCGTTCAAGGAGCAGGCCAACCTAGTCATGATGAAATTGACTCTGACGTTCCCTGATGGGGCTGATGTATTTGCAGATAATTATGAGGCATACTCATCACAGCTAACTCAGCTGGACGACAGCTTCGAAGCCGCATTCGGCGAGCAAGGCACATGCGTCTCGGGCGGACACGACAAGACGATTGTAGCCAACCACAACGCGTACTCGTACATCTCAGTCAGGTATGATATCGACATTATGACAGTGCACGGCCTGGATCCAGAGGGAGAGCCCTCTCCAGCAGAGGTAGCTGAGGTTGTAGAGCACATCAAGGAAGAGGGGATAACCGTTCTCTTCGTCGAGGAATACACCGATCAGACCGCTGTACAGAGCATCGTCGAGGAGACTGGTGTGGAAGTTCAGATCCTATACACCATGGAGATGCGCCCCAGTGACAGTGAAGACGACTACATGTCGATGATGAACAAGAATCTAGGGAACATAGTCAGTGGAATCGGATGCTGATAATCGGAGATAGCTCGTTCCAGTGAAAACATAGGGAGTGGTGAAGATATGATATTGGCTGACTTTATTCCGCTGATATTTGTCGGATCCATTTTCTTTGTTCTCACTGCATATCTGGGTGTCGAGTATGTCAGGGCTAAGTTTTCTTGGGACTAAGCGGTCGTTTGACTGCAATACATTGATGCCCCTGAGACGGCATCGTCTCATTGGGTGAGCATCATGGCTTCGGACATTGTCGGTGGAATCCAGTTGGAAGAATCGATACTCGAAGTCTTCGATCTGACAGTAATCCGTTCCGGTAATGTGATCATAAAGGACATCGATCTTACCGTTCGAAAGGGAGAGTTTGTCGGAATAGTGGGGCCTAACGGCAGTGGAAAGACAACATTTCTACTGGCTATTCTTGGTATTCTGAAACCGCAAAGAGGAACCGTTTTGATTTACAAAAGTCCACCCATGTCCAGGAGACTACACAAGAGGATAGGATGGGTATCCCAAGCGGCAGCAAACCTTCCTCGAGACATCAGGATAACAGTTCGCGAACTGGTTAGATTGGGTACTCTGAATTCCAGCAACATGTTTGATTGGTCGGACAATGGCCGTCGTGAGAAGGTGGATAAGGCAATCAAAATGGCAGGCCTACAAGATGTAGAAAATACCGATATTGGACGCCTCTCTGGCGGTCAGAGACAGCGCGCCGTGATCGCTCGAGCATTAGCTACAGAAGCTGACTTCATCCTACTCGATGAGCCCTTGGTCGGCATCGATCGTGATGCAAGAAACTCTCTTCTGAAACTATTGGACAAGCTCTGCCACGAGGAAGGAAAAACGATTCTGATGGTTTCTCACGATTTGGCCGCGATACGCCAGACGGCACATAGGATGATTTTCCTCGAAGAGACTATTCGTTTTGATGGCCCCACAGAGAGCTTCCCCGATTTGGAGAAACTCGCCGATTTGCGGGGCATTGAACACGTTCACGCGGAAGGGCATGATCACCAACATGATCAGAAGGAGGGGAAGTGATGGGCCTAGGTACTGCGATATTGGAGGTCACCGCCCCTTTGATGGAATTCTTCGCACCTCTGATGCCTGGTGAAATCTTTCCATATTTCTTCACCATGGAGATGTTCCAACGAGCATTGCTTGCAGCGATATTGGTCACGATAGTGGCGGGTTTCCTGGGATCTTTCCTCCTGATTCGCAATCTCGCATTGATCGGGGACGGACTGGCTCACGTTTCATTCGGCGGGGTTGCTGTGGGAATTGTTCTCGGTTCCACATCTCCTTTGTGGTACGCACTAGTGTTCTCTGTAACCGCATCCATAATGATCTATGAATTACAATCAAGGGAAATTCTCACCGGAGACGCTTCAATCGCAATTTTCCTTACTGGGATGTTGGCATTTGGACTTGTGTTATTGCGTATTTCAGGAGGGGGGATAACGACTGATATCGAGGGCTATCTGTTTGGAAACCTTCTGCTGATCTCGGAGAGTGACCTAGATCTCATTGCATACATCTGCACCATATCAATTGTGTCGTTGCTCTTCATTCATTCTCCTCTGCTTGCAACTACCGTTGACCCCCT
>DAJH01000032.1:7431-8658 GCA_002498925.1 Euryarchaeota archaeon UBA173 | reverse complement strand
GTCGTAAGTATGGTGCAAGTGGTCGGCACCCTTCTGGTCACAGCGTTGCTGGTGACTCCAGCGGCCACTGCACAGCTGGTAGGCCGTAGTTTCAGAAACTGTCTTATTTTGACGCAGATATTCGGGCTGAGTGCTGTCATGCTGGGCCTTTACTTCTCTGCAGAAATGGACACCGGCAGCGGTTCAATGATCGCATTGGTCGCCGCTACCATATTTGCCGTGGTCGCAATCTTACAATTTGTAGTAATCAAGAAAGTAATGATGCCAAGGGACATTTAGAATTGAAACTCGTCCATCACAGGATATTCTCAATGATCTCTTCCATATTCTGGCCCCTTCCGCAATAGTAGCACCTCACCTCTATTGGATCACGACTCACCACCCTTAGCTTCTGTGGAAGCGGCTCCATCTTATTCTGAGTGATACAGTTCCAAAAAGTACACCTAGCCACATTCAACAGCTCCTCATTCAGCTCTACGACCCTCTTCTCGGCGACTCCGTAGTTCCTGATTATCGCCACACTCGCTTGGGGCGATATTAGAGCAAGCCTATCCAACTCCTCCTGGCTCAGCTCCAAGTCCTCAATCTTCAGAACGTCCTTCCTCCCCATCTTGTCACTTGGCACGTTCATCACGAGGGAGACGGGGTTTGACCTGTTCGTATCGACCCTGAGCATCCTGATCACCTGGATGGCTCGTCCAGAGGGAATATGATCTATCACAGTGCCATTACAGATGGCCGTTACTCTTCTCATCTCGCTCATTACTTCACCTTCTTCGGAACTTTGACGCCCAGGCATCTGCAAAGTAGCGCCATTCTCGTAGGAACCCCGTTGAATGCCTGTTGGAAGTACCTAGCGTTCTCGGTATTGTCAAGGCTCGGATGAAGCTCGCTTACACGAGGGAGTGGATGCATCACAATCATCCCATCCTTGGCCCCCGACATGTCCGATGAATCGAGCATGTATATCCCGGCGACCTTGGCGTACTCATCTTCATCGGGAAACCTCTCCTTCTGAATCCTGGTCATGTAGATGACATCGGCTTCCGGAACGACTCCGGCCAAGTCACTGGTTTCGACTACCTCCGCTCCGTGCTCCCTCAGATCGGATACTATCTCAACAGGCATCTTGAGCCCCTCGGGCGAGACCAGGGTCAGAGTAGCACCAAACCTAACCAGGGCATGAGATAGGCTGTGAACGGTCCTCCCGTACCGCAGATCCCCGAC
>DAJH01000032.1:0-7049 GCA_002498925.1 Euryarchaeota archaeon UBA173 | reverse complement strand
TCCAGCATCGTCTGTGTCGGATGGTTACCGGCCCCGTCACCCGCATTCAGTATGGGGATTCCAATCGCATCTGCGCTGTACTGGGCTGCACCTTGCCGCGGGTGCCTGATAACTGCCACATCTGCGTATCCATCAACCATCTGCATAGTGTCGAAGAGAGTCTCCCCCTTCGCCACCGATGTTCCTACCGAGGTGAAATTCAATACTGATCCTCCAAGCCTCTTCATGGCCGACTCGAAGGACATTCTAGTTCTTGTCGAGTTCTCGAAGAACATGTTTGCTAGAACCTTACCTTCCAGCAGCGGGAGGTGAATATCCCCTTTGGCGACCGGAACTAATCGTTCCGCATCATCAAGAATAGACATGATTTCTTTGTTGGTGAGATCATTCATTGTCACGACGTCGGACATCTTTCTCCACTCGACCCGGTAGTGACTAGGTCATATGTGTTGTCATCGGCGATAATGGAACCTGACGCGATACCGTCGGCTTGATGTGGGGTGCGCTACCCCCCGTATTGATGATAATCAGTCGGACACCGCTTCGCGTATCATTCTGTGGAGGTGGAACGGACCTAGACTGGTTCTCAAACTCCGAGCCCTCAGGTGGCATGGTAACCTCAGCCGCAATGGATAGGCACATCCATGTCACAGTGAATCGTAGATTCGACGACTTGGTCAGGGTTTCATACTCAAAGATGGAGCTGGTGGATGACTTCGAAGATATCGAGCATGAGCTTGTAAGGGAATCAATGAGGATGACTGGAGTGACTTCGGGGGTGGAGATCACAACCATCGCTGATATCCCATCAAGAGGAACCGGGCTCGGGTCGTCCTCTTCTGTCACAGTGGGACTACTGAATGCCTTGCATGCCTACGCGGGACGCGATCCATCACCAAGACAGCTTGCCGAGGAGGCCTGTGAAATTGAGATAGGAATACTAGGTCAACCTATAGGGAGGCAAGACCAATACGCGGCTTCGTTCGGGGGAATAAACAGTATTTCTTTCAACCAGGGGGGTACTGAAGTGACCCCTCTAGACATACCCCTAGAAACCAAAAAAAGAATTTCCGAGGAGTTCACGCTAGTTTTCACTGGAATGACAAGGAGTGCAAGCGACGTACTCGGTGAAGATCCGGAAGATGAGAACGATAAGATCTCCAGGCTACGAGACATCAGAGGGCATGCTGATATTGCAAGAAGCATGCTTGAGTCTGGAGACCTCTCGGGACTAGGGGGCCTCTTGAAAACAACATGGGAACTAAAGAGAGGGATTTCAGCCAGCGTCAGTCGTCATGACATAGATGAAATTCACAACCAGATAATGGACAGGGGGGCGACGGGAGCAAAACTCCTTGGCGCTGGAGGCGGGGGGTTTTTCCTAGTCCACGGAAACGTCGATATTAGGGAAAGCCTGGGTGAATTAGGGCTCATCATCATGCCTCTCGGAATAGACGAGCATGGTTCCACTATCATACACAGGGGTTAGCCATATGAGACTCAAGTCCAAAGCATTGGCAATAGTCTCGCTTATGCTAATTTCCACTATTCCCTTGATCGCATCAGCCCACGATGAGATATCTCCATTGGACGATCCCTTTTCTGAACTCGACTCTGAGATCTCCGACCTCCTGTTGGATTGGCAGATACCCGGGGCCCAAGTCTCAGTGATGCACAATGGTTCGCTGGTCTTCAACAAGGGATATGGGATCTCTGCAAATGGAACCGACGAGAATGGCAATTACTGGGACTCGCAGGTAACGGTCGACTCGAGGTTCAGGATAGCCAGCCTTTCCAAGGCAGTCACTGCCGCAGGAATCCTAACTTTGGTCCAGGATGGGACAATTTCCTTAGATGACAGAATGGTCGATTTGGCACCACACTTGCTCCCAACCGGGCTTGAGGGTTGCAACTACCCGAATCACCCGACATCGTACTCTATTGACGATATCACGGTCTCAATGCTGCTGAACCATCGTGCTGGTTTCGACAGGGATGGTAGCCCGAATTCAGACCCCACTTACTGGCATTGGAACTCATGGACCGGATCTTGGCAGAATGATGACTGCATAGACAAACAGTCTCTTATTGTCGACTATGATAATGGTAATCTAGCCCCCATCAGCATGGAAAGAATCCTCTCGGAGTGGCTCCGGAGGCCACTGGACTTCGACCCCGGATCCAGATATGTTTACTCAAATATCGGATATCAGATTCTAGGTCAGATTATCGAGAACCAGACTGGTATGGGATATGAGGAATACATCGTAGAAAACGTCCTGACGCCCATGGGCATAGAAAGTATGTCCATCGGAATGACCATGCCCGAACAGAGAGAGGAGGAGGAGGTCTCGTATTTCGATGATTACAACAGCTGGTGCCACTTTCCGAACGGACAAGACGATGATGGTGACCCCATCTTCCCAATATCTCCCGGGCCCGATTGCGGCGCCTTCGTGATCGAGGAGAAGGATGGTGGCGGGGGGTGGATCGCCACAGCCTCAGATTATGCCAAGTTTATCTCTCACATCGATGGAACCATAGAAAACGAAATCTTCGAGAACCCCTTCGATTTCTTTACCGAGAACTCTTACGATACCTTCGATCCTTGGTACGGTAGCGGTGTCTATGTTCTCAGCGATGACGAACAGGTCTGGCAGCACTGGGGAAGCTTCTCCGGATCATCGACCAACTTCAGGAGGGAAGTCACCGACTCAGGGGAATCGGTGGTTCTCGTCATGTTCACCAATACACGTCCAGATGGGAATTGGAAGAATATCAGGGAGAGCGTAATTTCAGATGCAATGATGGCTATCGATTACTCTAATGTGATCCCCCTTGGTCAAGACGGATTGGATCCGCTTCCTCCCCAAGTTGACGACATTGAGGGACAATCGCACCTCTCAATTTCGGGAGAAATAGGGCCCGGGGACCAATTCAATGCTACATGGTCTGCAAGTATCACGATTCGTGAAGAATATGGAACTGACCTTCTCCCAAACCAATCTCTCGGTTTGAGGAACCAGATTGACCAGCATCTTGGAAACTCTGATCTAACACTGGACACCTCAGAGGTCTCTGCTTTCGCATCACTGGTAGTTTCTGCTAGGTCATGGCTCGACTCAGAGACTGGAGGCTGCTGCTCATTCGATAATGAGCCGATGCAATCGGCACTGGGAACTTCTGTATCCGTAACTCCTCCAAGGACCGGTTCGGTTGATATCGAAAACGGAACATGGGGTTGGAACGAATCAGCCTCCTTGGTGGCCCAGGCCGATACAAGGTCGACTAGGCTCCTAGACCTGCCAAGGTCAGGCTCAGTTATCGAGGAAGTACCTCTTACAATATCGCTGCCTCATCCGTGGGAGTTCAGGTACAGTGCGATGCAAGAAATAATTGAGGGTACGCCCAGTGAATTCACGGTGAACAGAGGGCAGTCTCCGGTTTACTCGGACATCAGAATTTCAATAGATGAGAATCAACCCCCTTCCATTACCGCGGAGAGAGTGGGGGCCGAAGGATCTTGGTCGATGCCACTTGATTCTCCAAGTACGTACTCAGCGTCGTGCACAGATAGCGCACTGGAGACTCCGTCAGTAATCTGGGAATTCGCCAACAATGGGACTTTCATGCTCGAATCAAGAGAAACCGAGCAGACAATTGTCCCTTCCGAGTTAGGATACTCCGCGGGAGATGTGGTTTCTGCGACAGTAACATGCTCAGATAGCTTCTCTTCAGCAGTCTTCTGGTACGAAAACAATGTCGTTGACGGCTCCGCCCCAGTCTGGTATGCTCACTTCACTGAGATACAGTCAGATGGGACCGAGGTCATTCATGACGAGACACAGAGCAATATCCGTGTAAGGTCGGATAGTCAGCTGACGATGAATGTCACCTCCACAGACGACTTAGGCCAACCTGTACTGATCGAGGTAACATCAAACAAGTCTCAGGGATGGAGGCACTTCTCTAACGACGAGTTGGGATTCACAGATAGGTTCCCCCAGGGTAGCCAGATCAATGGTATGCATCTGAACGTGAGCGAGCGCCATGAATCCAAGGAAAGGAGTGTCTGGGAACTTGCGATGACCGTTACGGACGAAGCAGGCAACAGCGAATCAAGCGCATGGGAAGTACTGGTCTTGGATGGCTCACCACCTACCATAATACCCGAGATAATTGCACAATCAGTCCCTATTTCACCTGACAATCCCGCAAGACAAGGTGATGACGTCGTACTTTCCCTCACAGAGTCATTCGACGACATAGACTCGATTCATGACCTAGTTTGGATGGTATCGTTGGATAATGAGAAACTAGTGGATAACGGAACCTGGGAAGATGCGGAGAAGGTACAACTCCCCGCTATGGAAACTGGTAACCACCTATTCGAGATAGAGTCCTGGGATTCATCTGGAAATAGGGGGTCAATATCCTTCTACTTGTCTGTAGCGCCCGCTTTTGGTGTTGAAATAGAGGTTCTCCAGCAGAACGCTATCGGAGATCAGACAGAGGGTCAGACAGTCACGTTCATTGTCACGATGCAGAACCTGGGCGCTACAACAGCTTCTGGAAGGTTATGCAACTCCGCAAACTGCACAGATTACGTCATGATCCCAGGGGCCACTGCTACCTCCACTGGAGTCTTCAGTGTCGAGCTCAATGTGTACCTAGGGGAGGTCGGTGCGTACAATCCATACTTCGAATGGGTAAGCTCGACGGATGACGATGCAGGGGTGCTGGAGTTCGAGGATGCCATAGTTGCAAAGTCTAAGGTCGTCTCATCGATCAGCAGGTCAACACAGGCCTTCTTGGTGGTATTGGTGACGCTCACTCTCGCTATCTGGGGGGCAAACCGCCTCTGGGGGCGAGACTCAACCGGGCCATGAGGCAGTCAAACACCCGCGAACCTCTTGAGAGGGGGGTACCGCTCGATTACCATGGTACTGCTCCCGGACTACCCCCAGAGGGTGATCAATGAGCACAAAATGAGGGTGGAGAAGTTCGCCCTGTTGGGCCTATTGATCTTGGTTTTCGGTGGCGGCTGGTGGTTATGGCCAGCAGTTCAGGGAGAGGCGGAACTGATTACCAGGTCAGGACCTGTAGCTGCGCTCTTCATCTCAGCCCTCCTCCTCTCTGATCTGATAGACTATGGCCCAGTTGAGCGTACAAGAGTAGGCATAGTATCCAACATAGCCTGGCCTGGAATTTTAGCAACTTCAATGGTGATTTCCCAAGGAGGGACGGCCACTCAAGACTCCTTGATTGCATCCGCAATCATGCTAACAGTATCTTTCGTACTTTGGAACTCTTCCTATTCGACTTTCGACCATTCAATATCCGCTCGTAGGTTGAGGGGCCTTACCAGCTTGGTGGGATTAGCCATTGCAATTGCAGTTTTGGCTAATTCGGAGGCCGAAACGATTGCATGGGCAATATCCATTGCAGTCCCATCTCTATACCTAGTGCCCGATCTCATTGCCAAGGATGAGGTGCATGACGAGAGAAAGCAATTTTCCCAGGCCATCGAGGAGGCTGAGACTAGAATGATGCAATTGAGGACCGAGAACTCAGGCCTCGAGCAAGCCGCCTCACTGATCAAGAACGCAAGGGATGTCGGATGGCAGAACCCAGACAAGGGATTCTCGCTCATAGAGGAGGCAATGAGGGAGTCTGAGAGGATCATTGCCATGTCGGCAGATCTGGGGGACATCAGAGATGGCGCACTATCGTCTGTGACTAGTGCAGAGGAGGTGACCATGTCGGCAGAGGGTCCCCGAAGGGCCTTCGAACAGGGAGAGAGGGAGGCAGAGCATGGCTCGCTAAGGGAGGCAGAGCTACTGTACAGGGTTGCAAAGTCGAAAGCCCAGGTTGTAATCGAGCACTGGGGGACAGCAATGGAAGCCATCACGGAGGGGGAGAAGGCGATATCCGAGCACACCGGTCAGGCAGCAGACTCGGTCAGAGGCCTTCTGGAGGCAGCAAGAGAGGCCATGGATGCAGAGGAGCCCTTGGAAGCGATCCAGATCGCCTCAACAATTCCCGGGCACTTGGAGAGCCTCGGCTCATTGGAGAAGGAGGCCGCCAAGTCACTCAGGGAGGCGGAGCAAGCCTCATCCGCTGTTAGCGGCGATATCATGCAAGACACCTCAGAACGACTGAAGGAGGCCAAGAAAGCATTCGACTCTGGCGACTTCTCTTTATCGAAGGGAATGTCCGAGAGTATTTCCAGAGACATTAGGGGGGCATCAGATGCGATGAAGGAGGTCCAGAGGGCTCTCAGGCAGAGGAAGCAATTGGAGTCTAGGTTCCCTGACGGGGGCGATTGGAATACAAGACTCGAAGGGATTTCACAGATGGCTGAGTCCGGTTCCTGGGAAGACGCGTTTGGGGATCTCGGGTCACTTACCACTGATCTAAGGGACTTTGAGTCGGAGAGGGACGACGCTGCAGAGCTTCTCGACTTCCTGAACAAGGAGTGGGGATCGATGAGGCCCAAGCTGGACTCGTCCGGAATAGGGCCGACTGACGAGGGGAGGGCGAAGTCCGAGAGACTGCTTGCTGAAGCGGAGGACTCACTTTCCAGGGGCGACATACAGTCCTGCCTCTCATCACTAGGTGCCGCAGACTCAGAGATCGAGGCACTGAGGATGAGGACCTAGGTCGACTCACAATTCCGAGTAGTATTCCTGAGCGGCGTCCTCTAGCTCCCTGGATGCAGCTGACTCGTCAATCGTCTTGGTGACCCCGTCCCTGCGGATTCCGAAACCGTCGACGAAGACGTCCATGCAACTCGTCCCGGAGTAAATCAGGTTCGACAGGACCCTCCTGCTGTCTCTTCCACGAGGCCTCATTCTGATATTGTCAAGATCCCAAGTCACCCAGTCCATGGACCCCTTGGTTGCCAGCTGCCAGGTCTCTACCGGGTCCAGAATATTGGCTTCCCAATGGTCATGCCTCTGAACTAGGCTGGCCGCCTTGGCCTCCGCACGCATGTCGAGACCATTATTGCTAGCCGCACCATCTGTACCGAGACGAACATCAACTCC
>DAJH01000080.1:7701-9508 GCA_002498925.1 Euryarchaeota archaeon UBA173 | reverse complement strand
ATAGTCGATCTCGAGGACACCACTCCAAAAGCACTGAAGGCGATTTGGTATTCTGTCCCAGTCGGCCTGACCCTAATTGGTGCAATGGCTTGGTTAGTTGGATGAAAAGATGGCACTAGATGACATGATCGATCGAATGATCGAGAATCCGGCCTATGATCAAATTGGAGGTTACCAGCTGTTCTTGAGAAGATTTGCAATCCCAGTAATTCTAATCTTGATCGCCCTCTTCATTTACACCGCCTTGGACAGTTATCTCACCAGTAGTTGGAATCTGATTGCAACTTCGGCACTAACGGGGCTCTGCGTGGGTCCTATTCTCACATTAGAGAGATACACCGCGATGAGAAAGCGGAATAAGTAATATAACGCTGACAAAATTAGCCGAATGGGTCAAATGCCTAATCCTCCCGTAGGTGTTCAATGGTTGACATTGACGACTTCAATATTTTCGATTTGGTTGGACTAGGGGAGGCAACGGGACTCGAGTTCATTTTTGCAGCATCGGCCCTTCTCGGAGGGATCTTATTCCTCCTGTGGTTCATACTCATGACAGTTGGTGGAGTGGCAGAAGGGGTCTTCGAGGGGCTCTTCGGCTTAGAGATCGACGTACTAAGTTCGGATGCGTCATTCAAGGCGCTGACCTTCCAAGGTGTCATGGCATTCATGATGTTCTTCGGACTAGCCGGTTTGTTCGTTCTGCAGTCTGACGGTTCTGACCCTGTCGCTGTGGCTGTTGGCGGAATTGCAGGCATGGCATCGATGTACGGGACTGCCAAGCTATTCGAGTTATTCCTGGCGATGCAATCTACTGGCAATGTGGAGATGGAAGATACTGTTGGTTCCAAGGGCACTGTGTACTTGGTGATACCTCACGAAGGGGTTGGCCAGGTGCAGATTGAGACAGGGGGTTCGCTTTCCACATACAACGCTAGGTCAGCCGATCAGCAGGAAATCGGCACTGGCAGAATGATCGAGGTTGTAGGAACTCTGGGAGAGGTCTTGCTAGTCAAGAGAATCTGAGAAAACCTTGAGAGTATTTGCTCTACCACTCCATTCTTCTGCCCTTGCCGGCAAAGACTTCATGACTGTGAACTCCTCCATAGGTTCAGGAGTGACTACGAATGGCAACAGCAGGAGCTATTGGAACGATTGGAATATTTGCGATAATACTGGTATTAGTGGCGGTGGTGATATTTTTCTCACAGAGGTACAAGAGATGTCCACCTGATCAGGTCATGGTGATATATGGGCGAACGGCCAAGCAGGCAGATGGCAAGGCCAAGCCTTCCAAGGTCGTACACGGAGGGGCCGCATTAGTTTGGCCGCTAATTCAGGATTATGCCTACATTTCACTGAAACCCATGCCCATCAATATAGACCTGAAGGGCGCTCTCTCGCTGCAGAATATCAGAATCAACGTCCCTAGCACATTCACAGTCGGTGTCAGCAAGGAGCCATCCATAATGGCAAATGCCGCAGAAAGGCTCCTGGGATTCAAGATACCTGAGATCGAGAAGCTTGCCGAGGAAATTATCCTAGGTCAGCTTCGTCTCACGGTGGCATCCCTTACTATCGAGCAGATCAACCAAGACAGGGACGCTTTCCTTTCCCTGATCACCCAGAACGTAGACCAGGAGCTTAGAAAGTTCGGACTGACTCAGCTCAACGTTAACATCGTAGACATTACCGATGAGTCAGACTACATCGAGAGCATTGGTAAGAAGGCAGCAGCCACTGCAGTCGAGAATGCCCGTGTAGACGTCGCTAACGCAGAGAGGGACGGTGCAATAGGGGCAGCCAGAGC
>DAJH01000080.1:4608-7282 GCA_002498925.1 Euryarchaeota archaeon UBA173 | reverse complement strand
GAGCAGCAAGAGGCAATGGCAATTTCTGGAGAGAACACCGCACAGGCCGAGATCGCAAACGCAAACGCTGACCTCGCTGAGGCCGAGGCCCATGCAAAGAAGAGGGCAGACGTGGCCAGCGCACAGGCCGAGGCAGAGATTCAGCGAGCATTCTACGGCGAGGAAGAGGAGAGGCTACGTGCTACCGAGATTGTTCAAATCAACATTCAGAAGCAGCAAATTGAGATTGCGGCAGAAGCAGAGGCAGAGAGGCAGAGAAGGGTCGCACAGGGTGAGGCCGACGCAATTCTCGCCAAGTATAATGCTGAGGCAGAAGGAATCCAGAAGGTCCTAGACGCTAAGGCCAAGGGCTACCAGAGCCTGGTTTCAAGCGCGTCAGGTGATCCAAAGGCTGCAGCTACCCTGCTAATGGTCGAGAAGATCGATGCCATGGTTTCTGCTCAGACTGAGGCTATCAGAAATCTCAAGATTGACAAGATCACGGTTTGGGATAGTGGAAACTCCGCCGATGGAAACTCTGCTACTAGTAACTTTGTTAGTAGCTTGGTACAGAGTCTCCCCCCTATCCACGACGTGGCTAAGATGTCAGGAGTAGAACTTCCAGAATTTTTGGGTTCAATGAGTGAAGAAGGATCTTGATTCGCCATCAGTCACCCTCTTGTGCTATACCTATCTGGGAATGCCATGGAAGGCACGGGTGTCGTAATTGTTGGAGGGGCCAGGACTCCCTTCTGTGAGTGGCTTGGGGGAAAGAGAGGAGATGGGGGTCCCGGTGGCAGACTGTCCTCAATCAGTGCTGAGGAATTGGGTTCCGTTGCAATCAGTGGGGCAATGGAAAGGACTGGAACAGATCCAACTGAAATTGACCATGTCGTAATGGGGCACGCCCTTCAGACCTCGTCACAGGCTATCTTCGGTGCTCGGCGAGCAGGATTGATGTCTGGAATTCCTCACGAGGTGCCAATGCTAACACTGAACAGGCTATGTGGTAGTGGGGCACAATCGGTAGTCACTGCAGCCCAGATGATAATGCTCGGGGAGGCAGAGGTGGTAGTGGCTGGAGGGATGGAGAATCTCAGCCAAGCCCCTCACGTCCTTCGAGACATGCGTGATACGTACAAGCTTGGAAGGCCCCCCAGGCAAGGGGACGAGATGCCGAAAGATATGGAAGACTACCTATTCACCAATCTCAGAGACGATGTTTGCGGTTATTTCATGGCCCAAACAAGTGATGAGTTATGTCGTAGAGTTGGTATCTCAAGGGAGCAGGCGGACAACTTTGCTGCAAAAAGCCACCAGAAAACCGAGAGGAGCATTTCCGTAGGGACTTGGGAGCAGGAGATTGTAGAGGTGGAGACTCCAGAGGGCCTTGTGGGATATGCGGATGAAGACCACGTTGTGATTGGCACTACTGAGGAATCCCTGTCTGGGTTGCGGACCCATTTCGGCCCTGAATCACTAGTGACGGCCGGTAATGCCTCAGGGGTGGTAGATGGTGCAGCAGCATTGATCGTGAAGTCAGAATCCCGGGCGGCTGCCGATGGGGACTCTCCCCTTACCAGAATCGTTTCTTGGGGGATTGTGGGGCTTGAACCAGCAATCATGGCACACGGCCCAGTTCCAAGTAGCATTCTTGCATTGGAGAAAGCTGGACTAGAGGCTAGTGAAATCGACCTTTGGGAGATCAACGAGGCCTTCGCAGGGCAATGCGTTGCCTGCATCAAGGAACTTGGGATAGATCCCGAGAAAGTGAATGTGAATGGTGGCGCAGTGGGACTCGGCCATCCCTTGGCAGCAACTGGAACGAGACTGCTGCTAACACTTTCTCTGGAGCTAAGGAGACGTGGCGGCAGGTATGGCGTAGCCACTGCATGCATCGGCGGTGGCCAAGGAATCGCTGTTGTGGTAGAATCAGTCTGAAATCTTTGAACTCTGCATCGGAGAGGTTATCCCTGATGGAATGGGTCGTAATACATGGCCCACATACCCGGCACTGGACACGCAACCGCAAAGAGAAGTCTCGCTAAGACTATTTCATGGAGAACAATAGGAACTCTGGATACGATTCTAATCACCCGAATCGTCACGGGAAGTTGGGCAGCCGGAGCAGCTGTAGGTGTAACAGAGGTGTTCACTAAGATGGTTCTGTACTACTTCCATGAGAGGGGATGGAGTTGGAGCGACTGGGGTCTCGAAGATGTAGAGCCCATAGATCCAAGTTCAATCCCGGCTATTCCCCCTTCCTAGGAAATCAAGCATACCCATTACGAGAGACCGCTTAGGTTAATTGCTCCATGCTAGGCCCGCCCGATGATATGGCGATGGGGATGTACACTAGGGAACGCGTCCTTGCAAAGACATTTGCTTGGAGAATAATTGCGACTTTGACAGGGGCTGCGGTGGCCGGGATGCTTACCGGCGAGATAGAGACCGCGGGATGGTTCATCGTCATCGAGTTCCCATTGAAGATGGGATTCTATTACGTCCACGAGAGGGCATGGGAAGCAGTGGAGTGGGGAGTAGCAGAACCAACGGCATGACCTATTCTCTGATGAACCAGTGTTCCTTCCTAGGTGGCAGTGGTCGGTTCATCCACAAGGGCCTTCTCTCTCCACGGGGATGTACTTCCCTCTCCTTGGCCATTTCGTTCCATTTCTTGTAGTACTCAAACGAC
>DAJH01000080.1:0-4266 GCA_002498925.1 Euryarchaeota archaeon UBA173 | reverse complement strand
CGGCCTCGAGATACGAACCTTCTGTAGCCAGCAGTGGGCGCCACTTATCGGGTCCGGCTGAAGAACTCCTCTCAGATGAGTAGGCTGGCGATTCCCGCAGCGGCAACCCAAGTCCCTACAACTGACCCAATATTTCCCATCGCAGTAACCATGAGCACCTTCCCGACTCGATTCTTCCAGAGCGATGACAGGTCATTCATGTCGAGGAAATCCCGAGCATCCCCCCCTGTCGGCGGTGTAACTTTCAGTTGGGTATATCCGGCGAACCAGCCAGCTGCAAGGAAGGGATTCAGTGAAGTAATCGGTGAAGCAACTGCTCCAACCAAAACGGAAAGTGGATGGCCACGAGCCAGTATAACGCCTAGTCCAGTCATGACCGCATTTATTGCGAGCCATGCCACAGCAGTCTGCTTGATTGCCTCTATTTCTCCATTATACCCCATCCAACCGACGGCACCGATAAGGAAAAGTGGAATAGCAACCATTAGGGCCTTTGGCCATACTGATTTTCTAGGTCTTTCAGTAAGGCCATGCATCCTCTCGAGATCAACCCCCCTGGAATCCGAAAGATGCCGGATAATTCCTTTGATGTGTCCCGCTCCAACTATGGCGAGAACCCTGCCATCCTTCCCTTCTCTGATTTGTTTAATTCTCCCAGCTATGTATTCGTCCCGTTCGTCGATTAGGACCTCTCCTGCCTTGGGGGCAACGGAACGAGCCTCCTCCATCAGATTGCTTAGGAGGTCGGTATCCTCTAGGACCTCGTCCAGATCGACTTCCTCGTCTTCCTCATCAGCCCAAAGTAGTGTGTCGAGAACCCTCCATTTCTCCCTAATGCTCATCTTCGCCCATGCTCTTCGGAGAGTGGAAACAACGTCCCTATCTACCAACTCAACTGGAATTTCAGCTTCCCTGGCCTCCAAAACAGCCGCTAGAAGCTCTGCTCCCGGTTTTTCACCGGTCGAGACTCCCATTCGACGCTGTTCCGCAGCCAGCGCGGTTTGTAGAATGATCATCGCCGACTTCCCCTCCTTGATTATCTTAAGGAGGTCCTCGGAATCGATCGACTCCGGCTCTGTGAGGGATGCCATCCTCGACTCACAAAGTTCCACTGCAACTACATCGGGGGAATACTCTGATATCTGCTCCTTCACAAGTGCCACAGATTTACTACTTACGTGCGCAGTTCCGACAATCCTCAGACTATCGTCAAAATCAACAACATTGGAACTATTTGTCATTTTTTCACCTAATACCTTCCATTACGGAGAATAGATCCGAGTGCTCAGTGACGTCGTGAACTCTGATTATGTCGACGCCCTTGTCCATGGCTATAGCGGCTACCCCCAGCGTCCCAGCAAGCCTGTCTCCGGGCCGCTCCCTTCCGAGCATCTGCTTGAACATACTCTTTCGACTAACTCCCCACATCAGGCCCATCTCACTCACTGGGACCACCGACCTTCCGGAAGAAAGTAATGAGATATTATGATCTAGTAGCTTCCCGAATCCAATTCCAGGATCTACAATGATGTTTGATGGTTTAACACCAGAATCGACTAATTTCTCTGAAGAAATACTCAGGCTTTTCCTTACTTCCTCCACTACATCCCCATAGTCGGGATTCTCCTGCATATTGGATGGCAGTCCCTTCATGTGCATTAGGCATATTGGGCATTCCGACTCAGCAATCAAATCCGCCATTCCAGGGTCCCCAAGAGAAGATACATCATTCACCATGTCGGCCCCGGAATCAAGTGCCATCCTAGCTACAGATTCTCTTCTTGAATCAATAGAAATCCCTACATCGGGCAAGACCTCTCTGACTGCCTCAATGATGGGGATAACTCTGCGCGCCTCCTCTTCCTGGCTAACTTCCACGGCCCCAGGCCTAGTGGATTCGCCTCCCACGTCGATCCAATCCGCACCGCCCTCAAACATCTTTACGGCCCTCTCCACTGCATCGCCCACCCCATCAACCCTAGAACCAGGGTGGAATGAGTCAGGAGTAGCATTCAACACCCCCATAATGCGGGGAAAACCGCTGTCGCGGCGTTTCAGGATAGGTCGCCAGTCGGCCATGTGTGGGGTGCCATTAGTCGCATGCTTTATGATGTGACGGAGGCCGATTAATACGATGGTAATGGGAGACGAAGGTCTAGATGAGGCCCTCAATGCGCCTATTGGCTCAATTTCTGCGCCTGAAGTTGCCGACGGCCCGACTAGCGAGTCACTTGAGTTGATGGAGTCAATTATCCAACGTTTACAGCCCTCGGATAGGCATGAAATTAGGGATATGATAAGCTACAGGGCACAAGTATCTGGAGGAATGGCCGCTATGACACTGGTGTTTTGGTGGATTGCCATAGATAGGGGCGGGGAATCGCTCGGGGATTCAGATATACCTCTGTCAGTAATAGGGGGATTCTCCTTCGCAGAAATTAGCCTCATCGTGCCCGCCCTCTCCCTATTGGCAACTCTTGTAATGTCAATTGGAAGGGAGACCGGAAATGCCATTCTGAACAATTTGGGAGGGGGACTAATTGTGTTGGTGGTATTCTACATCCTTGAGCCATTTGCAGGTACCATCTTCGGAACAAGTATCGATGCCCAATCCGGGGCCTTTGCCTCAGGTCGCCTGGTGGCGATGGCATTGATGATCGGCTTGGCGACCAAATTCTTCTGGGATGCAATCCTTTTACAGTGGGTCAGGAGTACGATGATGAATATGGGAGTTGACTTATTCCCGTCCGAAGAGCAGGAGTCATTCGGCAGTCATGCTGATGAAGCACCCCCCATTGGGTGAAATCGTGAGCGAACGAATCGAGCCACGACTTTCCGTTCTAAGGCTAGGCCATAGGGTTGACAGGGACAAGAGGATTACTTCGCACCTGGGGCTTACTGCTAGGGCATTCGGCGCCGACGAGATTATTCTTTCAGGGGAAGAGGACGATACGCCATTGGAGACCTGGAAGGAAGTCTCTGGGAGATTCGGCGGGACCCTTGAGTGCAGGTACGAACCCAAGCCTATGGGATGGCTACGCTCCTTCTCTAAGGAGGGAGGGACCATTGTCCACCTCACCATGTACGGAGAGCCATGGCGTGATGTTTCGGGCAGTATTGAGTTCGATGGACCAGTGGCAGTAGTGGTAGGGGGGACCAAAGTTCCAGGGGAACTTTTCGGAATCGCCGATTACAATATTGCAGTTGGTAACCAACCGCACTCAGAGGTAGCAGCTCTGGCAGTATTCCTGAATACCTGGCTTGGAGATGTTGGGCCCGAAAGATTCTCCGATGGTTCCGTCGAGGTTATCCCCAGTGAGAGTGGTAAAAAAATCATAACAAGAGAGGATTAGTCTCCGATAAATTGCCGTTTTTTCTCTCAATGATTAAGAGTCTTACTTGAGCAGGTTTGCTGATGTCGGCAAGCGGGACACGGCGCGGATTCATTCCCGGCGCGGATATCCCGGGCGTGGAAGAGCCACCAGCATTCCAGGACGCGGCAGATTTGCTATTGGGTTCCGCCGGTATAGATCAGCCAAGTCGTGACTCTGGACTGCTCATTCTTGCGGATGGTACAAGATTCACGGGAACGCTCTTCGGCGCCGACGAGATAGCTCAGGGAGAGCTAGTTTTTACCACTGGGATGTGCGGATATCAAGAGAGCCTTACTGACCCATCATTCGCTGGACAGGTACTCACATTCACGTGGCCGCTTCTGGGCAACTATGGGATTATCCCTGGGATCTCAGAGTCTTCCGGTGTTCATCCCAGAGGGGTGGTCTGTAGGCAGATGATGAGGACCCCCGACCATCGGGATTCAATAGGTAGCATCCATGACTTCCTCGCAGCTCACGGAGTCCCCGGAATAGAAGGCGTTGACACTAGGGCAATCACAAGAAGGGTGAGGGAGCATGGCACACTACTTTGCGTGTTCGGCCCTCGAAGCAGAGAGGAGGAGATGGAAAGAATACTATCTACAATGAAGCCACCCGATTTGGATGATTTGGTAGAATCGGTAACTTGCAAGGAATCCGTTCTGATTAATCCGGGCGCTCAAGATGGAAATGGCAGGAATCTCCCTAGATTGGCAGTACTGGATTGTGGGATCAAGCACAACATCCTCAGGGAGCTCTCCAAAAGGTTCGAGGTGGTTTGGTGCCCCGCTTCCTCAGATTTCGACGACATAATGGGAGAATGGAGGCCAGACGCAATATTCGCATCCAATGGCCCTGGTGACCCCGCCCATCCCGGTTCTGCGACAATAGC
>DAJH01000024.1 GCA_002498925.1 Euryarchaeota archaeon UBA173 | reverse complement strand
TTCGTGGACACAGGGATCGGGATTAATGAGACGATTCGTGCGATAGAAGATGGTGAAGGTGACGTCGACCTAGGCGAGGCCAGTGATATTATTTCTCCAGTAGCCGCAATTATGGCAATCGGAGATGGAGGGCGCATCAGAGGAATTGCTCACACGAGGGGGAAGGAGTCCGATCGCATCTCCAAGACTGTTGAGGTTCTGAATTGCTTTGATTTGTCCCTGCAAGAAATCGGTGATGAATTGCATATTCCCGGCGGACAAAGGCCACGAAAGCCAAAGAGTCCTGTGGAAACTCACTCTGATCACAGGCTGGCGATGACCGCAATGGCGTTAGCGAGTAAATGCGGAGGAGTCGTCTGCGAGCCGGAGATATGCTCTGTGAGTGACCCTGGATTTATCCCCAGGCTACTGGGTCTGGGTGATTAGGTGTCATATCGGGAAAACCTCAGCACCCATATTCTACTCCTCATGGTAGCTGCAATATGGGGCTCCACTTGGGCAATAGGGCGGTTCCTGAGTTACGGAATCGATGATGCAAATCGGGCCAGCATGGGCCCTGCGACCTCTGCATGGCTTAGATACGTCTTCGCTGTATTCGCATTTGCAGCGTGGTGCTGGATCTACAGGAATAAGGGAGGGCCTAGAATTTTACCACGGGAAAGGAATGCTTGGAAGTACACGTTCTGGATGGCACTTCTGGGGACTATGGGATACCAACTCCTTTTCATGAACGGGATGAAGTGGACTGCTGCGGGCGATGCTTCCCTGATAATTCCAGTAAACCCAGTTTTCACCGTACTTCTAGCCGTCCCAATGCTCGGGCAGAGACTTAGCTCAAGAATGGTTCTTGGACTGTTATTCGGCCTTGCTGGAGTCGCTACTGTAGTAGGGTGGAGTCCCAATACGGATATTCCATTCGAGCATCGCTTGATTGGGGATGTGATGATTGCGTTGGCCGCCCTTACATGGGCAGCGACTAGCAACCTGACCAAGATGGCCCTATCGGAAGGGACGGTGGGGACCCCGCTGGAGATTGTGGTTTGGTATTCAATCGTAGGTTGGGTTCTTTTGACCCCTTGGATGTTGATAGAAGTGTG
Organism: Euryarchaeota archaeon UBA173; assembly: GCA_002498925.1. Lineage (GTDB taxonomy): Archaea > Thermoplasmatota > Poseidoniia > Poseidoniales > Thalassarchaeaceae > MGIIb-O5. The sequence continues at coordinate 3,343 of DAJH01000024.1, read as the reverse complement.
GAGTACAGGTGTGCCAGTACCAAGTTCCGCTGAATGGGCATCTGTGGCATATTTGGGATTGGTTTCGACGGTTCTAACTTATGCCTGGTTCGCAAGGGGCATTGATAGGATTGGGACAACTGCTGCTGCTTCTTACGTTTTCTTGGTTCCCGTGTTCGGAGTTCTAAGTGGGTGGCTCATGCTGGGCGAGAGTATCGGCGTTTCCATGCTTGTCGGATTCTGTCTGATTGTTATCGGGGTGCGCGAGGTCCAGAGGGAAAGCGAGAAGCTGAGTAGCTGAACAAAAATATTGAGCGTACTCACGATTAAATAGAGGGGGTCAGTCGCCCGCGAGAGAGGCAGGTAAGATGGCACGCAAGCCCGCAAAGATGTACCGTCAAGTGAAGGGGCAGTCCTTCACTAGGAGAGAGTACTCTGGAGGAGTTCCCAACAACAGAATTCTGAGATACTTCATGGGCAACAGAAAAGTTGCGGAGGCTGGTGAATTTCCGGTTGTTCTGGAATTGACCTCTGATAATGCCTGCCAAATCAGGGATACGGCACTTGAGGCCGCTAGGCAGGTTTCGAATGCAACTATCAGAGAGTCCGCAGGTACAGATGGATATGCCCTAAGAATTCACGTATACCCTCACCAGATACTAAGGGAGAACAAGCAAGCTACTGGCGCGGGAGCCGATCGTGTTTCCCAAGGGATGAGGCAGGCCTATGGGAAGAACGTCGGCACTGCTGCGAGAGTCCTAAGGGGGCAGAGGGTTATTTCGATACACACCAATCCAGAAAACTATGATGCTGCTCGAGAATCACTTAGGAAGGCTAGTTGCAAGTTCCCAACTCCTTGCACCGTAAAGGTAGTCAAGGGAGCCGAGCAATTGAAGGGCAAAGTCTGAGGTTGAGGGGCATGGAGCCCGGCGAACCTCTGTCTGTTCTGCATGATTCCCTCAGGGGCGCACCAATAATCTGGAAGGGCGAGTACCCCTACTTCATCCACCCCATTTCGGATGGAATACCCCGTATGGAAGCAAGCGTCCTCAGAGCCACTAGGGACCTCATTGTTTCCATGGTCGACTGGTCAAAAATAGACCTTGTAGTCAGTGTTGAGGCGATGGGCTTGCCTCTGTTGGCAGCAGTTGGAGAGGCATCGGGAAAGCCTACCGTCGTCATCAGGAAAAGGTCGTACGGGATGGAAGGAGAGGTTCGTGTCGATGTTTCCACTGGTTATTCTGAGTCTACCACCTACATCAATGACATCAAGGCAGGGGAGAGGATTCTGATTGTGGACGATGTCATCTCCACTGGTGGAACACTGGAGCCGATCCTAGAAGCAATCGAGGACATGGGCGCAATACTGCAAGACATCATAATCGCTATCGAGAAGGGGGATGGTCGGGAGCGACTTGCTTTAGAGAAGCCCAAATGGCCGATTAGAACGCTAGCCAGAATCGACATAGTCGATGGAAAAGTAGAGATTGTCGAGTGATTATATGGATCTTGAGAGGCATGACTTCCAGTTGGATGACCTGGTTAGTAGAATCAGGTCCAATGACCACAGACTAGTGGCACTACAAGTCCCGGAAGGACTGAAGATGCAGGCTCTTGAAATGATGGACAAAATAGAAGATGACTCTGGTGCGAAGGTGGTCCTTGCGGCCGATCCTTGTTATGGGGCATGCGACTTGGTTCATGACAAAATGATGGCCATGGGCGTCGAGCTGGTGGCTCACATGGGCCACAGCCAGATGAACATAGACTCGGGCATGCCGACCCAGTTTATTCCAGTGACCTACGAAGGTGAGCCCGATATTGAGCCAGTACTGGAAATCCTAGGGAAACATAGGGGGCTTTCGATGGATAAACTGAATTCCTCGCCAACCTCAGAGTTTACCGAAGAAGAGGCGCAGGAGAAATTTCTTGATGCCGTAGGGAGAATTTCATCCCTGACGGATAACAAATTGGGCCTCGTTGGATCCATACAACACCTTCACTTGCTTGAGAAGTACAAAGAAATGCTTCAGAATGCTGGATTCGATGTGACCATCCCTACCGGAGGGGACCGTTTGACATTCCCTGGCCAAGTCCTCGGATGCAACTACTCGGGGGATGATTCGACCATAGGTCACTACCTGTTCCTTGGTTCAGGCGACTTCCACCCGATTGGACTGGTCCTGCACACCGGGAAACCCCTAGCCCTGCTTGATCCCTACACAGGAGAGGCGAGTGAGATGTCATTCACTCGTATTGAGAGGATTCTCCGCCAGAGATTCGGATTGATTATGGCAATCGGCGAAGCCAATACATTCGGCATTCTGATTGGCGAGAAGCCCGGTCAGATGAGAAGGAATCTTGCGATAAGGATGAAGCGAATTCTAGAGAAACATGGGAAGAAGGGGTACTTACTTGCATTGGACCACGTTAGTCCTGATTTGATTGATTTCTACCCTGTCGATGCTTTCGTGAACACAGCATGCCCGCGTATTGCCATAGATGATTCTGTGAGGTATGAGAAGCCCCTTGTTACCCCCTACGAGCTGGAAGTTGCCCTAGGGGAGAAAGAATGGGAGTCCGGCTACCAGTTCGATGAGATCCCATGATGGCAGCGTTCTCTTCTTGGGACAACTCCAGCAATCTGGGTCAATGTTCAGAATATGTCTAAGAACGACGTTAGTACGACTAGTGTGATGGCGGACTACCTAGACAGCATCGGTGCGGGCAAAGTCTTGCTGGATAGGACCCCCCTGTCATTCGATTGGACGCCGCCAACACTAGTGGGGCGGGACTCTGAATTGTCGGAGCTTGCTTCGATGTTCCTCGGCATCGACAACGAGGGAGTGAGTGGCCGTGCTGTGATAATGGGGCACGTTGGAACTGGTAAAACAGTTCTAACCAAGAGGTTCGGAGAAGATTTATCCAGGGCCGTTGATGGTAAACGGAAGATCGTTTTATCCCATGTTAACTGCAGAAATCACCCTTCTACCTCACAAGTCCTTCAGCAGATTGCTGTGTCTCTTGACTCTAGGCATCCAGAACGTGGATTCAGTTCAGGGGAGATTATCCAGTCAGTAAGGAGGAACATAAGGTCGAGGGGAATTCACCTACTTCTTGTCCTTGACGAGGTCGACGTCCTGATCAGGAGGGATAGTAACGACTTGATATACAAACTACTGAGAATAGATGAAGGCCAGGAGGGGCAGGGCTCTCTGTCCCTAGTCCTGGTGAGTCAGGATAGCCATCTACTTGGACAACTTGAGCCGGCCATAATCTCCAGACTAGGCGAGAGTAACGTCCTTCTTCTTGAGCCGTACTCCGAAAATTCCCTCAGGGGGATAGCTAAACAGAGGTGCGAAGC
>DAJH01000079.1 GCA_002498925.1 Euryarchaeota archaeon UBA173 | reverse complement strand
ACTAAGCTACACGCCCTTGAGCAGCCATCCGAGATTGGGTACTGATTTGAAACCTACTCAACATCGGTAAGGTCACTTTCGTCACCTTCTCCGTTCAGCTTCAGGAAACTCGGAAGGGTCAGAAGCCTCTTCAGGGAGCACCTAAGAATGACTTCGTCCAACCTGGAAGTTGTCCTAGCCAATTGCCCCACGGGGATGATGAAACTGTCTTCAATGCCATGCTTCTTCCTTACCATGAAATGAGGAGTTACCACTACTCCTCTGTACGTCCTCTTGATTTTGATCATACCAACTACATTGCCTATATCGATTCCATCATTGTCCAAGACAGCCCTGTCTAGCAATTCGTCTGGAGCAAACAACTCCTCCGATATCCTGACAGTGTTCCTCCACCTTCTTTGCAGTTCCCGCATCGATTTGGATAGCTTTACTGCCCCGTCTGGCCTTATGCTGTGTACCAACTCTTTCGAGAGAGGTGCACAGTCAGCTGCTTTCCTCATGTATTCCTCTGCAACTCCTGGGACCACTTTGATCCTCAGTGACTGTACACATTCGTCCCTTGGATGAAACCTCTCTCCTGTGATCACACCTACGAATGTGTCACCGACGTATACGTCTCTTTGCAATAGCTCTTGTATCCTGTAATCGTCATTCATTTTCTCGCCAGCCGTTGTTGAGTGTGCATCCCCCGCGCTTCTCTCCAAGCACGCAGAGCCTTGATTAGCACTTATACTATACGTTAAACAAGACTGATAATCTAATTGGAAATTTCATTTATATTCGAATTTTCCTATTGAAAAATTAAAGTGTGTTTGATTATTTGTATGATTATCAGAATTTTGGTTTCTCCCACCGGGGCGAGCATTGATATGACCAATTTTCACATCTCCAGCAGACAACCTTGATGAGAGCGTGGATGTTCCGAGGTGTGATGACTGACGCGTTAGGACTACTAGGTGCGATTCGCGAACGAACCGGCGAATCTTGGACCCATGGCATTCCTGATGATACGATACGGAGATTCTCAGAAATTGACCCCTCCTTGTGTACCGCCGTCGAGGAGGCCTCTGTGAACTTCGAAAGTTTGTTGAGTGATTTCGGCGAATCTATCTTTTCAATGAGCGAGAAAGACATGATCGATGAGGTACAGTCTGATTTCGTGAACTTCTATTCTCCTGAAACCGTGAATCCGTACGTTGCTCTCGCAGCTAAGGGCCCATGGATCATCACAACTCATGGTGCGGTTGTACACGACAACGGGGGATACGGCATGCTTGGAATGGGGCATGGACCCGAGGACATAATCATGGCAATGCAGAATAACTGGGTTATGGCAAACGTCATGACCCCCTCACTCAGCCAGAAGAGGCTTGCTAACAAACTCAGATCTGAAGTCGGGCATACCCAGGGGGAATGCCCATTCGACAAATTCATCTGTTTGAACAGTGGAACTGAGTCCGTGGCAATATCAATGCGTATCTCCGATATCAACTCCAAGCGCTTAACCGGAGCAGGGGGGCGTCACGAGGGCAAGCCAACAAAACTACTCGCATTGGTACAGGGTTTCCACGGTAGAACACAACGACCAGCTCAGATTTCAGACTCTTGCAGGAGCAAGTATGAGAAGCACCTCGCCTCATTTGGCGATAGTGACCGTGTAATATTCGTTCCTTCCAACAATGTGGAGGAACTAAGATCCGCCTTCACGAAAGCAGAGAATGATGGATTTTTCATCGAAATGATGGCTATTGAGCCCGTCATGGGCGAAGGGAACCCCGGCCAGTGCGTGACCCGGGAGTTCTACGACGAGGCAAGAAGGCTAACCTCCGATCATGGAAGCTTCCTACTCGTAGACTCAATTCAAGCGGGCATTCGTGGCCAGGGGTGCCTTAGCATAGTCGACTACGAGGGATTCGAGGGCTGCGATGCGCCCGACATGGAAACCTGGTCGAAGGCACTCAGTGCCGGACAATACCCGCTTTCAGTAGTCGGACTGAGTCAGCGTGCCGCGGACTCGTACGTCGTAGGGGTCTATGGAAATACTATGACAACTAATCCTCGCGCCCTCGAGACTGCCATAGCAGTACTCAACAGGATAACTCCAGAACTAAGGTCCAATATTCGCGATAGGGGTTCTGAGTTCAAGAGCAAGCTGGAAGATCTGATGGCGAGGCACCCTGGAAAGATTTTGGATGTGCAAGGGACGGGCCTTCTTCTCTGTGCGGAACTCGAACCTGACACACTACCAGTAGTGGGTTACGGCGGAGTGGAAGAGTGGTGCAGGATAAATGGACTTGGGGTAATTCATGGTGGCACAAATGCTCTCAGATTCACCCCGCACTTCGCGATTACCTCAGAGGAGATAGACATGATCGTGAAAATCATTGAGCAGGCCCTGAATCACTCCTCAATGGCAGATCAAGCGTTTGAGGCGCAGTCTCCAGCTTGAGTGGTCAAATGACAAAGAAGATTCACATTGCAGGTAATCCAGACCTGTTTCACGATGCAATATCGGATAGACTTGCTAGAGCAGGAGCCATCTTGACCGCAGAAAGAAAGGATGCCGAGCTCATCGTCTCACTCGACGGAGGCATTAGTGGCGATATTTCGATACTACCCGCCCATGTAGGGGAAGTGAGTGCAAGCCTATGCATCAGGATCCATGATTTGTTGATCCCAGATGAAATCAATGAATGGGGGCCTAGTGATATCCATCAATTCTCATCAATGGTAAGGAACGGTGAAACAGAAGCGGAAATTTCGGACTTTGAACTTAGGCACTGGCTCCACGTCAGGGATGCTACTGATGCCCTCTCATTATTGATTATGGCCGACTCAGGTAGCATGCCTAGCGGGGTATTGAACATGTCAGGAAGGCGTGCGTGGGGCCCCGAGGAGATCATTGACGAGATGACCATACTTTGGGACAGGTTCACCAATGCACTGAACCACACACATACGACAGAGTCGCTGTCAACGGTTCCTAGCCCAGTTCGAGATTCCAACAGGAAAAGGCCCAGTAGGCCTGATCTGGGGCCTCTGCATAGTTCACTAAGGCAATTGGGTTCAGACGGATGGCATCCGCTGGTACCAATGCGCGTAGCGCTGATGGAGGTACTCGCTCACGCGGAGAAATAGGCTCAGTTCTTGTCGTTCTGGACCTGTACTCTGATGGACTGAGCCATTCCCTTTGCAGACTGCATAGCCTTGCGTACTCGGGTTCCGGCTGCCTTGTTCCCCTTGTCGTGCTTGACTGCGTCACCCACGGCGTCTTCTAGCATCTCTATCATATCATGCATCATCTTCTCGACGGACATAACGCAGGCC